>JAQGPA010000027.1 GCA_028293325.1 Pedosphaera sp. | reverse complement strand
TCGTGAATGAGGTTTTCATTTTCATAAAGGATTATTGCCGATGACAGGTGCGTCTGTTGATGTGAGCCACATTGCTTGTTCATTATGAATAGCCCAATGGGACAGCGGGTTAGCGCCTATTTTCAGCAAAGCCGGCGTAAGGCTCCACCGCGGCTGATTGAATCGCCGCACCGTTGTCCAATGGACGCAGGCTCAAGGTCAGATTATTGGTCTGGCCAGCGCCGAAGTTGAGCCAGCATTCCGGCAGGAAGAAATCGTGTTGCGGACCGGCTTCCCAGTAACGGCCGAGCGGGTGGCCGTTGAGATAAAGAAAGCCATTTCCGTTGGCAACGATATGCAGCCGCCACGGCACCCATACGCCGGGTTGCGGCGAAGGCAGCGAAAAATTCATCCGATACCAAGTCAGCACTGAATTGTTCTGCAATGGAGCCGCCGCTTCACCGATGGTGACCGGCTTCCAACTTTTGTCGTTGAGGCCGGGAGCCCACCATTGCTTCTTATCACCAACCGGAGCGCCGAACACCCCCAACGGCATGGTGGCGCCTTCTGATTGCTGGCTGAACGCCGGACGGCCGACGCCGCCGTGGTCTTCCGAGTTTTTTACAACCACGGCAATGACATTGTGGCCGGTATGCAACTGTTTCGTTACGTCGAATGAATACGCCTGCCACCATTCCCTGGTCTGGCCAACGTTCTTTCCGTTCACATAAATCCAGCCGCGGTCGTCAATCCGCGCAAAGGTCAAAACTGTTTTAATGCCCACAAGATCGGCGGCCGTTAATTCCATTCCCGTGCGGAATACCGCCGTCTGATCCGGGGCCAACTGATTCGCGTCTTCCACGGTGACCGGCGCCCAGTCGGTATCATCAAAATCGGCACTGACTTCGGGATGCACACTTGCACCGTCCACCAAGTGCATTCTCCAAATCGGTCTTCGCATCGCCAGCATGTTGCCCGTCAGTTGCGCCCCGCTGATTCCGGACGCCCGCTCCAACACGCTCGGACCAGTGTGGGCGTGGCCGCGGTTTTCATAGAGGAACCGCACCTCGCTGGAACCCGCCGGCAAGGCGAATACAGAACTGATGGTCGTGCCGCCGGTGCGCAGGGCCGACCGTCCGTTGATAAGAGCGAGGACGGCATCGCCATCGGGATACTCCACCAGCAGATTCGTCGCAGTGGCGCTGGAAATTTTCGTCCGGTAAAAAATAAAATGGCTGCCGTAAACGCCGGCTTGCGCCAGGCTCCCGCCAGATTTCATTTTCGCCCAATGCGACGGGCCGGAATCGTCATGGCTGCGCGCGGAAGTGATGACCACCGGCGGTGGCAAATCGGTTGGCCGCTCAATCGCGGGCGCGGTCTTGGGCAGCCATTCGCCCTGCATGCCGTTTTTCGCACCCGGCGGCAGATAAAGAATTGTTGAGCCAAATGGTTCCAGTTTGTAGTCAAAAACAATTTCCGGCGCGCCGTCATTTTTGGCTTTCACATGCGCGGTGCCTTCACGCGGTTCGGTGTGCTGCGATGTCCGCACAAAAAAATAACGGCTGCCATCCGCCGCGCGGCGCATTACGATAGTGACGTCCTTTTGCGGACCGCTCACGTCGCACTCGACAGCTTCGGAGCGCGCGAGTTTCGCGCCGTGTTCCTGCAACATATGTCCGAGCGCCCAGACGCGCTGGTAACGGTCGCCCACGCCGCCCCATTCCCGGATGGGTGCGTTATAATCGTAGGAAGTGATCAAGCCGCGCGCTGCCCAGTCGTCGGGATTCGTGCCACCAAAAAGCATGTAATAATTCAAAACTGTTTGGCCATTTTGGATTGCAAAGAGCGTGATGTTGTTGATCTGGGAAGCCGTGACGCCATCCTGTTCCTCGCTCAATTTCCCGCCGACTTGCGCGAACCAGCCGCCCTGCAACTCGGTCGTCGCCAGCGGCGCATCCGGTTGCTCACGACGCAGTTTTTCAATTCCCGGACTCAACTCACCTTCCACATTCCAGCGCGGATAAAAATTGCACGCATCAAAGATCTGGCGCAGCAGCGGGTCGGTTGAACCGCGCACCGGATGCGTCCAGCAAGTGAACAGCAGAACGTCAATGCCGCCGGCGAGCGCGGCCTCACCCAGCGTCTTGATTTGATTCACCATCACGGCGGCGGGCTGTCCAGCATTGTCGTATTCATTTTCCAATTGGAGGAGGATGACCCCCGGTTTACCTGGCGACTTGCACGTGATCTGATGTTTCGCAATGACCGGGCAAACGGCGTCATACCAATGCTTGCACCATGCGAGATAAACCGGATCGTCACTGCGCAGCCACGCTTTTTCGCGCGGCGGCCCCGCTGGCTTCTTCGTCAACAGCCATTGCGGATAGCCGCCGGTGTCCCACTCGGCACAGATATACGGGCCGGGCCGGACGATGATATAGAAGCCAAATTCCTCCGCCATTTTCAGAAAGGCGTCGAGGTCGGTGAGGTTCACTTTGGAAAAGTCATCCACGTTCGCGGGCATCTCCCGTTCGCTCCAGTTCCAAGGCACGTAAGTGTCGATTGTGTTGAAGCCGGCATCCTTGATTTTCTGAAACCGGTCGCGCCACAGTTCCTTCGGACAGCGAAAATAATGGAACGCACCGCTGTAAATGAAAATATCATGGCCCTCGATTGTCAGACACTGGCGGTCGTAACGAATGCGGTCAGGATGCAAAAACGAACGTGCCGTTTCGGCGGCAAAGCCTGTAAAAGTTGCAAGTGTGAGCGCCACGTAGCCGCAACTCATCATAGTTAGGAACACCGGCGCCAGTCTGTAGATTTTATTGGCGAAATGTTGGAACGTAGTTTTCTGTGTCACAATACAAGGAAGGAAGTTGTGGTTGAGGACTGCATTTTCATAAAGGATTATTTCTGACGGGGAGTGCGGCCGTGTTGATGTGAACCACATTGCTTGTTCATAGATGTGGAATAGCCTAACGAGACGGCAGGTTAGCATCTTTTTGCAACTAAATGGCGTACCTTTCCGGGCGGCGCCACACAGTCTTCGTTATCTAACCGTTGCGTCCCATGTCAGTTGTGTTATATCTGATATCGCGAATACAAATTGGATACTGGCCGTCTGCAAGTTTTTTCTCCTAATGAAGATTACGATCGTGAACAACATTAATAGCGTGATTATAGAAGCACACGGAGCGGCAAAAGAATGGGGAACCCTCAAGATTCTCCTTTTCTGTTATATTGTTTTGGCAACCACATCCAACGTATCCGCGTTGGACAACGGCCTGGCAAACACGCCGCCGATGGGTTTTAACTGCTGGGGATCCGGCCGCGATGTCGGTCCAGATATTAGCGCAAAGGCGATCATGGAACTGGCTGATGCGTTTGCATCAACGGGACTGAGAGACAAAGGTTACAAGTATCTCGTGATTGACGATGCTTGGATTGGTGGTAGAGACGCTCAAACCAATCTATATCCCGTGGCCGTGAGATTCCCCGATGGCATGAAAGCGCTTACTGACTATGTGCATAGCAAGGGGATGAAGATCGGTATTTACGAGTCCCCGGCCAGGAAAACTTGCTACGGCTTGGAAGGGAGTTTCGGCCACGAGCAGCAAGATGCGAACATGTTTGCCGCCTGGGGATTTGATTACCTGAAGTATGACTGGTGCCATGGTGCCGACCAGGGCGAGACGAATGCGATGACTAAGATGAGAGACTGCCTTGCCAAGACAGGCCGGCCGATCCTCCTTCACGCCGTGCTTTATGGACAACAACGATGGCCTGGACCGATTGTCAATATGTGGAGGGTATGCCCTGACGCCACTTCGGGATGGTTGGAATTTATGAAGCGTTACGACATCGTCATAAACGCCAACCTGCAAGCCGTTCACGGACCTGGACACTGGACGGAAGGAGATACGATAACCGTTGGCACAGTAAAAGAAGGGGGAGCGATGTCTGACACCGAAGGTCGTGCTCAGTTTTCACTCTGGTGCATACTGGCGCAGCCGCTCATGCTTTGGACCGACCCTCGCACCGCTTCTCCCGCTTCGCTTGCAATCGTTGGAAATACCGAAGCGATAGCTGTTGATCAGGATCCTTTGGGAATAATGGGATCAAAAGTCAAAATTGATGGCGACCGGGAAATTCTGGTCAAGGTCTTAAAGGACAGCACCAAGGCAGTGGTATTGCTCAACCGGGCCAGCAGCAGCACGAATATGGTTGTTTCCTGGAGCGATATCGGCCTGGACGCAAACGCGCAGTGCTCGGTGCGAGATCTCTGGCAGCACGAAGATAAAGGCATCTTTAAGGGAAGCTATTCTGGGAACGTGGAAGGACACGGGTGCTCTTCATCAAAATCAAACAGGTGCCCCCCCCCAGCAGCCAGTCAGTAATCGCCAGTCGGCAAGGCAATGTGCTCTAATTCGTGCCCAAATAATTCGATATGGTGCGGCGGTGCATACACATCAAAAATACAAAGTTATGTATGCATTTCATTTGTATCACGAGAGGAGTATTGGAAATGGTTCAGCGTTTTTCAGCATATACAGAATATGGAATTATTTCAGCAGATTGAATGGATGCTCCATGACTTCCCGCCCGGAGGCAAAGGGTGATCACATTTTGTCCGTTTGTGCCAGAATTCAACCAGCATTCCGGCAGATAGTAATCATACTGTGCACCCGCCTCTTGATAACGCCCGATATCATGGCCATTTAAATAGATGAAGCCGTCGCCAAGAGCACTCAAACGCACCAACCATGGAACCCAATTACCTGACGACAATGACGGCACCCGGAACGAAAGTCGGTGCCAAGTCAGGAGGGCTTGCGAAGGAGTTGACCGATCCGGAATCGGATGCGTTTTCCAGCCCGACTCGTTCTGGAAATTTTGATACCATTGCCCCGCTATGCCGTCAGAAAGATCAGAATATTGAACCATTCCCTTCGGCTGGATGCCAGACTTCTCCGGCCAAGTCAGCTTCGCCAGTCCCATCCCCCCGTGCCCAAGAACATCCACACAGGAAACAACAATTGCCAGGGTATTGCTGCCAAGATGCACCACGCCAGACATGTCGAAAGTATGCGATACTATTTTACTATGACTTTCTCCGATTTTTTTGCCATTAATGAATACCCAGCCATAATCACTTATCTGGCTTAAAAACAACCCTGTGCGCCCGCCTTTAATATCCTGCTCAGACAGGTTAAAATTCGCTCGAAAGACGGCAGTGTGGCCAATGGAAAGTTGTTCGGACACGGGCTTGTCTATTGTCACAGATTTCCAATCACAGTCGTTAAAGTCGCGCGCTACTTCCGGCGCTCTACTCGCTTTTTCTGGTTTAGGAATCTCCTGCATTTTCCAGCCCGTAATCATCTGATCTGCTGGAGCAGCGGGGAGCAACCGGATTTTTCGCACGCCGGCCTCCTTTTCCATCCAATCGCCTTCCTTAAGGTATCCAGCATTTTGATAGAGGAGGACCATTTCATTTTTGCCCTTGTGAAGAGTCTCGATCGGCAATATGACATCGCCCATCGAATCGGCTTCGCCCAAGGTCTGTTCGTTTATGGATGCCAGAACATGATCGCTGGTGCCCCTGCCCGCCCTTCGTGATCCCGCTGCCAAAGTTGGATATGTAATGCGGGCCCGTAACGGCTGAATCAAGTCGCGGTCGTTTAAGATAAAATCAGCCCGGTAATAAACGAACCGGTTGTCATAAATTCCCAGATCATTCAATGATGCTCCGGCAGCCACGGTTTTCCACATCGTCGGTCCGGAATCCTCTTTACAGTTTACTTGATTGATTTTAACCGGCGGGGGCAAATTTTCCGGCCTCGATACTGCCGGAACAGATTCCGGAAGCCATTTTCCTTGGGCCGTATCGTTCACGCCATTCGGCAAGAAAAGTATTTTTGAGCCGAATGGCTCCAGTTGATATCCGAAGACAAGCTCCTTGCCGCCGTCAGCCGGCTGCACGTGCGCCGTGCCGGCGCGCACTTGATCATGTTGATCGCTGCGAACGAAGAAAAAGCGCGCGCCATCAGGGCATTGGCGCATTGTTACAGTCACGTCCGGTTGATCCGTGACAACCTTGGTCTCGACAACCTGTGACCGCGCCAAGCAAGGGCCGTATTCCTTAACCATTTGCCCAATCGCCGCCACCCGCTGGTATTTCTCACCCACACCTCCACATTCGCGAATGGGTGCGCTGAAGTCGTAGGAGGTGGTAATGTCCTTTGCACCCGTATTGCCCGGATTGGTGCCGCCAAATAACATATAATAATTGAAAATCGTCACGCCATTTTGAAAGGCGAATAATGTCAGGTTGTTAATCTGGGCCGGCGATTGATCCTCACGGTAGTAATCTTCTTGCGGAAAAATCGGCGGCGTGTCCCAGACAAAAGAAAACCATCCACCTTGGGCTTCACCGATCATTAGCGGAGCATCCGGCTGAATACTGTGTTGCGCTTCCAAGTGACTGGCCATCTTGTTCACATCCCAACCGGGATATTCGTTCCGCACGTCGAAAACGTGGCGAAGAATTGGAGCTTGATTGCCGCCAACGCAATCCGTCTCGCAGGTCACCAAAGGCACATCGATGCCTAGGGCAAGGGCTTCCTTCGCCAAGGCTTTTATGACCACGATCCCTTGTAATTTGTCCTTAAAATAGTGGTCGTATTCATTTTCCAGAAAAACAAGGATAATCCCGGTTTGGCCGGGAGCCTTATGCGTGATCTGATGCCGGGCAAGGGTTGGAAACAGCGCTTCATACCAGTGCCGGTTCCAAGCCATATAATCCGGGTCGTTGCTCCGAAACCAGGACCATTCTTTGTAACCTGCCGGACGTTTGGTAACGAGCCAACCGGGGAACCCACCGCGATCCCACTCCGCGCAAATAAACGGCCCTGGTCGGGCGACGACATACAGGCCGGCCTTTTCGGCCATGTTCAACCAATCCTCCAGGTCTCGTAAATCCACGTGGGAAAAATCGGTCAGATTCTTTGGCGCTTCCCGCTCATGCACATTCCAGGGAATGTAAGTGTCCACGCAATTAAACCCGGCGGCTTTGATTTTGCTGAACCGCTCCGGCCACAATTCCTTTGGACAACGAAAATAATGAAACGACCCGCTGAAAATGAACGTATTCTTGCCATCTATCGTAAGACACTGGCCATCATAACGGATGCGGCCAGGATGAGAAAACGGGCGCGAAGTCTCCCCTGCCACCAATGCTTGAGCGAACATCAGCAATCCCATCGCCAAACCAGCTTGTCTCGGCCAGGAAACACGGCAGAGAATGGAGGCAAGCCATGTTCGAGTATATTTCAATTCACATGTTCTGTCGTCTGTCATTTCACCGAACAATGGGTTTCGCATTTCACATTTTTTATCCAACAAAGTGGCACCGACTAATATTGGGCGGCTTAAAAACCAATTTTATCAAACTGCGTCTTGATGCCATTCCCGAGCAATTCATAACCTTTGGCATTGGGATGAACGCCGTCCGGCATCAGGTCTTTTGAAACCGCAGCCGCGCCTGCCGATAAAAATGCTCCACTTAAATCATCGAAATATATTTGTTTGCCATCCGCCATTTTCGAATACAGGCGATTCGTTGCGAAGATGACCTTGTTGAGACTGGCGTCGCCGCGCGGCAAAATTCCCAGCAGCAGAATTTTGGAGCGAGGTGATTTCTGTCTCAAGAGATCCAAAAAGGCACGCATATTGTCCGCACAAATCTCCGCCGAATCTTTCCGATGGCCAAGGTTGTTGGTGCCCAGGAGAATCACGATGACTCTGGGGGCAATTCCATCCAGTTCGCCATTCTGTATTCGGTAATAAGCGTTATCAATATAATCGAAGCCAAAGCCAAGATTGGACGCCACATGTGAGCCCACCATCATCTTCCAGGAATCTTCACCCCGCCCCCGGAAATCAGCGGGTTCTCCTCCCCAAAAATGAGTGATACTATCTCCGATAAAAACCACATCCGGCTTGACGTTCTGGTTGCGTTCCAGGATCGCCTGATGTCGATGATCCCAGTCATAGACGCGGGCATCACGATGCTGGTTCTCAAGTTTGAGGCTTGCAGGAAGCGGAAGCCCAGCATCTGCGGCCACAAGATCTATTGCCGAGAGGAGCAGAATTAAGAGGAAACAGCACAGACCAAACAAATGTTGTTTAGACAATTTAAAATCATTTATACTACTGCATCTCATACTTTTCGTTTGGTATTTATTTTTCAACTCCCCACTTTTTATTGGCCTCCGACCCAAGCTTGATTTCCAATTCTCCGCCTTTTACCAATTCCGCATGTTCCAACCGGCATTGATTGAGTGGCCGGCCATTGAGCCTGACTGACTGGATGTAATAATTCTGCGCACTGTTGTTTAGTGTTCTAATGACGAACTTGCCGCCGGCAAAATAATTCGTGGCCAGATGAATGGTTATTTGGTCGAAGATTGGAGCGTTAATTTGATATGAAGGATTGATTTCTGCGCCGCCTTTCACATCAAATAACCCCATGGCCATCAGAGCACTCACCGCGCCCATTTGCCCCTCATCATCGTCGCCCATGTAACCTCCATAGGGTGTGACTTCGCTATAGACCTGCTGCTCTACTTCTCGCACCCACTTTTGGCTGAGCCACGGCGCGCCGGCAAGGTTGAACATGTACGCCATCGCGAGCGAGGGCTCATTGTCATAATCCACCCATTGTAGTCCATGCTTGTCATGCTCGGCCACAAACTGGTTGGTCCTGGCCAGCTCAAATTGCCGATCGAGAGCAGCAATGTATTTTTCCGCTCCGCCAAATAGCCGGATTAATCCAGGCACATCGTGCGGTACAAAATGCGTATAGATTGCAGAATTTGCCTCGCAGAATCCATTAGTCGCCTTGGGACCCACCGCTTCAAAGTCAGGCCACCACGTCCCATCCTTGAGGCGCGGGCGCATAAATTTCACCGATTCATCCCATAGATTGGTATAGTTGAATGATCTCCTGAACAACCATTCGGCATCAGCTTTCTTGCCGAGTGCTTGAGCGAATTGCGATAAACACCAATCTTGATAGGCATATTCCAATGTCATCGAAGCGCCGTCCTTGTGCATTCCGCTGCCCTCAATTCCCTCCGGCACATAGCCCCGCTCGACATAATACTTCATGCCACCGCCACAAGCATTGGTTCCCTGTTCGTAACCGGCGTGGTCCCTGATGCCACCGGGCAAAGCATTTTTTCGGAGTCCTTCATAAGCTTTGTTGGCATCGTAGTTACGGATTCCTTTGTTGTAGGCCGCAGCGATGAACGGCGAGGCCTGATCCCCGATCATCACATAAGTGTAATTGCCACCGGACGGTCCACGCGGGATCAATCCGCCATCACGATACATGTCCACCAGAGTGTTGCAGATGCCATCCATGATCTCTGGATAGGCAAAGGACCAGAGAATGGCCAACGACCACTGGCTTCCCCACAAGGAGTCGAAATTATAATGCGGAAATAATGGTTTTCCATTTCCATCCACATGCACCTTGCGAACGACCGGTTGTGCTCCGGTCATATCGCAATAACGTCCGTCCACGTCGCTGACAATCGTTCGTCCCAACAACGCGTGCCACAAATCGGTATAAAATTTGGTTCGTTGCTGCAATGTGCCGCCATTCACCTCGATACGGCTGAGCCATTGGTTCCAATCCTCGCGTGATTCCCGCACCACCCGGTCAAAATCCCAATGCGGCAATTCTGCCTGTAGATTGCGCCGCGCTCCTTCTAGGCTCACATAAGAAATGGCCACTTTCATCAATACGGGATCTTTCGGCGGCGAGGCAAAACTGACAAATGCCCCAGCCTTTGTGCCGGCAACTGTTTCAACTCCGTCTGGCAGCAGGGCCCCGTTGGTCCATCCGCCAAACTTGGCGAATGGCTGATTGAACTGGATCACAAAATAAACCGTGAAACTCTTGGATCGCCGCATCATAGGAGCCATGACAGCTTGCCCCACCACCTCCGTATCGCTGATACGATGAACCTCACTCGAAACGATATCTCCCATCAGTAACGCACCGGTATCAATTATCACATGGGCCGGCTTGTCGGCTGGAAACTGATAACGGTGAAAACCCACCCGTGTAGTTGAGGTCAACTCCACAGCAATGTCATAGGTGTCGAGCTTGACTTTGTAGTAACCCGGTCGCACCACCTCGTTCTCGTGAGAGAAGTCCGAAGCATATGCGTCCATTCCAAGCTGGCCCCGCATCTCACCGGTTATTGGCATTACCGCCAGGCCATATAGTTGCCAGCCATGAATATGACTGAAACAAAGAATCTTCTTTTCATCGTAGAGATAACCACTCCTCCAAAAGTTACCCAAACGTGTATCGGGGCTGAGACTGACCATGCCGGAAGGCCGGCAGGCACAGGCGAAGAAGTCCCAGCGAGATGCGTGCGTGTCAATCAGTGGATTGACGTAATCGACAGGCAGCTTCTCCTGCGCTGTCGCGGGCAATGCCAGCAGCGACAGGGCACAACACAACGCGAGGCAAAAAAACCTGCCCGCAGCCGCAGCCGCAGCCGCAGCCGCAGCCGCAGCCACGACGAGATGTTTGACCCTGTCAATAACGTTTTGGCTTTGCTTGATTGAACTGCTATTCACGTTCTTAAGAGTTGACAGGATTTTATTCCGCGACTGTAGGAACCGTCAAATGCCGACCAGCGCGATAACCGTAAACTCCGTAGAATACGATATACGCAAACGCCATCATTGGCACGATGTAGGAGAATTGGATACCCCAGTGATCCGCCACTGCCCCCTGCACAGGCGGCAGTATCGCACCTCCGAGGATTGCAAAAACCAAAAGGGAGGACGCCTGGCTCTTGAATACTCCGAGTCCTTCAATCGCCAATGAAAAAATATTGGACCACATCACGGAACAAAAAAGGCCGATTCCCAGAATTGCCCATTTGGCCATCTCGCCGGAGGTAAACATGCCTGTCGCCAACAGGATGATGATCAAGCTGCCAAACAGGGCCAGCATGCGATGCGGGCTGGCTTCGCCCAGGAAAAAGGCAATCAATAAAATCGCGAGAAAAGCGCCATATCGAAGTGCATTGGCAAAACTGCATAGCGCGGCTGCCTGTTGCCAATCCTGGTGGAGCGCATTGCCAATGCCTGGCAATATAAGAATGGCGATGAAGGCAGCCACGGGCACCAAAACAACAAAAATGTGCTTCAGTGACTTGCTCAAATCACTCAAAGCAAAGGCGCCCATAAATCGCCCGATCATTAATCCACCCCAATAAAAGGCCAGATAGCTGCTGGCCGTCTCTTTGGGCACACCGCCCATCCGTTCAGTGCCGAGGAAGTTAACAATTGAACTGCCCACGGTGACTTCACCTCCGACATACATAAAGATGGCCAGCATTCCCAATACGGTGTGAGGATGCTTCAACGCGCCAGCGCCACGGCCAATCGGTTCGGTGTTGGTGAAACTCGGCACATGGGCAAACTTGAAAAGCACCGCCAGCAGGACAAAAGCACCGGCAAAACCCAGATAAGGAATCTTGACCGAATCGGCCCCGTGAATACCTGGGCGGGTGAAGACCGTGAAGATCAACCAGCCAGCTATAATGGGACCGATGGTAGTCCCAAACGAATTGAACGCCTGTGAAAGGTTAAGCCGGCTCGATGCAGTGCGTTCCGGGCCCAAGATCGTGACGTAAGGGTTGGCGGCAATTTGCAACATGGCAAAGCCCAAGCCCACAACGAAGAGCGCCAGCAGAAAAAATGGATAGGAGGTTATCATAGCTGCCGGGAAAAACAAGGCACTGCCGGCGGCGGCAATGAGCAGGCCGATGATGACGCCGTTTTTATAGCCAATCTTCTTGATGGGATCGCCGGAAATCATCGAGATAATATAATAGGCTAATCCGCCGGTGGCATAGGCACCAAAAAAAGCGAACTGCACAAGCATCGCCTGGAAATAGCTCAACGTGAAGGCCTCTTTGAAGCGAGGGATGAGGATGTCATTCCAGACCGTCATGAAACCCCACATAAAAAAAAGGATCGTCATGATTGCAAAAGGGGCACGGTAAGTCTGCTCGTTGCCAGGGTGCGCGGAAGCTTTTGCAGGTTGAACCGATGTGTTAACGCTTGCCATATTGATATATTAAACCTAATTCATTTCTCTTCCTGCACTTAAAAGTCAAACCTTCCCCATTGGCTGGGATTGAGGCGAGCCTCACTCGGAACATCGGCACACATAGAGTCGGACTTGTTGTGCCAGTAAACTCTTGCTCTGGCACGAGATCCGTCACTCAACACCAAGCCTGCGTCGCCACGAAATGTCTTGGCAACAGGATCCTTCAAGCCCAGCACTGACAACGGCACTGAAAACTCATAGTTTGCCCCGTCTGAAGCTACTTCCACATACTTGCTCACGTCCTTCACATCGTCGAACGTCACCTGTCCCACTGGTGAAGCGAAAGTTTCCTTGTTTCCGCCGCCATCGGTTTTTTGCCGGTATAGAACGGCCAATATCTGGCCGTTCCTTTTGGTGACAAAAAGCCGCTCGTCGCCGGATTGAGGTTCACCCCCACTGTTGGTGCCAGTGCGCAGCATCAAATCCAGTCCACCACCCTGCGTGAACGCATAGGGAAATTCTGTGGCCGCATTGCGAAGCAATTGTTTCTGATCGGTTTGATAGGCAGCTACAAGCTTGTCCCCATCAAGTCCCAATCGGAAATTGCATTTCTCGTTGATTGATGTCCAGCCGTTCACGGGCCATTCGTCGAACTTGCCATCGATCTTGGCCTGAACGGCGACGACTGTCAGCTCTTCGTGCGATCCCTCAATCTTAATTCTGCTGCCGTCCGCCAGCGATGCAGCCGAGAGCATCTTTGGCGTAACTTTTATTTCGCCCAAGTCAAGCCGCCGGACTTTGTCCAACCCGTTCAGGCGGACAATCGAGGTGTGCCACTTGCCAAGAGACAGGTATACATTCCCGTCATCATTCCCAAACATGAATGGCCAGAAATGCTCGGCATCAAAGGTCAAGTTAGTAATTGCCATGCCAAGCTTCTGCTCTGGATAAGGCCAAAACAACGCCTTTCTGATATCAGCGCCGAGGGTGGTCACCAGCAGACCGTCCATGGAGTAAATGTAAATTTCTCCCATATACGAGTAGCGGGCAATCAGATAGCCGGCCTCACCAAGGGCACTTTTTACAGGATAGCCCAGCATACGCTTAGGATCCTTTAGATCACCCGGACCGGTTGGAGGGGCCTTGGTGTCACTCGTGGCCAAAGCCCAGCGCGCCTGCCCGTCCTTGAAACCCGCGAAGTTGACCACAAACCAACCGTCGGGGCTCATCGCAACATCGCCTCTGGCAAAAGTTTTAGAAATAATCTTGAGCTGGCTTACATCATAACTTGGCACGCCCTGTTCGTTTATGGAAGCAACTGGCAACTGGATGGGTCCACCACTGATTATGGAAAGATCCGGCTGAAATACCACCCCCTGATAACCGTTCACACCTGGACGGATAAACTGGATTTCATCCGCTTGCAGCGCATGGTCATGATTACGATCCACCCAGACATAAAACGTGCCTTGAGGGTCGCCTTCGGGAATCATTTTCTTGATCTCAGGACTGTCCAGCATCTCCCAACGATGATTGCCTGAACTGACCCATCCGCAACAAGCAATCGGGCGGCACACATCATTCTCAAGAACCCATAACGTGGTAAAATTTGATTGCTCATACCAGTAGGTATTATAGGAATCAGTAAAATACTGGTGCCCTTTGTAATAGAACGTCTGCCCCGGGCAAGTTCCACCGTGGGAACCCATGGGAACCATGTCGGTCGGAAAAAATATCGCCTTCTTCCGATACCCACCATAGCTGATAAGATCATTCAGAGGATCGGGGAACCGATAGCGAACGGCGGTCATCTTTGACTCGCCTGTTTGGGGATCAATCCTGAATTCAAGCAGGCCCATGCTGCCAGGATTGCCAATGGATGGATAGTAAGCACGATATTTGTCTTTCGGATCCACAAATCCGCCGCCACCGTATTGTGTCGGGCCATACCACGCATTGATAAATTTTCCGGTTTTGGCATTCCAGCGGCTGATTCGCTTTGGCAGAAAATCCTCTTCGGCAACCCAGAGCAATCCCCTTGAGTCCACGCACATTCCGAGTGGATGAGCCATGCGTTGTTCATCATACGCGCCAATTTGCGGACCCCCAGCTTTGCCGATGGTTCGAGTCCCCCGCCCCGTGATCGCGTCAAAAACTTTCACCTGATGACTGTCACCCCAATCGGCTACAAAAATCTCCTTGTCGTGTTCGATTATCTGCTTTGGTGACTGAAAAGCAGAAGCCGTCACCACAACCTGTTCCCCTGAAAGTTTAAGAGACTTCCAGTCATTCTCGACAGCGAATCGCTTGACTGCCCCATCAGAGATTACCAACAACTTACCATCAGGTTCGAAGGCGATGCCCCCGAGTTTCTCAAGCTTGATGGTGGCGTAAGGCAGCCTATTGGTGCCGCGAACGTCAAAAGCGACCAACTCGTTCGCCACAGTGTTAGCCAAAATAAGCAGTCCATTGCAGGCTGCCAACCCTACCAGTTCACGGTATGCATCGTGGATTTGAACGCCTCCTTTAATTTTGGCCAGAGGTTCCAAGCCCGTCTTCGCAATGATATAAAGCTCCAACCCTCCCGGGTTTGCCACGCCGAAGTCGCGGCTCGGATTGTTGACGAACACTGAGTAAGCCACATGATTTTTATTGCCTTGAGAACCGATGTCGCGGGCCAAGGCTATGGCACCATTCCACCCGCGAATCTTGGTTCCACCCAACTTGTGACCATCGAGATCCAACCACATCAGGGCGCTTCCCGCCTCCGCCGAGTCAGCGCCAACTAAGACGACCGGTTTTACATCTCCGGCTGGCCAAGGACTGCCTTCCGGCAAAAAAAGGGCGGCAGCTGGCGCAGTGTGGTCGGCCAGCCACGCACCGCGGCCATCCTTTGTGGGCCAAGGTGGATTGCCACCGGAGTAAAACGAATATTCCAGAACCGGCGTGATGTCCTCATGAAAGAGCCCACGGATATGATAGTCACCTGGCTTGACCATGCCATTCACGGCGGAACCGTCCCAGTGAACGACATTCTCTCCAGGCTGAACAGGCTGGTCAAAGGTGAGATTTTTTAGCCGGTTGCCGTCTTTATCTTCGACCACCAGCGTGACAAACCCTGAACGGTCACCTTTAAAGTGAATTGGAATATCCGTCTGCTGAGCATTGGCTTCGCTCATCATTGCAGCTACCGCGACAATCAGAACGATTGACGTCATCATGCCGGACCTCCGCCTTAACAGAGATGAAATTTGAAACATTCTTTTCACAGTTAGTTTTAACCCGACGCTTGCACCCTATGGATAAAAACAGCGGTGATTAATTTATAACCCGGACGCAAAGGAAATCTTCGCGCCCGGGTTTGATACTACAATTTTCAAAGTTAACCTGGCAGTTCAATTTCCAGAACTGCACAGGTCAACTTATGGTTTGATGCTGTAGAACGATTGTGGTTGGGCCGGGTTAATCGCATTGGTCCAACTAAACGAACCACCGGCTCCAAACAGATTCGTAGTCAGTGGCGTCCAGCTGGCCAGTGGCAGCGCCACATTTGTCGAGGCAAGCACGCTATACGTCAACCCCGCCGTCCCGTTTGTCCCATTTAGCACGACATTCCCTGCAACCACACTGATGCTGCTGATCTTGGGTTGGGGCGGTGCCGCCACCGTAAAGCTAAACGGTGCCGAGACGATGCTGCCGGGATTGATCACCTGAACGCTCCAATTGTGCGGCACCACCGTGAAGGTGGCATTGATCGTCAGATTCGAGCTGCTGACGAAGGTGACCGCCGGACTGCTGGAAACACTCGCATCCACGTTGCTCAATGTGACCGTGCCGCCCGACTGGAAGTTAACACCCATGATGGTCAACGTCTGCGAGCCACTCGAGCCAGTCACCGGACTGGCTGGGCTTATGCCACTGATACTTGGAGTACTAGTCGAGATTTGCATTCCGTTGCCGCTGTTATCCATGACGATGAACGCATCCTGAGTGGCGAGGCTGCCACCGGTTGCACCCACGCTTCCGACCAGGCCACTTGTCGGTGCCCAAGCTGCGCCATGCACTGTCGTCGCATTGGTTTGAAGAAATGCATTTCGCAGCGTGTCAATTTCTCCAGTGTTCAATTTAAGTCCGGTCATTCCGCCGTAAAACAAACTTACCTCATCCGCAGTCAAGGTGCCGGTGAACAGGGCAAGTTCATCCGCGCGCCCGGTGTACGGTGCACTAATGCCAGGATTGGCAGCACGGTCTATTGCTCCGCCTGAAAACCGGTTGGGCTGAAAGAATCCGCCAAGCTGATTTGTATCGGTGGCACTCAGCGAGCCATCTACATAAATTTTGCGGACATTGTCGCGCTCATAGTCGCACACTATGTAGTGCCAATCTGCAGGGGTGTCACTTCCGTATACATAAACCCCAGAAAAAAGATCAATCTCCACACCATTGCGTGCTGCCAGACGGGCTTGGCCGGCATCCACTTGAAGGCAGTAATATGAGGCAGCCGAATTTGAATCGCACAGGCTCACCACTGTCTGGTTTCGAGTTGTGACGTCCTTTGTATTGACCCATGCGGCCATGGCGAATGGATAATTTGTCAATGTCACTCCGCCTAAATCTCCGCGGACAACTGCTAGATTGGTGGTAAGAACATCGGTGAAGAAAAGGTCGCCGCCGATGTAACCATTGGTTGGTTCCCAAGCAGGAGCATAAGACAGGTTGGTCACCCCATTAACAACGTTGGTCTGAACAACAAATTGGCCGACGGAGTAGGCTCCTAATGAATTCGCTGCATTGGTTCCGCTGGCCTCATCCAATGCCCAATGCACCGCCAATTTAAGTGGCCCTGGAGTCGGCTGTATGGTTAGGGTCGCAATATTTGTTGTGGAACCAAAACTGTTTGTGGCCACCAACGTCCAAGTAGTGGACGAAGGCACAGACGAGGTGGACGTGGTGATGTTTGTGGAATCGGTCAACGCCACTGAACCAACACCTTGATTGATGGTTACCGAATTTGCGCCACTCACATTCCAACTGAGCGTGGGCGTGTCGCCTGCAAAAATCAGATTGGGAGTTATGGCAAAGCTTGACACAGCCGGAGGCACCGCAGCCCCGATGACTTGCATTCCATTTCCGGAACCGTCAAGGACGACGTAGGCATTTGTGCCTGCCACAGTGCCGCCCGTGGCACCGAGAGCGCCCGACAATCCGTTGGTGGGCTTCCAGACTATCTGATTGAGCGCTATGTTTGTTCCGGCTGTGAACGCGGCAAGAAACTGTGGCATGTCACTGGCATTACCCGCACTGAAGTGACCAAGTCCATATATCGCTGCAATTTGCTGATCGGTTAAAACATCGGTCCAAACCGCGACGTCGTCCATGAGGCCGGCGTAAGCGTTCACAGGAGCGGAGCCGACTGCCCGATACAACCCGCCTATGGCAAATTGAACAATCTTATTGGTCACCCCAAATTTGGTTGCGCTGGCATTAAGAACGCCGTTCACGTATATAGCCTGGCTGTTCGTGGCTGACCAAATACACACAATATTGTTCCAGCCAGTATTATTGGCGGCACCGGTGCCGATCAGATTGTCCAAACCATTGGCGCGCTCATCCAAAAATCCAGTCTGTCTGCACGCATGATATACCGAACCATTGTTAACACCAAAAGCGAATAACTGGCCCGAATTTCCGGCAACGTTATTCTTGGACCATACGCTGATTGTGATCGGATATTGATACGGAGCAGTGCTCAAAGCCGCAGGAAATATACCACTCGTGTCCATATAAACCCGTTGATCTCCAACGCCAGAGAACTGAACGCATCCACCCAATATACCACCGGTGGCAAGAAAGGTGGTATTTGAACTCGCGTTTACTTTGCCGACATATCCATTCCCCGAACTGTCAGCCACCGTTGGACTTCCATTGGTATCATCTAATTTCCATTCCAATACCAGGGATGCCTGCGACTGAAGCGCAGCTAATAGCAAAAGCGCGCCCAAGGTTGCGGGCGCAAGTTTGCTCAATAACCAATGGCGCGGCGAAAATTTCAACCTTTGGATTGGTGACAATGTTGACGGCCTAAGAATCGGGCACGAGGCAGTTTGTATGATGCTTGTTTTCATTTGCTATCCTTTTGTTCGGTTAGTTTTTCGGGAGGGGTATTCCGGTTTATTCGTGGGGAGCGAATTTTTCGACATTCAAGGAAATACGGCAAATGCACAAAATCTTGTGCATGGAAATTTTGTAATTTGCGATGAAATTGAACATGACAGCTGTGATAATAAGGCTTTAGGATTTAATGATTATTCAATGAGGAAGGCCGAGACATTTTCAAAAGTGCAGGCGCTGTTCATGGTCATTAACCGCAATTCAAACACATCCGATAACCCCTGAAGCTTAATTGTTGTGGATAATTGCCATGCTTCCGGTTCACCAGTCTCAGACCACACTTTGGCACGAACCATAGCCTCTTGCGCAGCCCCTCGTTCAAGCGCGAACTTAACCTTGCAAACAGGCCATGAAGAAACAGACACCGGGATTTCGGCCAGCGGAACCATATTAAGATCAACTATCTCCAATACTGGCTGACCGTTTTTTCGCTGAACGCAGGCCATGAGGTAATCAGACCCCGCTGATAAACCAACCGCAAAACCGACATCTCCATTGGCAAGTGTCAAGTCGCGTTTCACTGAATTGACTGTTACCCCTCCTGCAACAAGGATGCTGCCCTTGGTCGCTGGCAATTGAAAAGTCCGGCTGGTGCTGGCAGGCTGAGTCTGTTGCACATAGGGCGGATGAATATACCAATTGGGCTGCCCGTAGTAACTGAACCAGTCAATTTTGATTGGCAGCGGGTGGGCCAGGTTGAGTTGATCCGTCACCTGATATGTCTCTAAAGGTATTCCGCCAGCGACGACTGCATATTCTCCTGATTTTACAATAACTGGTTTGAAATCGGATTTTGAATTGGCAACCCCTTGTCCGTTACTTCCATTTGAATTACTTTTGAAGGCCACACCGCCTTCACTCACTTCAAGCCAAGTTGAAAAACGCCGTGCAGCAAGCAGAAAGCGTGTTCCAACCACGCGAGCCTCAGCTTGAGGCGTCACCAAAACCATGGGAGCATTGGCGGGCTGATGTCCCGCTATAACTGAAATTTCGCCCGCTTCCAAATTCAGGCGTTTACCATGCTTTGAATTCTGAAAGCGCAGTCGGGTGCCGGCTCTTAGATCCAGTGTGGTTTGTTCGCCAAGATATTGAATTACAGCCGTTCCATTGGTGGGCGTTCGTAACATATCACCGGTTCTAAGTTGAAACCCTTCGTAACAGCTTAAATTCTTGTCACTCCGGACAACCGTTACTCCAACGCTTGCTTTTGTCACCACCGCCGACAAGGGGCTATTCCGAAAGACAAAAAAACAACCGACAACCAACAAAACGCCAACAGCGGCCGTTGCAAGCCATCCAACCGGAGAAGGCCGGAAGAGTCGCAACCAGAAATTTAGGCCACCAGTGGTTCGATCGCGGAAGGAACGCTTAATTTGGGATGCCCGTTCATTCGAGTTCACCTGTTGATTTTCCTGCCGCGGCTCGCTGATTACTCCAGACACGAGGTTTCCATTCTCAACCCGTAAATCCGCGAGCACACGCTGAACAAAATTTGATTTCGAGGTGGTTGCGTATTGTTCGGAGAGAAGTCGATGCTGCCGATATAGCTCAACAAAATCATCGCGCAAAACGCTGTCCTGGTCGAGAAAATCAGCGAGTTCTTTCGCGTCAACAGGGTCAAGCCTGCCATCCAGAAAACCTGAAATGAGTTGGTCAATTCGGCTCATGTAAATAAATCAAGTATTGCTTCATTTCTCCGCGAGATGACCGGCATTCAGCTTGCCCCGAACACACTTTAACAACCTTTTGCGGATGGCAAATAATTGGAATTTGGTGGCCGCAACCGATTTGCCAATTTTCAGCGCGACTTGCTCCAAAGGGGTCTGGCTGTCATATCGTGCCTGGAGCAAGGACTGCGACTCTGGAGAGAGCTGCTCTTGACAGGATCGCAGGGCCGCAACCTTCTCCTCGTTCAATTGAGGCTCGGCTTCAACCGATTCCGCCAACCCCTGCGCAAGGGTGTGTTCCAAATAAGACGAGCTATTCTTTTGTAGACGCTGGTATCGCTTTAATTCAGCCAGCAATAAATTCCGAGCAATGACACTCAACCACCCGTAAAAATTCGTTCCCAATCGGTAATGTTGAATCTGCCGGAATGCCTCGATGAACGCCCGATGCGCAATTTCGTCAGCATCCACTCCGGGGGGACACGACCCAACCAAAAAATTGCGCAGACGCTGATGGTATGCTTGAACAACATCCCTATAATCGTTAACCGCACCAGCTTTTACTCGCTCAATTGCACCTTCGATATGCGGATCAGGTTGATTCATACGAATGAATTCAAAATCCCAATCTACCCATCGGATGCATCTCGGCAATAGCGATATCTCCTGCAGCATTGACATTCTTCTTCATATAACTAAAGCCTGCATCAGGTTAGGGATTATTCTGTTTTAATTTTGTCGTGTATCGGGCTTTATGCCAGAGACACACTTTTCAACTTTTCAGTTTACAAGCGCCAGTTATACATTCAATCAACCAATGTTTTCGCGGGTAAACACGAATATCCACCGGCTAAAATTGAAATGGCTTGCACATGGATATGATTGACATGATAATAAACAATCAGATACAATCAACAAAAATCGTGATCCCATTGTGTAAATTATGAAATCCGCCCGGCA
Organism: Pedosphaera sp.; assembly: GCA_028293325.1. Classification (GTDB taxonomy): domain Bacteria; phylum Verrucomicrobiota; class Verrucomicrobiia; order Limisphaerales; family Pedosphaeraceae; genus JAQGOT01. Next base: position 5,476 of record JAQGPA010000027.1, on the reverse strand, counting down.
GAATCGCCTCTTCAATCCTAAATCAAACCGCTGCTTTGATGTCGCCGTGGATCATGGCTTTTTTAATGAGCATGATTTTTTATGCGGGATTGAAAATATCGGGAAGGCCCTTGCCACATTACTAGCAGCGGGACCTGACGCGATTCAACTGACTATCGGGCAAGCACCCATTCTTCAAGCCATTCCCGGCCGGCAAAAACCATCGCTTGTCCTCCGCACTGATGTCGCGAATGTTTATGGCAGGGAACTGCCACGAGTTCTTTTCAGCCGCATGATTAGAAATCCGGTCGAACAAGCTTTGCGATTGGATGCGACCTGCGTGGTGGTGAATTTATTCCAAATTCCCAACCGACCCGAAGTTACCGATCAATGCATCCAAAACATTCTTGAAATCAAACCGGACTGCGACCGTTACGGCATGCCGCTCATGGTTGAACCCCTTGTCTTTCAACCAAATGAAAAATCTGGCGGCTATATGGTTGATGGAGACGCAAAAAAAATTCTGCCGCTGGTTCGTCAGGCCGTTGAATTGGGGGCCGACATTATCAAGGCCGATCCCACCGCCGACGTGAATGTTTATCATAAAGTTGTCGAAATTGCCGGCCGTATTCCCGTGTTGGTGCGCGGCGGTGGCCGGGCGTCGGATGAGGAAATATTGCAGCGAACCGAAGCACTGATCAAACAAGGTGTCGCCGGCATTGTTTACGGACGCAATGTCATTCAACATCCAAACCCGTCAGGGATGATCAAGGCACTGATGGCTATCGTCCACGACGAAGCCAGCGCAATCTCGGCAGCACAGTTTCTCAAATAAATAATTGCGATGCATACCAAGGTAAGAATCGGCATTATCGGCGGCGGATTGATGGGGCGCGAAGTGGCCAGCGCTTTGAGCCGCTGGTTTGTTCTCGACAATTATCCAGTTCATGCCGAACTGGTAGCGGTTTGTGACCTCGCTGAAAAGCAGCGCAAATGGTTTCGGCAGGTGCCGACCGTGAAGCTCCTCACCGCCGACTATCATGAACTGCTCGCTTCCCCCGACATTGATGTCGTTTATGTTGCGGTGCCGCACAACCTGCACGAGTCAATCTATCTTGATGTGCTCAAGGCGGGGAAAGATTTGTTGGCTGAAAAACCTTTTGGCATCGACTTGAAAGCGGCACGCACCATTGCGGAAGCGGCAAAATCATATGGTCGTTTTGTGCGGTGCAGCTCGGAGTTTCCTTTCCTGCCCGGCGCGCAGCGTGCCTATCAAATTGCATGCGAGAACAAATTGGGCAACCTGCTCGAAGTCCGGTCTGGTTTTCACCATAGCAGCGATCTTGATCCGTCAAAGCCGGCGAATTGGAAGCGCCGAACGAAAACCTGTGGGGAAATCGGCGTCATGGGAGACTTGGGCATGCATGCAGTTCACATTCCTTTTCGACTCGGATGGAAGCCAAAACGGGTTTATGCGCAATTGCAGAAAATTTATCATCAACGGCCTGATGGCAACGGCGGCACCGTTTCCTGTGATACCTGGGATAATGCGATGTTGCATACCGACGTGGAAATCGATGGCGTCGAAATTCCGGTGCGTTTCGAAATGAAGCGGCTCGCCCCAGGCGAGACCAATACCTGGTTCTTGGAAATCCTCGGCACTGATGGAGGTGTGAAGTTCAGCACCAAGGAGCCCAAGACCCTTTGGACATTCCACCGCGGCAAGGAGCAAAGCTGGCAACGCACGGATCTTGGTTTTCACGGCCCTTTTCCCACCATAACCGGAGGTATTTTTGAACCTGGGTTTCCTGATTGTTTTCTCCAAATGTGGGCGGCTTTTCTCGCCGAACGCGCCGGAAAACTTGAAGGCCGCTTTGGTTGCGTCACCCCGGAAGAGGCTGTGGAAAGCCATCAACTCTTTGCAGCGGCACTTCAATCCGTCACAAAAAAACTGGCGATATCTCTCGACTAATCAACATTAACCGAATAGTGATTTCAAAATAAATTGCCCATGAAACGAAGTGCCATCAACAGCCTCATCCGGTCTGCCGAAGCCTGCTATCAGGCTCACGGTTGGGCACTCCCGCCTAACCCGCGTTGGGATGTCACCGATTTTGGCCTCGGTGATTGGCAGAAGTTCGGTTTGGTTTTGGTAAATCTCGCAGAAGAAGCAGAGTATTGTGAAAAACTCATGTATGCACGGAAGGGAATGACCACGCCAGCTCATTGCCATCAAAAGAAAAAAGAAGATATTATCTGCCGTTGGGGAAAGCTGGCCGTGCGAGTTTGGGCGGGTTCTCCTGATGAAAGCCGGCATGAAAAATTCATTCTTCCTTTAAATCACCAGCCTTTGGAGGTGCAGTCAAGCAACGTGGTTGAATTGGAAGCAGGCTCACGGGTCACTCTCGTTCCGGGGGTCTATCATGAATTTTATCCCTTATCCGATGAATGTATCATTGGCGAAGTCTCAACGGCCAATGATGATTTGCACGACAATTATTTTGTGAACGGCGACATCGGACGGTATCCAGGGGTCGAAGAGGATGAACCTGCGATCGTGCACCTCGTGAGCGATAGATAAATATGAACGCACGCTCCGGCATCCTTGCAGGGGGAAATTGGATTGTTGATAAGCTAAAATTTATTGACACCTATCCACAGCAGGATGCCTTGGCAAACATAATATTCGAATCCGTCAGTAATGGAGGCAGCCCTTTTAATGTCCTGGTTGACCTTGCCAAACTGGCAGCTCCATTTCCGCTGGCGGGCGTCGGATTAATCGGCTCCGATGCGGACGGCGAATGGATTTCAATCCAATGCGCCGCACATCAAATCAATACTGAACAGTTACGCACCCACACTACGGCACATACCTCATATACTGATGTCATGGTGGTTCAATCAACGGGACGGCGCACTTTCTTCCACCAACGGGGAACCAACGCCTTTCTGGACGACGAGCATTTCGATTTCGGTTCTAACCAGGCGAAGATTTTTCATCTTGGCTATCTCCTCCTCCTCGACCGTTTGGACGGGCCAGATACAGAATTCGGCACGGTAGCAGCCCGGACGTTGAAACGGGCCAAGGCGGCGGGTTGTCAAACCAGCATTGATCTGGTGAGTGAAGACAGTCAACGTTTTGGGCCAATTGTGCTGCCAGCATTGCCTTATGTTGATTATTGCATTTTGAACGAGTTCGAAATTGCGCGAACCACTGGTATTGAAATAAGGCAAACCACCGGCATTGACCTGGCAGCCCTCCAGACCGCTGCCCTGCAATTACTCGAAGCCGGGGTGGGAAAATGGGTCATTGTCCATTTTCCTGAAGGAGCCTGTGCGCTGGGCCGCGATGGACGGCTACGAGTCCAAGGCAGCCTAAATGTTCCACAATCAAAAATCGTCAGCGCTGTTGGTGCCGGCGACGCTTTTGCCGCGGGTGTTTTATACGGATTGCATGACGAAATTCCGATTGAAACCGCCCTCCGGTATGGAGTTTGTGCGGCCGCTTCGTGCCTGCGCGGCACTGGAACCTCTGATGGCATACGTCCCTTGAAAGAATGTGTTCAACTTGAGAAAGAATTTGGAGTTCGTTCCAGTATTTAACAACTCGATGACCTTTGGCAAGTAAGGTGACGGGGTGAACAACCTCCAAATTGTTTCCTGCCTGGGCATAGTTCGCGAATTGGAAGATGACATTCTGAGTTTGCAATCTATACAAGACCGCTTTGTTGCGCAAAAACTAAAAGCAATTTAGGATTAAAGTTGAGCAACCTTCTTAAATTTATTAAGCTAATTTAAACATGTTCGCTCAAGAACGATCCAACATCATAAAAAAGATTGTCCGCAAGCATCGCCGGATGACCTTTGCCGAACTTCAGCAGTTAGTGAAAGTTTCTCCAGCAACATTGCGCCGGGATTTGGCAGAACTCGAACTCGCCGGAGATGTTATCCGTGTCCATGGTGGCGTGCTCGACCCTAGTTATGTTCGCACAGAAGTGTCCTTTGATGAGCGTGTGGTACTAAATAGTTCCGCAAAAAAGGCGCTCGCTACCACAGCCGCACTTTTGGTTCCATCTGGTGCTACTGTGCTGGTTGATGCAGGAACGACCTGTCTTGAACTTGGCAAGGCTCTCATGGGCAGAAAGGATGTAAGATTAATCACTCACTCCGTTGCTCTGGTGGCGGCGGCATTTCAAGGAGAAGCGTCCGTGCTATGTATCGGGGGAGAACTTCGAAAGGTCAGCGGGGCTTTAATCGGTGGCGCTGCCTTGAGTGCCCTAAACTTGATTCATGCCGATGTGGCATTCGTAGGGGCTTCAGGACTTGATCCGGCGGAAGGTTGTTCAACCACGGAGCTTTTTGAAGCGGAGATGAAAAAAAACATGCTTTCCAGAGCGACTCGAAAAGTTCTTTTGGCCGATCATACTAAATGGAAAAAACCAAGTACCATTCACTTTGCCAATTGGGACGGCTTCACCGATTGGATTACTGATGAAATGCCCGAATCGGAACAAACCAAACACCTTTGCGCCAGTGGATTAAAAATCCATAAAGCTTGATTAAAGGTAGTTTTTACGGGTTAGACCACGCACATGAGAAAGCCAAACAACCTGCGACTTCGCACCCCGCACCCAAGCCGAAAAGCGCAAGCGAACTTGGCTCCGGAGTCGGTGCTAAGCAGGTAACCAGCGCCGCCATGACCTCCGCCCACGTCCACATGACCAGTTTGGGATCATGGGCCGCGAGATAAGCTTTGCCCAAAGCCAGATTCATAAGGGGGGCCGAGGCCGCATCGTTCCTCGCGTTGAACCAGCGCCGGGCCTCCATCCCATCGCGCGTCCGTAGTGACTCCGGTTGGCGCGTCTGCGTGTTCGCAACATAGAAGATCTTTGTTGTGGCGAAAGAGTCGGTACAGGTTTTCTATTGCATCTTTCATCAGGATAAAAGACGCCCGATCCAGTGCGTTAGCGGCGAGTGGGCAGAGAGTGTCCGGCTACGCATGAATTGTGGGGCACTGGTGACCCGACCATGCGTTTTACTGGCACTTGCCACTAAACGGGCTACCGGTGGAGAATCCGTTGTTGGACTTCAACGACTTGAAGAATGGCTTCGGTGGCATGGGTAAAACCCGAACTTGCTGGGACCTCAGCCTGACCGTCGGCATACCTTTTTCCCGCTGGGGTGCCCAGCCGTTTATCATACATCCGCTCCCCTTCCCGGTCGGCATCCTCGAAGATTTCGCCCAAGAGACCGAGACGGAATCCATCCAACACCCCGGCATTGGTGCAGGTTGTGTCGTGCTTGGTAGTCGCCCAATCATCAATGATAATCGGGTTGAATCCGAAATCTCTCTGGCAGCATTGGCGAACATAGGTCAACGCGCGTGAAAGGTTGCCTTGCGTGTTCGTCATGAGCAGAGGTCCCGAGGACCAGATCATAATCAGCGGCCGCCCGTTAATCTTGAACCGGTTGGCATCGGGCACCGTCTGGTAGAATA
>JAQGPA010000005.1 GCA_028293325.1 Pedosphaera sp. | reverse complement strand
TTGTGAAAGGGTCAGTCCTAGAAAAATGACACTTTTGGTTCTCAGGCATTCTGTCCCCCCGCTTTCAGAAGCTGTCACGTCCTGAATCGCAGGAACCGGCGGAAATAAAGGGGTCGCCCACCTTTTTACAGTGGACACCTTTAGCGAGCTTGTTCACGCTTTCCCCATGGCCCGCAAACTACGCGTCCAATATCCCGGTGCGGTGTATCACGTCCTGAATCGCGGGGACCGCCGCAAACCCATCTTCCAGGCCGACGCGGATCGGGCGCTTTTTCTCGACACCCTGGCCCAGGCCTGCGCCAAGACCCGCTGGCAGGTGCATGCCTATTGCCTGATGCCCAACCATTTTCACCTCGTCCTGGAGACGCCCCAGGCCAACCTGGTCGCCGGCATGAAATGGCTGCTGGGCGTCTATACCGCACGGTTCAACCGCCGCCACCAACTCTCGGGCCACCTGTTCAGCGGCCGCTACAAAGCCCTGATCGTGGACGGCAGCGGCAACGGCTATCTTAAGACCGTCTGCGATTACGTCCATCTGAACCCCGTCCGCGCCAAACTGATCGCCGCGCGGCAACGGCTCACCGCCTTTCGCTGGAGCAGTTATCCCGGCTACCTGCTGACGCCGCGCCAACGCCCGCCCTGGCTGCGGGTGGACCGGTTGCTGGGCGAACACGCCATTCCCAGGGACAGCGCCGCCGGGCGGCGCCAGTTTGCGGCGGCCATGGAGGCGCGCCGGCCAGGGGAACCGGCGCCGGAGTTCCAGGCGGTGCGGCGGGGCTGGTGTCTGGGGGACAAGGCCTTTCGCCAGGAACTGCTGGCGCAAATGCAGTCAGGGCCCGGACCGGGCAACTACGGCGCGGAGCGCTTTGAATCCGACGAGGCCCGGGCCCTGGACCTGCTCGGGGTGGAATTGAAACGCCGCCGCTGGACGGAGCGCGATTTGCACACTCGGCGCAAAGGGGATCAGGACAAGGTGGCCATCGCGGAGCGGTTGCGGCGGGAGACGACGATGACCTTGCAATGGCTCGCGCAACGGCTGGCGATGGGCAGTGGGAGCCATGTGGCCAACCTGTTGGCCGTCCGCCGCCGCGCAAAACGATGAAAAGCCCCGGCCAACTTGAAAAAGTGGGGACTGACCCCTTTCCGGTTGATCCGCACTGCTGTCCAAAATAGCTGATTTTGATTGGAGGAACACTGGTTTTTATTGGGGTTTTTGGCTTCATTTTTCAAGTTTGGAAAACAGGTTGGTCAGGTTGACGCAAGGATGCTGTCCAACTCAAGTTGCAACGGGTCCGCTGGCTCGGGTGGTGTGTCGAAGGGTCGGTTGAGCCACTCCCAGAGGTTGCGATAGCTGAACAGATTCCAGCGCAGCAACGCCACCAGGTTGGAGACGGCCCAGCCAAAGTTGGAGCGGAACTGCAGGTAGCGCACCACCAGCACGGCGATCAATGCGGTCCAAATCTGGATGCGCACCGCGTTGGCGCTGGTGCCGACGAAGGTTTTGATCTTGAGCTGCTGCTTGAGCAGTTTGAAGAACAGTTCAATCTGCCAGCGTTCCTTGTAGATGGCGGCGATGGTGGCAGCGGCCAGCTTGAAGTTATTGGTCAAGAGCACCAGCTCCTCCTGCTTGTCCTCCAGCCAAACCACCACGCGCCGCATATCATCGAGGTCGGGACGTCCGGCCACAAAGGGCTGCAGCCGGATGATTTCGTCGCTCAACACGTTGCTGCCCTTGGGCACCTCCCGTGACTCCACCCGTCCAATGTCGGCGTTGGCCTTGAGCCGGGTGACGAAATACACCCCCTCCCGTGTCCAGCGCGTGAAGAGGTGGTAATCCACGTATCCACGGTCAAGCGCCACGATGCTGCCCCTTGGAAAATCAAGGGTTTTGGCCACTTTGACATCGCCCACCTTGCCCTCGGTCACGTGGCCAAAAACCGGCAGGTATCCATCATGGTCGAGCAGCAGGTGCAGCTTGACCGCGCCCTTGGTCCGGCGGAAGTGCGCCCAGTCGAACATGCTCGCGCACAGTTCCACCGTGGTGCTGTCCATGGTGAGCAACCGGTTCTTGAACCGGAACTTCTTCTTTGGACTGAGGACCTGGCACTGCTCCAAGAGATCATAAAAAAGCCGCTCAAAGAGTTCCCATGGCCGGTGCGCATTGGCATAGGAAAGGGTGGAGCGCTTGGGCGCACCCTCCAGCCCCAGATGCTTGAGCCTGCCTTCACAGGATTTAAGCCCATCGGAAATCTCCCGCAGCGACCGGGCCTGCGCCAGTTGGCAAAACAACATGGCCACAAACTGATCCCAGCAGGAAAAGCCCCGCGCATGGTGCTCCGCTTTGAGTTCACGCACATGACGGGCAAAATCTGACCGTTGAAAAAGGGAAAGGATTTGGCTAAAAAGACTGCCGGTGCGAATCATTTGGATCTCCGTTGATGATGGGTTTAGGTTTCAATTTTCACCCTCATTCTCACCAAAGACGGAGATCCTTTTCACTCATTTTCAAAACCTAATTTGGACACTAGTGGTTGATCCGACCAGAAGCGTCTTTTTCCGGCCGGATTATCCGTAGAATTAAACAATAGCCATTCTGCTACCTATGAAGAGGACAACAAAAAGTTTCATCCTGTTTTTGACGTGCTTGTTGTTTTTGTCTTGGGCGCATGCCGGCAATGCAACCAAGCGGAGTCCTGACCAGGTGCTGGTGGTTTTCAATACAAACAGCCCGGTTTCTCAGGCGATTGCAGACGATTATACTCACAAACGGAAGATAAAGAACCTGTTTTCAGTTCAATGTCTGGATTCCGCATTAAACACGAAAAATGAAACCATCACCTTGGCTGGCTATACTCAATTCATAGAAAATCCTGTTCGTGAATATCTGGCGACGCACACAAATATTGACTTTATCGTGCTCACCAAAGGCATCCCCATCCGGATTGCGGGATCGGCAATGGGCAGTTGTGATGAACACAGCCGGGAACCGGCCGCCATCCGCGGGCATCCATCCGTTGACAGCACTTTGGCGGCGCTGGATTATGCAAATCTGCCCGGCACGGTGAAAATTGATATCGCGGGGTCCGGCGCAATCGGTTGCGCCTATTCCAACCGCTATTGGAATGCGCTCGAACCTTTTTCCCACGCGAAATTTGGCGGATACATGGTAACCCGATTGGACGGTTATACGGAAGCAGACGCCAAAGCGTTGGTAAGCCAGGCTTTGGCGGCGGAGCATGGCCGCACCAATGGAAGCGTGTTGTTTGATGTCCAACCGATTTTTGGGTTGGGCGATAAAGCAACCCAACCTGCGCCCATCACGGGCACAACCATTCTACGGGAGTCACCATGGAACGAATATAATGCGGATATGCGGCACGCCCACGACCTGTTGGTGAAACGTGGCATAGCTGATGAGTTGGATTTGAGTGAGACATTTGTCGGTCAACGATCCAACTTGCTGGGTTATTTTTCGTGGGGAAGCAATGATGCCAGGTTTTCCAGCAACGCTTATCAAACTCTTTTCTTTGCGCCTGGATCTCTGAGTGATACCGCCGTATCAACCTGCGCCCGGACTTTCCTGCCCACCAAGGGCGGACAATCACTCCTGGTTGATTTGATTGCTCACGGGCTTACCTGCGGGAAAGGATATGTGGACGAACCGCTCCTGCAAGCGAACGCTTCTCCGACGATCGTGATGGATCGATATACTTCAGGATATACCATGGCGGAAAGCTTTTATGCCGCTTCCCATTTCGTCGGTTGGGAGGATGTAATTGTGGGGGATCCACTTTGCTGTCCCTATCCCAAATCCAATTAGGCACTAATCAGGGTCTGTTCCGAAAGGCAATGACATCAGCCACGAGCGCATCGATGTCGGCTTCTGTCTTCCGCCACGAAGGCACGCGTACGGCACTGACGGTGCGCGTCGCTTTGAAACATGAAGTGGAGCCGTTTAACGCCCGGTTGGCCGTCCTAGCCAATCATCCTCCAGAGCACTCCCTGCCCGATCAATTGCTCGCCATCATCACCGTCTCATGACTTCAAAACGAAAGACCCTGCCAGCTTGGGCGGGGCGAGGGGGAAAGAGGGCTTTGCGGGTAGTTGTAACTCATTTCCAAAGTGGCGGAGAGGTGATAACTTTTCCGGGCGAAAGCTGATGAATTATACTGATGCAATAAAGTTTCTTTACGATCTCCAGTTGTTTGGGGCGAAGCTGGGGTTGGAAAACAGTTTCAAGCTGGCGGCGCTGGCGGGGAATCCGCAGCGGAAACTGCGTTTCATTCATGTGGCGGGGACGAACGGGAAGGGGTCCACGTGCGCGATGTTGGAGAGTATTTATCGGGCGGCGGGGCTGCGCGTGGGGTTGTTTACTTCGCCGCACCTGGTGGCTTTTGGCGAGCGGATCCAGGTGAATCGGGAATTGATTCCGGGGGCGGAGGTGGTGCGGTTGGTGGAGGAGATGCAGGTGTGGCTGAAGGAGTTTCCGGCGGAGTCGCATCCGACTTTCTTTGAGGTGGTGACGGTGATGGCGTTGCGTTATTTCGCCGAGCAAGAGTGCGATCTGGTGATTTGGGAAACCGGTTTGGGGGGGCGCTTGGATGCGACCAACATTGTCACGCCGCTGGCGAGCGTGATTACCAACATTCAGTTTGATCATCAGCAATGGCTGGGGGACACGCTGGCGCGGATTGCGCATGAGAAGGCGGGGATCATCAAGCCGGGGGTGCCGGTGATCACGGCAGTGGATGACCGGGATGCTTTTCGGATTTTGTTTGAGACGGCGCGCGAGCGCGAGGCACCGTTTTGGTTGATCACCTGGGCGCAGGCGGAGAATCATCCGTTGCGCGATCTGGCGTTGCCGTTGCTGGGTGAGCATCAACGGTTGAATGCGGCCGTGGCGGTTTATACGGTGAAGGCGCTGAGCAAGGTGATTCCGGTGGAGCAAGAGACCATTCGGGAGGGATTGTTGCGGGTGAGCTGGCCGGGGCGGTTGCAGTTGGTTGAGCGCGCAGATGGCCGGAAGGTGGTGTTGGATGGGGCGCATAATGTGGGCAGCGCGGAGGCGTTGCGGGTGGCGGTGCAGACTTATTTTGGGTCGGAGGCGCTGACGATGATTCTGGGAATTTTGCGGGACAAGGATGCCCAGCCGATGTGCGAGGTGCTGGCGCCGCTGGCGGCGCGCATCTTGCTGGTGCCAGTCAATAATTCGCGCACGGCATTGCCGAAGGAGTTGGCGGCGGTTTGCCGCGTGGCCAATCCCAAGGCGAAGATTGAGCAGTGCGATTCGCTGAGTGACGCGTTGGGGCGGGCGGCCAAGGACCCGTTGGTGGTGATAACGGGCTCGCTTTATTTGATTGGTGAGGCGATGGAATTGCTTAAACTTTTGCCGACACCCAGTGGCAATGAAAGAAACCTGAACGAATGGAGCGGCACCGCCGTCCAAAGGTGACATGTACATTGCTAAAAAGTTCAGGTTTAAGGCTATCCAACGCTGCGGTTGGCTGGTTTTGGCCGGTATGCTGGCAGGTGGCGGCATGAGCAGTCGCGCCGGCCAAACGCCCTTAGTTGTGACAACTCCCGTCTATCCCGTCACGGCGAAGACGAATCAGGTGGATGATTATCATGGCACGCAGGTGGCGGACCCGTATCGCTGGCTGGAGGATGATAATTCCACCGCCACGAAGGCGTGGGTGGAGGCCGAGAACAAAGTCACTTTTAGTTACCTGGCGAAGATTCCGCAACGCGCGCCCATCAAGCAGCGGTTGACCGAGCTTTGGAATTACGAGCGGTTTGGGGTGCCGTTCAAGGAAGGCGGGCGATATTTTATCACGCGCAACAATGGGTTGCAGAACCAGAGTGTGCTCTACACTATGGCCACACTGGATGCCGAGCCGGTGCTGCTGCTGGATCCCAATACATTATCCGCCGATGGCACGGTGGCCCTGTCGGCTTATAGCGTGAGTGATGACGGGAATCTGCTGGCTTACGGATTGACGCGGGCCGGTTCTGATTGGCTGGAATGGCGGGTGCGGGATGTGCGCACGGGGAAGGATTTGCCGGATGAGATTCATTGGGCCAAATTTTCGAGCGCTGCCTGGACGAAGGACAACGGCGGATTTTTCTACAGCCGCTACGACGAGCCGGGCAAGACGGAGGAATTGAAAGGAGTGAACTATTTTCACAAACTTTATTATCACAAGCTGGGCACGGCGCAGTCCGAGGATGTGCTGACGTATCAGCGGACGGACCACAAGGATTGGGGATTTGAGGGGTCGGTGACGGATGATGGGCGCTATCTCATCATCCATGTGAGCCAGGGCACGGATACGCGGAACCGGATTTTTTACCGTGACTTGCGAACGCCCGGGAGCGGGATTGTGGAATTGCTCAATGATTTTGATGCGGCGTACAGCTTCATTGATAATGTGGGGACGGTTTTTTATTTTCGCACCGATCTGAATGCGCCGCGCGGCAAGGTCATCGCGATTGATGTGGCGCAACCCGAGCGGGCCAATTGGAAGGAGATCATTCCCCAAAGCGATGACCGGTTGCAGAGCGTCACCCTGGTGAATGACCAGTTCATTGCGGATTATTTGAAGGATGCGCACTCGGAGGTGAAGGTGTTTTCGCGTTACGGGCCATTCATGCAGCGGGTGGATTTGCCGGGATTGGGGAGCGCGGCAGGGTTTGGCGGCAAACGCAATGAGACCGAGACGTTTTATTCGTTCACGAGCTTCACGACGCCAGCCACGATTTACCGGTATGATTTGACGAACGCCACGAGCACGGTTTTTCGGCAACCCAGAGTAGGTTTCAACGTGGCGGATTATGAGACCAAACAGGTGTTTTATCGCAGCAAGGATGGCACGCGGGTGCCGATGTATATCACTTACAAGAAGGGGCTGAAGTTGGACGGGAAAAACCCGACTTATCTTTATGGTTACGGCGGGTTCGATATCAGCATCACGCCGGCGTTCAGTCCGCCGGCGTTGGTGTGGATGGAGATGGGCGGAGTGTTTGCGGTGGCAAATTTGCGCGGGGGCGGCGAGTACGGCGAGGAGTGGCATCAGGCGGGGATGAAGTTGAAAAAGCAGAATGTGTTTGATGATTTCATTGCGGCCGGGGAATGGCTGGTGGCGAATCATTACACGCGGCCGGCGAAGCTGGCGATTGGGGGTGGCAGCAATGGGGGATTGCTGGTGGGCGCGTGCCTGACCCAGCGGCCGGATTTATTTGCGGCGGCGCTGCCGCAAGTGGGAGTGATGGACATGCTCCGCTTTCACAAATTCACGATTGGCTGGGCGTGGATTCAGGATTATGGGTCCGCAGATGATCCGACGGAGTTTAAGGCCATTTATGCCTATTCCCCGCTGCATCGCATCAAGCCCGGCACGAAGTATCCGGCCACGTTGATCACGACGGGGGATCACGATGATCGGGTGGTGCCGGCGCATAGTTTCAAGTTTGCGGCGACTTTGCAGGCGGCGCAGGCCAGTTCCAAGCCGGTGTTGATCCGCATCGAAACGCGAGCGGGTCATGGCGCGGGAAAACCGACAACCAAGCTGATTGAGGAATCAGCGGATAAATGGGCCTTTCTGGTGCATGAATTGCGCATGTATCCCACCTTTGAAGCGAAGGGGAAAAAGTGAAGCCGGGCTGGGGTCACGGATTTGCCCGGGGGCGGGGTGGCGGTTCACTCCCGAGCCGGGGGGCTCAATTAGGGGGCTGTGGCCGGGCGGTGAGCGGGTTACATTTTGATTGATGAACCAGTTGAAACAAATCCAGGCGGTGACGTTTGATGTCGGGGGCACGCTGATAAAGCCGTGGCCTTCGGTGGGGCACATTTATGCGGAGGTGGCGGCACGGCATGGGTTGGAGGCGGTTTCGCCGGAGCAGTTGAACCGGCAATTTACCGAGGCATGGCGGGAATTTAAAAATTTCAATCATGGCCGGGAAGAATGGGCAGCGCTGGTGGACCGGACGTTTGCGGGGGTCAGCGAGGAGCCGCCGAGCGGGACATTTTTTGAGGAATTATATGATCGTTTTCGCGCGCCGGAGGCGTGGCATATTTTTGAGGATGTGTTGCCGACATTGGATGCGCTGGCGGCGCTGGGGATCAACCTGGGGATCGTCTCCAATTGGGATGACCGGCTGGGTCCGTTGCTGAAGGAATTGGGGCTGAGCAAATATTTTGAGGCGATTATTATTTCGTGTGATGTGGCCTTTGCGAAGCCTTCCCCGGTGATTTTTGATCATGCGGCGAAGAAAATGGGACTGGCGCCGGAGTTGATTCTGCATGTTGGCGACAGCTTTGAGCGGGATGTGCTGGGGGCGAAAGCGGCCGGCTTTGAAGCCATTCTGCTGGACCGGGAGCAGGCGGGGGATGGGGCGGGACGAATCCAAACACTAGGCGAATTGGAAGAAATGTTGGTGGCGCCTTCGGTCTTTTAACTTCATTGGACCACGCCAAAACAGGCTGTTAGAGCAGTTCCATAAATGCTGTAGCGCGGCGGAAAAGTTAGTGAGGGAAGCGGTCTTTTTGACTTTTGGTTTCGTTTCGGCTCGGTCACAGGCCACCTTGGGCATGCTCCCTCGCCAAAGCCTCGCCCAAAGTCAAAAATCCTCGCTCCGCCGCGCTACATCATTTCTGTCAATGCTCTAGCGGGGGGAAAAGGGCAGTTTGACCCCCGTTAGGATAAGCAGAGGTAACATCACTTCAGGCGGGCTTATAACCAATTAAGATTCATTGACGCTACCTTGGCGCATTATTAGATTATCTCACACTGGGCTAAATGGTTGGGATGAAATTAGGTAAATGAACATAACGAATTTATTTCGATCCTCGGTGGGCAAGAAGTTCATCATGGCCATCACGGGCATGGCGCTCTTTCTCTTCGTGGTGCTGCATCTGCTGGGCAATCTCCAGATTTTCCTGGGGCCGGAAGCGATCAATCGTTATGGGGCTTTTTTGCAGGGCAACCTGGAGTTGATCTGGCCGGCGCGGATTGGCCTGTTGATTATCGTGGGGCTGCACATTTGGTCGGCGATCAAACTCGCGGTGGAGAACCGGGCGGCGCGGCCGCAACCGTACGCGCAGCAGGAAATTGTGGCGGCGAGCTATGCGTCGCGGACGATGGTGTGGAGCGGGTTCATCATCGCGGCGTTTATCATCTATCACCTGTTGCATTTCACGGTGCAGGTGCCGGCGGTCAACCTGACCGGCAAGAATTTCACGACGTTGGAAGATGCCAAAAATCAGCACGATGTTTTCCGCATGATGGTGATTGGCTTTCAGAGCCGGGTGGTGACCCTTTTTTACATCTTTGCGATGTGGCTTTTGTTTTTGCACCTGAGCCACGGCGTGAGCGCGATGTTTCAATCGTTGGGCTGGAAAAGCCCGGGTTATGGTTCGTTGATCGCCCGTTTTGCGGTGGTGGCCTCGTGGTTGATTTTCGTAGGGTATATTTCGATACCGATCGCCGTCCAGCTTGGTTACGGGAGCAGTTATGTGAATTCGTTTAATGTGAATGCACTCCAGGAGGTGGTGAAGTGAAGCTCGACGCAAAAATTCCCCCCGGCCCGCTGGCGCAGAAGTGGGAGAAGCACAAGTTCGACATGAAGCTGGTCAACCCGGCGAACAAGCGGAAGTTTGACGTGATCGTGGTGGGGAGCGGACTGGCGGGGGCCTCGGCGGCGGCGACGATGGCGGAACTGGGTTACAAGGTCAAATGCTTCTGTTTCCAGGACAGTCCGCGGCGCGCGCACAGCATTGCCGCGCAGGGGGGCATCAATGCGGCGAAGAATTACCAGAACGACGGGGACAGTGTTTACCGGCTGTTTTACGATACGATCAAAGGCGGGGATTTCCGGGCGCGGGAGGCGAACGTGTATCGGTTGGCGCAAGTGAGCGTCAATATCATCGACCAATGCGTGGCGCAAGGGGTGCCGTTTGCGCGCGAATACGGCGGATTGCTGACGAATCGTTCCTTTGGCGGGGCGCAGGTGTCCCGCACGTTTTACGCGCGGGGTCAGACCGGGCAGCAACTTTTGCTGGGCGCTTACCAGGCGCTCAGTCGCCAGATTGGCAATGGGAACGTCAAAATGTATCCACGCACGGAGATGCTGGATGTGGTGGTGATTGACGGTCATGCCAAGGGGATCATCGTGCGCGATTTGGTGACGGGTGAGATTTCCGCGCACGCGGGTGATGCGGTGGTGCTGGCGACCGGCGGTTACGGCAATGTTTTTTATCTTTCGACGAACGCCAAAGGTTGCAACGTGACGGCAACGTGGCGCGCTTACAAGAAAGGGGCGGCGTTTGCGAATCCGTGCTATACGCAAATCCATCCCACGTGCATCCCGGTCAGCGGCGAGCATCAATCGAAGCTGACGCTGATGTCCGAATCGTTGCGCAATGACGGCCGGGTTTGGGTGCCGAAGAAAAAAGGAGATACCCGCCCGCCCGACCAGATTCCAGAGGAAGAGCGCGATTACTTTTTGGAACGCAAGTATCCCAGCTTTGGCAACCTGGCACCGCGCGATATTTCGTCGCGCGCGGCGAAGGAAGTTTGTGATGAGGGACGGGGCGTGGGGCCGGGCGGACTGGGAGTGTATCTTGATTTCAAGGAGGCGATCAAGCGGCTGGGTCTGGAAACGGTCAAGGAACGGTACGCCAATCTTTTTGACATGTACGAAAAGATCACGGGCGAGAACGCGTATGAGACGCCGATGCGCATTTATCCGGCGGTGCATTACACGATGGGCGGGACCTGGGTGGATTACAATTTGATGAGTTCCGTGCCGGGGCTGTTCGTCTTGGGCGAGGCGAACTTCTCGGACCACGGCGCGAACCGCCTGGGGGCGAGCGCCCTGATGCAGGGTTTGGCGGATGGTTATTTCATCCTGCCGTACACGATCGGCAATTATTTTGCGTCCGAGAAACAGCCGAAGTCCGACGTGAACCATCCCGAGTTCAAGCTGGCGCTGGATAACGTGAAGGCATTGACCAAGCGGCTGCTGTCGATCAACGGCAAGCGGACGGTGAGTTCGTTCCATCGCGAGTTAGGGAAAATAATGTGGGAGAAGTGCGGCATGGCGCGCACGGCGGCGAGTTTGAAGGAGGCGTTGACACGCATTCCCGAACTGCGGGCGGAGTTTTGGAAGAATGTGAAGGTTACCGGCGAGAACGCGTCGCTGAACCAGGAACTTGAAGCGGCCGGTCGCGTGGCGGACTTTTTGGAATTTGCGGAGCTGCTCTGTCTGGATGCGTTGACGCGTGAAGAATCCTGCGGCGGACATTTCCGCGTGGAGCACCAATTTCCGGATGGCGAGGCGAAGCGGGACGACGAACATTTTGCCTTTGTGAGCGCGTGGGAATATCAGGGTCCGAGCAAGCCGCCGCTGCTGCACAAGGAGCCGCTGGTTTACGAAGAAGTGCACATGAGCACACGGAGCTACAAATGAACTTTACGTTACGAGTTTGGCGGCAGAAGGACGCGAACGACACCGGCGCGATGGTGGAATATGCCGCCAAGGACATTATTGCCGACATGTCGTTCCTGGAAATGCTCGACGTGGTGAACGAGGGTTTGATCGCGAAGGGAGAGGAACCGATTGCGTTTGATTCGGATTGCCGCGAGGGGATTTGCGGGACCTGTTCGCTGGTCATCAATGGCATCGCGCACGGCGGCCAGCGCGGGACGACGGCGTGCCAGTTGCACATGCGCCATTTTGAGGATGGCCAGACCATCACGATTGAACCGTGGCGCGCGCGGGCGTTCCCGGTGCTCAAGGATTTGGTGACGGATCGGGGCGCATTTGACCGGATCGTGCAGGCGGGCGGGTTTATTTCCGTGAATACGGGCGGCACGCCGGATGCGAACGCCATTCCGGTGGGCAAAGTGGAGAGCGACAAGGCGATGGATGCGGCGGCGTGCATTGGGTGCGGCGCCTGTGTGGCGGCGTGCAAGAATGCCTCGGCCATGTTGTTTGTGGCGGCGAAGGTTTCGCATTTGAATTTGTTGCCGCAAGGCAAGGTGGAGAAGGACAAGCGGGTGACCAGCATGGTCACGCAGATGGATGCGGAAGGTTTTGGCAATTGCACGGTGACGGGGTCGTGCGAAGCGGTTTGCCCGAAGGAGATCAGCTTGAATTTTATTGCGCGGATGAATCGCGATTACGGTGTGGCCCTGCTTAAGGCATCAACGTAATCATGGAGGGACCGGCGCTTAAATCATAAAAAACGCCAATGTCTTTGTCGATGTTGACCTGACGTTGGTGGATGCGAATGGGAATCTGCTCAAGGGCGCACGGGAAGCATTCCTGAAGGGATCAATTGTGAAGATTTATTGCCGAAGACCGCCGTCCAGATTTGGCGATTCACCTCCACTAGCACCGACATACCATCCATTTGTTCCCTTACATACAAGATAATGGAGTCCTCCGTATCTATACGTGTTTGCCGACTTTGCGATTAACACAAAAGTGATCCCTTCCTCCTGATATTCAATTAGCCGTACTTTGTTTTGAGAGTAAAACTTCAGATTTGCTGGAAGTCGCTTAATGCTCTTCCAGGACCAGTCAAGGAACACTTCTCGCCTCCTCTCACGATCAACAACAAGTTTAATTTCGGCAATGTCTTTTGGCAGCATATTGCCAACGATCTTGACGGGAGATTCCTGCTGGCACTCAATGAAGCACAGGTAAGCAATAAAGAACAAAAACAAAGCGATTATGATGATGCGCGTTTTTGTCATGTCATGGTATCCAATTAAATTCTACCAGTTGACGTAATAATGCAAGTTTTTCAATAATTAAAGGCTCAACGCCAATTACTGAAGGAGCGTGGATGTCACTTGTATTTGTGGTCCACGGTGGGCGTGGATTATGCGCGGGCAGTGGCGCAACGGCATCAGTTGACCGATTTGTTTGAAGGATTTTCCGCCAAGCCGGACATCATTATTGATGATATGCCGGGCACGGTGTTGAACCCGTTTGTTTTTAATGTGCAGGAGGAGGCGTCGTGGCCGGTGCTCGTGGAGAGGATTCTTAAGAAGCATGTTGATTGAGTGGGTTGGTGCGACGGAGACGGGTAAACCGGAAGAAATAAAGGGAGCGACGACGAGGACGACGACGAGGACGATGGGGAGAAGAAGCGTCCGCCCTCTCCCGTCCGAGTGCTTCCGCACGGGTCATAGAGGGAGTGGATGGGTGTTGGATGTTATTATCTTGCGGATGTTGCTCATGCTGTTGGTCGGTTTCTGGATTGAAGCGGAATAAATTCCGCGCACCTAGGAAATTGGAGGGTTTGGGCAAGTTCTGGGTCTGGTGAAATTTTTCTGCCTGCTGGGTGTTCTTTTGTTGCCGTGTCCGACCGGGGGGCGAGTCGCCGCGCCTCTACGTCAGGCGAGACGCCTGACACTACGCAAGTAGGAGTGGATAGTGTTGGGCTTTCTTATCCGTGCGGTCCTTCTGGTGCTGTTCGACGGTTTCTGGATTGAAGCGGCATAAATGCCGCACCCCTCTGGATTAGCGTTTGAGCAAGCCATCGGTTTGCATGACTACGACCAGGTCTTTTTCAGCCAGCACCCAGTCTTCCAAGGTCAAGGGTTCATCGGGGAGCTTGTCGCGGAACAGTTCAAAGGCATGTTGGCGCACCATTCCCTCGGTGATGCCCGGGGTGAAGGGTTTGGGTTGGGCATGCTGCTTTTTTGGTTTTCGCGCGGCTGGTTTGTGTGATTTTTTTGTTTCCTTTTTCATGGCGGATCCTTTCCCTATCGTTTTATAAGATAAAACGGATTGGGAGAGTTTCAACGTGAGCGGAGAGGGGGTTTTTGGAGTTTTGGGAATAGGGCCAAAATTTTCATGATTTTGTGGCGGCTTTTTGCGTTGAGCGGCGTTTTACTTGTGTATCAAAGATGACGGAAACACAGAAATTGCTTGCTGAATACCTGAAGAGTGGGTCGGAAGCAGCTTTCCATGAACTAGTTACGCGTTACATCAACCTGGTTTATGGAACGGCGTTGCGCTTGGTTGGAGGTAATGCGCCGGCGGCAGAGGATGTCACCCAGACAGTTTTTGTGCATCTGGCGCGGAAGGCTCATGGCTTGAGCAATGAGACGGCCCTAGGTGGCTGGCTGCACCGGGATACATGTCATGTGGCGGCGACATTGATGCGCGGCGAGCGGCGTCGGCAGAATCGTGAAAGGGAAGCTGTGGAAATGAACCCCCTGCAAGACCATTCCGCATCGAATCTGGCGCAGGTGACGCCGGTGCTCGACGAAGCCATCAACCAACTGGGCGCGGAGGATCGGGTGGCCATTGTGCTGCGCTTCTATGAGCAACGCAATCTGCGAGCGGTGGGGGAAGCATTGGGGAGCAGTGAAAATGCCGCGCAGAAGCGGGTAACCCGCGCCTTGGAGGAGTTGCGGGCGCTACTGCAGCAGCGTGGGGTGGCACTTTCCGCCGCGGCGTTGGGAACGGCGCTGGCCACCGAGGCCGCCACGGCCGCGCCGGTGGGATTGGCGGTCAGTGTTGCCGGCGGCGCGCTGGTGGCAGCGGGCACTGGAACGACATTTACCCTGTTAAAAATTATTACCATGACAAAACTTAAAATTGGAATTGTCAGTGCGATTGTGGCGGCCTGCGTGGCGACCACCCTGGTGATGCAACACCAGGCCCAAGCCAAATTGCGCGAACAGGATGAAACGTTGCGGCAGCAAGGAGAGCAGTTGGCGCAATTAAAATTGGAGAATGAGGGTCGCGCGAATCAGCCGAGCCGTGCGGGATCGAACAATCTGGATGATTTGATGAGGCTGCGCGGGGAAGTGGAATCGCTGCGGCAGCAGACGAACGACATGGCAAGGTTACAGGCAGAGAATCAGCGGCTGAAGGGGCGGGACGCACGAAAGCAAGAGGTTCCAAAAATGACATTGCTGGCGATGGAGGATACGAGAGAGCAAGCGATTGCGAAGATGAATTACAGCAGAAACTGGTTGTTGGCTTTCATGATGAGCGCCGATAAAAACCAGGGACAATTTCCGACGAATTTTGAGCAAGCAGCGGCTTTTCTGCCAGACCAGGCCAAAGTGGAAACAAATTTGTTTAGCGACCAGTTCGAGATTGTTTACCAAGGAGGGTTAAACAAGCTGACCAATGCGCCGAACGTGATCATGCTGCGGGAGAAACAAGCGTGGCAAACGCCCGATGGCAAATGGGCAAAAATCTATGGTTTTGCCGATGGCCACTCAGAAATGCACGCCAAAGTGGATGACGATTTCGATACCTATGAAAAGGCGCATATCGTTTCATCCGCGCCACCCGGCCAATGAGCAAAGAATTGTTTAAATTTTCCATGGTGTGCGTCCTGCTGATTGCCAGCGTGGTGACGCCGTTGGTGGTGCGACATTCGAACCAGGAAATATTGCAGGAAAAGGAGGAAGCGTTGCGGCAGCAGGCCGAGCAGTTGGCGCAATTTAGGGCAGAAAAGGAGCATGCGGCGTCGGTGAAATTGGCGCGGTCTTTCTCAGAAGCGCAACTTGCGGAGTTGCTCCGGCTCCGCAGCGAGGCGGGGAAACTGCGCCAACAAATGAAGGCGATGCAAGGACTGCGGGAAGAGAACCAGCGGCTTGAGGACGGGGCGGCAGCGGTGCAGCCCGAGAAAGTGCAGATGTCGTCCGAGGAATTCGCGGACAAGGTGTCGCCCGAGATCATGGAGGCCATGAAAACCATTATCCAGGAGTTGCCGGCGGCCTGGCAACGTTTTGCAAACGATCGCACGAATGAAGTACCCACGCTCATGCCCGCCCAATTTTCCGAACTCAGGAAATACTTTCCGGCCCCGGGCGGGCAGATCATGGCGGGCCTGCGCTCGGTTGAATTTGTGCGCGATGGGGGGCCGGTGCCAGGTGACGCGCTGTTTTTGCGCGAAGAAAGGCCGCGGAAGGGAGCGGACGGCAAATGGCGGAGAGTCTATGCGTTTACCGATGGGAGAGTATTGGAGGCGACGGTGGATGATTCTGAATTCGGACAGTGGGAGCGGCAATATTTGGGAGCGCCGGCGCCGGCGGGGCGGTAAAGGATTTTTGATTAGCGATTTGCGATTTTTGATTGGGAGAAGCAGGTGGAGATTTTAGAAATTGGGGGGATGAAACACATCAAGGAGGCGTAGACACAGGGGAATTCCACCGTTCCCTTCGAAAAACACTGAGCGACACGAGCGACAGTCGGGGGATTGGGGATGTGGTTGAATCGACACCATGAACGATATGAAAGTTCGGAGTGAGGGTGCGGAAGGATGCCGTTCACCGCGGAGTCGCGGAGTCGCGGAGGGGGAGCTTAACTACGGATGGATATGGACGACATGGACGACATGGACGAACGGGATCGCGGGCGGGACGCCCACCACTACATCTCCTGGCGGAGTCCTAGCGGACAGGTGCTTCCGCACGGGTCATTATGAATAACAGGGTAAAACGAGGCAACTTGAGGATCAGTCAAGGAGGTCGCCGGGCCTTGTGCGTGGACAAGCTAATACAAGATAACTTGAGGCTTCCTAGGGTGGCCTTGAGCTTGGTTAAGGTAATTTGAGGTAATTCGAGCCTCAATTTTTTGTCCTTCCGGACGGGTCACTATGGGGAAAGGAATCATTTATGAGGCATTTGCAGAAATGTTGTGTCGCCCCTCCGGGGCTTGGAGGGTTTGGGGCCGGATCCCACGGCTGGCGCCGTGGGCTAACGTCTGTCGCCCCGTCCGGGGCTGGGGATGGGAGGCGCTCGTGCGCGGGGCACAAGCTGCACAAGAAGGTGTCGGAAGGTATCGGAAGGTAGTTTTTTTATGGGACAAGGTTGGACAGGGTTCTGCCACGCCCTTCGGGGTGGTGGGAGGTTTGGGAGGGTTACCGGAGGTGTCGCTGCGCTCAACCTCCGGCTACTGTCTGGGTGCTTGCGCACGGCCATTGTGGGACAACAAGGCTGGTTAAGGTAATACCAAGATGTTTTTTTATGGGACAAGGTTGGACAAGGTTCTGCCACACCCGGTTCGGGGTGGGAAAATGGGATCGACGACGAGGACGATGGGGAGAACAAGCAGGAATTGGCTTTGCGGTTACAATGGGGTGGTGAAGTTGTAATGTATGGGCGGGGAGGGAAGGTATATATTGTTGCGGTGACAACCGGGATGGTCGGGCGTAACGTAGAAAGCAAATAAGGATACGGATATGAAAAAATTTGGCATTGGGTGCGGGATCGTGGCGGTGATCGGGATTGTGGTGTTGGCGATTTTCATCGCAATCGCGGGCGGCAGCTATAATCGGCTGGTAAAGCTTTCGCAAGGGGTGGATAGCCAGTGGGCGCAGGTGCAAAATGTTTACCAGCGGCGGGCGGACTTGATTCCCAACCTGGTCAAAACGGTGGAGGGGGCGGCGAACTTCGAGAAATCGACGCTGGAGGATGTGACGCGGGCGCGGGCGTCGGTGGGGCAGGTGCAGATAAACCCGGGTAGCGCGCCGACGGATCCGGCGAAGCTGGCGGAATTTCAAGCGGCGCAAGGACAGCTCAGTTCGGCGTTGTCCCGTTTGCTGGTGGTGTCGGAACGGTATCCGGAGTTAAGAGCGAACGGCAACTTCCGCGATCTGCAAGCGCAGTTGGAGGGAACGGAGAATCGCATCAGCGTGGAACGGGGTCGCTTTAATGAAGCGGTACAGGCGTACGACACGGCCATCCGGTCGTTCCCAGCGAATTTGTATGCGGGGGCGTTTGGGTTCAAGGAGAAGCCGTATTTTGCCGCGACGGCGGGTGCGGAGACGCCGCCGAAGGTGGATTTTAATTTTGGCAATACAACTCCGACGCCGAAACCGGCGCCAGCACCGGTACCGACGCCGGCACCAGAGAAGCAATAATTGTGAAGCGACTGTCTAGAATAGCCAAGCAAATGGGACGAGCGTTTGGCACCCCTCACCCCGTGCCCTCTCCCCGCTTGGGCGGGGAGAGGGAGGTGGAAGGTGTGGGATTTATTGGCGCGGCGGGTGAGTGCGAAGTCGGTGGGCGGGTTGATGCTCTCGTGGGAAATGTTAGAGCCTCGTTACCTCGTCTCCTACACCGAAATGACGCGATTGGAAGTCGGGTAAGGTTTATGCCGGCTTGGCCGCGAGCAAGGTCGGGTGTTCTTTTTTTCATGGCGTTGGCCTGGTGTTTTGTGGCGGGGGCGGCGGAGGTGATACCGCCGGCACCGGAGCATTATTTCAATGATTACGCCAATGTGGTTTCCCCGGCGACGGCGCAGCGGTTGAACCAGCAATTGGAAAATTTTGAGAAGGAGACGTCGAGTCAGATCGTGGTGGCGGTTTTTCCGAAGATGCAATCGGATTCCTCGATTGATGATTATGCCACGCGGGTTTTTCATGCGTGGAAGCCGGGGTTGAAGCATCAGGACAATGGAGCGGTGCTGTTTGTTTTTGTGCAGGACCATAAGATGCGGATTGCAACGGGGTATGGTTTGGAAGGGGCGTTGCCGGATGCGATTGACAAACGAATCATTGATGAGGAAATTGCGCCGCATTTCAAGAAAGGGGATTTTGACGGAGGACTGACGGCGGGGGTGACGGCGATGCTGGCGGCGGCAAAAGGAGAATACAAGGGGGCGGGACACACGGTGGCGGAATCGCAGGGCAGGAGTGGGGGCGGCAGAGGTCAAAGAGGATCGCCCGTCGCGTTATTTTTGGGCTTCATTTTCTTGCTCATCTTTTTGAGCATAATCGGGCGTTTGTTTCGGGGGCGCAGTTCGAGTTTTTTGGGTGGTTGGATGTTGGGGAGCGGAGGGTTTGGGGGTGGTGGTTGGTCGAGTGGCGGCGGGGGCGGTTGGGGTGGTGGCGATGGCGGCGGCGGAGGTGGGGGATTCTCCGGTGGTGGTGGTGACACGGGCGGTGGTGGGGCGAGTGGGAGTTGGTAGAAGCCATCAGATATGAAAGCGAAGGAATTTTTGAATCGGTTGCAGCACGATGAAATCGTGGCGGCGATTCGCGCGGCGGAAAAAAAGACGTCGGGCGAAATCCGTGTGTTCATCAGCCGCCAGGAGCCGGCGGATCCGATTGCGGCAGCGCAGCAGCATTTTACGCGGCTGGGGATGAACAAGACGGAGGAAAAAAACGGGGTGTTGATATTTGTGGCGCCGCGGGTGCGGCGATTTGCGGTGATTGGCGATGCGGGGGTGCATCGACGTTGCGGCGATGGGTTTTGGCAGGAAGTGGCGGCGGAGATGAGCGGGCATTTTAAAAAGGAGGAGTTTACACGCGGCATTTTGCACGGAGTTCATAAAGCGGGTGAATTGTTGGCGCAACATTTTCCGCGTCGGACGGGGGATCGAAACGAACTTTCGGATGATGTTGAAACCGACTGAATGGATGGAGGGGCGAGAAAAGCTTGTATCTAGAAGCCATCTCCTAAATACCCACAGCGGCGTTTTGAGAAGGAAAACAGAAGGGGATGAGAAACAGAAAACGATTGAGTCAAGCAGAGAACGGCCGATCTTTGGGCCGGCCACTTCGTTGTTCGTCGGTCACAGCCCCCTTTGGGGATGCTCCCTCCTCTCGCCTCGTGGCCGGCCCAAATCTCTGGCCGCGCCATCTGCGGCTATTTAGGAGATGACTTCTAACGGCAGGAAGATTAATTTCGAGACCCGATGGATAAGACCAGCCAGTCAGTCGAAAGCCGCCGCGAACCGGCAGTGAACGGCGCGCCGCAAAATCAAATCGTGGTGTTAAAGGATTTGTCCAATGAGGAATTCCTGAAGCGTTACGCGCAACCGGGGCGGATTGGGCTTTCGGGAGGGGTGACGCTGATTGACAAGGCGATTGCGCGCGCGGAGCGGCATTTGGATGAAGGCGGGGCGTGGGGGGCGTGGTCGCATGCGTTCGTGTTTCAGGGGCGGCGTCATGATGGACAACATTGGGTGATGGAGTCGGATTTGCAGGTGCATCGGAAGCACATTCAACTGGGGGTGCAGGAGAACCGGATCACCAAATATCACGATGAGGATTTTTACACGACGCTGGCGGTGCTGGATTTTGGATTGACGGAGGAGCAATTGGCCGCGTTGTTGAGCGAGGGGTTGGACCGGGTGGCCAATCGCGAGCGTTATTCGGTGCGTGAG
>JAQGPA010000013.1 GCA_028293325.1 Pedosphaera sp. | reverse complement strand
ATGGAACGGCCGATCTTTGGGCCGGCCACTTCGTTGTTCGTCGGTCACAGCCCCCTTTGGGGATGCTCCCTCCTCTCGCCTCGTGGCCGGCCCAAATCTCTGGCCGCGCCATCTGCGGCTATTTATGAGATGGCTTCTCGAATACGCGTAAACTGTGGGATGAGGCGGGGCCATTGTTGAGAGGACAAATTTTCCTTATGACACTTTTCGAAAAAATCATCGCGCGGCAGATTCCGGCGGACATTGTCTATGAAGACGACCAGGTGCTGGCCTTGCGCGACCTCAAACCGCACGCGCCGGTGCATGTGCTCATCGTGCCCAAGAAACCGATTAGCCGGATCGCCGAGGCGGGGCCGGAGGATGAAAAACTTTTAGGGCATCTGTTGCTCAAGGCGGCGGAAGTCGCGAACAAGCTGGGCTTGCAAAAAAGCGGTTATCGCCTGGTCATCAACAACGGGCCCGATGCCGGGGAATCGGTGCCGCACCTGCATTGCCACATTCTCGGCGGCCGCACGCTGGCCTGGCCGCCGGGTTGAAACTTCAACAGTTCATCGGGTGAAAGACCCTATGGCTGCCAGTTGCCAGTTGCTTTAAGATTTGCCGATCATTGCGAAGTTGTTGCGGCGGGGTGAAGCCCGGAGCGGCGGAGCAAGGATCGAACTGTGAAGCGTCTCGTTGAAAAGCATCCGCTGGCTATTCGCTGGTTTCATTGGATTAATTTCCCGCTGCTCTTTGTGATGATCTGGAGCGGGCTGATGATTTACTGGGCGGATAGCGACAAGGGTTTAGTCAATGGCGTGTACCGCATTGGCTGGGGGCAAACGACGTTGTTTCACTTTTTTCCGCCAGGCTTCTGGCGCGCGCTGGGCTTGGAATTCGGGTTAGCTCGGGGAATGTCGTGGCATTTTTTCTTCGTGTGGTTCTTCGCCATCAATGGCCTGCTCTACGCCCTCTATCTCATTATTTCCGGCGAATGGCGTTTGCTGGTGCCCAGCCGGCGCGATTTTGTCGGAGCGTTCCAAGTGGTGCTGCACGATCTGCATCTGCGCAAAACGCCGCCGCCGTTTGTGAAATATAATCCCGCGCAACGGATTGCTTACACGTTGGTCGTGCTCATGGGCGGCGCGAGCCTGGTGACGGGTCTGGCGATTTATCGGCCGGTGCAATTGGGCTGGTTGACCCGAATTTTGGGCGGCTATCAATGGGCGCGTTGGGAGCATTTCTGGCTGACGATGGGATTCGTTCTGTTTTTTGTGATCCACGTTCTCCAGGTGATGCGCGCAGGGTGGAGCAATTTCCGGTCGATGATTGCGGGCGTGGAAATCAAAGAGACTCCCGAGGGGACGCATGACAAACCCTGAACCCAACGCAACGCCGGACCCTTCCGCGCCCATTTCAGAAGACGAACGGGTGGAGCGCGAACTGCGCCGCCGTTCCCGGCGGGGATTTCTCACGGCGATGCTGGCTGGCGCGGCGGCGTATGGCGGTTGGCGCTGGCTGATGACGCGGCCGGCGATTGGTGATGTGCCCTGGCCGATTCGCAAAATGCTTCAATTCAACGAAAGAGTAACCGGAAAGCTGGTCAGCCCCAACCACCGGAGCCGGGAAGTTCCCGCTGCGACCATTACGGCCGGCGGTCCGCGGATTAATGGTGACATTGGCTTGGAGTCCGACATGGAATTGGAGCAGTGGCGGCTGCAGGTTGCCGGCACGAATCTCGCCTTGCGCATGGAGGATTTGCTGGCTTTGCCGGCAGTGACAGAGACCATTCCGCTGAACTGCGTTGAGGGTTGGACGACGGTGGCCCGCTGGACGGGGATACGCTTGGCTGACTTCGCCGACAAATTTTATCCGGCGGCGCGAAAAAAAGCCTATGTTGGTATGGTGACGCCCAATGGACAATATTACGTGGGCCTGGATGCGCCGAGCGCGTTCCATCCGCAGACGTTGTTGTGTTACGCGATTAATAACGAGCCGCTCACCATGGCGCATGGAGCGCCGCTGCGCCTGTTGATTCCCACGAAGTATGGGTTCAAGAATCTTAAATGCATCGGCAGCATTCAGTTTACGAACGAGCGCCCGCGCGATTATTGGGCGGAGCAGGGCTATGACTGGTTCGCGGGGTTGTGATGGGCTTAGAGCAGTTCCATAAATGCTGTAGCGCGGCGGAAAAGTTAGTGAAGGCAGCGGTCTTTTTGACTTTTGGCTTCGTTTCGGCTCGGTCACAGGCCACCTTGGGCATGCTCCCTCGCCAAAGCCTCGCCCAAAGTCAAAAATCCTCGCTCCGCCGCGCTACATCATTTCTGTCAATGCTCTAGGGTTCGGAGTTGACGGATTTCAGAAAGTTTCCACGCAGAGTCGCAGACCCAAAGTAGAGGGGAGTTTTTCACCGCGAATACTCTCGGAGGTCGTGAGTTCAGAAGAATGGAATTGGGGCGGGAACTTTTTCTGTTTCTCTAATTTTCTAATGGATGACCGGTTTTAGGAGATTGATTTCCGCGGGTCCCCGCGATTCAGGACGTGGCACACCGCACCGGGATATTGGATGCGTAGTTTGCGGGCCATGGGGAAAGCATAAACAAACTCGCTAAAGGTGTTCGGTTACCCCACTTCAATTCTTCGGTCAGAGATTGAAAAACATCAGGGGCGTCGCTTTCCGGCCGCAAGCATCACGCAGGCTTTCTCGATCCGGCGTCTATGTCTCTCCGGTTGTTTGGCTGAGTCCATCCAACTAATAAAGTCCCTGCGCTCGATCGGCGTGAGATCGCTCCACTGAGCCTTTGCCATCGGGGTAGCCGCGAGGGCTTGGTGAAGCTTCAGTGACACTATTGAATAACAGCAGGGGCGTCGCTTTCCGGCCGCAAGCATCGAGCAGGCTCTCTCGATCCTGCGCCTACGTGTCTCCGGTTGTTTGGCTGAGTCTATCCAACTAATAAAGTCCCGGCGCGCGATCGGCGTGAGATCGCTCCACTGAGCCTTCGCCATTGGGGCAGCCGCGAGGGCTTGGCGAAGTTCCGTTGGCACTCTGGGCTCTGATGCTTCTCCAGCCGGCTTAGGATTCATTTTGTTCATTTGTATGCTCTGAAATAAAGTGAGCTTATATTTGGTTACAATTTGTTTTCTTCTTTGGTTTTGGCTTGGGTGGGGGTGTCACTCATCATTTAATCCCTTTCCATTGAGAATTTGCCGCATACATTTTTCAACCTTTGACTCCAGCTATCGGTGCAAAAGTTAGACCTTTAGCGAGCCGCGGAACGCCCTGCCGCCATAGTAAGACTGCGCACCGTTGTGATACACGAAGACATGGCCGAAGCGGCGATCACCAAAGAGGGCGCCGCCAAGCTTTCTAATATCAGCCGGTGCTTTCACCCAGCTCGACGACTTCGTATCGAAATTTCCAAGTTCCTGCAGCTCTCGATATTGTTCTTCCGTTAAAAGCTCAATACCCATGGCCGCCGCCATATCAACAGCATTATTTTTTGGTTTATGTTCTTTCCTTGAATCCAGCCCTTCACGGTCGTAACAAACACTTGTGCGGCCTTTGGGACTTTCCGCTGAACAATCAAAAAAGAGGTATTCGCCCGTCTTTTTATCACGACCGACAACATCCGGTTCACCGCCAGTTCTCTCCATTTCATTGAGCGACCACAGTTTTTCAATATTAGCTTCCAGCCTTGCTGGTACATCAGCCCAGGCAAGACCTTTATGGCGGCTCATGTTTTTCTCAAAACGGGCTTTCAATGTTCTGAGCAGTTCTTCACGTTGTGCTGGTGACAACTCCTTTTTATTGCCAATAATTTTGTTCATACTTTTACTTCAAGCGCATCGGCCAATTGGATGATTTTATTTCTCTTTGTCATGAGGCGTTATTTTAATTTGCCGACCATGGCTTGTAATCGGTTATGTGCCAAATTCATGCCTTGAGCCATACCTATTTGCAGCATTTGGTCCCTGAGGGCGACTGATCTATATACTATATGCATAGTGAGTTTGCTGGTGTCGTCAGTGAGTTTTGCAAATTCCAAGAACTCAAGCTGGACGCCGAAACGCGTATGCTCCATTTCAAATGTCCGTGTGATTTTCTGGTTCGGGCTAAACTCATGGATTACCCCATTGAACCCATGTTTGTTTCCTTTAGGATCGGTTGTTTCAAATTGGTAACCGCCGTGCTTTTTACTTTCGAGTTTCAGCACTTTCGTTCCCATCCATTGCTCAACAATGTCGGGCTCGACATACGCTTTAAAAAGTAATTCCAATGGCAAATCAAATTCCCTTGTAATCACCAATTCTTGTCTGCCGTCTTCGGCATTGATTTTTGTTTTTTGCTCCATCTTATTCTATTTTTTTGTTTTGTATGTTTTCATTATGGTTTCCAATTTATTAAACCTATCATCCCACAGTTTGCGGAATGGCTCGATAAAGCCGGCCACTTCTGTCATTTTGTTTGCGTTGATGTGATAGTAAATTTCCCTGCCGTTTTGCTCTGGTTTAAGCAATTCACACTCGGCAAGTATTCGAATGTGCTTGGAAATTGTTTGCCGTGATGATTTGAAATTGTCGGCAATGGCTCCCGGCGTTAATGCCTGCACCGCAAGCAATGTGAGAATGGCCCTTCTGGTGGGGTCGGCAATTGCCTGAAATACATCTCTTCTTGATTCCATTATGCAGTTATTTGACGGCAAATATATGTGCAGTCATGTGACTGCGCAAGTGTTTTTAAAAAACATTTTTTGGGAGCGAAGAATACAAGTGCTGAATTGGAGGGTCCTTCCGGACGGGTCATTATGGGGGCAGGGAATAGCCAATAGCCAATAGACGATAGGTGATTGGTTGGCATTGGATGGTGATCTAACGGGAGTTGAAGGGGGCGGAGTAGGAACTTTATTTTAACCACGGTCGGCCATGGACGGACATGAACGGACACGGGTGCTCGTTGTGGCTCGCCGCGCTGTGCGCGGAAATTAAGCGTGGGTTGATGGAGTTTTCCCAGGGCGGCGACCGGGGCGGTCTTGGCCTGGGCTGTATTATTTCGCACTTTCAGCGCTTCCGAGTGAGGAGTCGTGTAAAGAGTTTTTGATTTTTGATTTGCGATTTTTGATTGAAGAAAAAGATGGGTATTTTGTAAATCGGGAGGTCAAAAGTCATCAATGGCCTATAAACAAAGGGGATGGTTGGGGTTTTTCCTGCAAAAAGCTGAGCGACACGAGCGACACGAGCGACATCCGCGATTTAGGGAATGTGATTAAATCGCCCACATGAACGATAAAAAAGTTCGGAGTTTTGAGTTCCGAGTTCAGGGTTGGGGATATGCTCGCGGGGCTCGCCGCGCTGGGGGCGCGAACATGATGGATGTTTTGGGGATGGTTTCCGGAGGTGTCGCTGCGCTCAACCTCCGGCTACTGTCTGGCAACCCTTCGGGGTGCGCAGCGTGTTCCGGCGGGTGGTTCCCGCCTCTTGGGATTGCGAAACAGTTGCTTTCGGGGTTTGGGGTTCCGAGTGGTCGGAATTCGGAGTTTAACCAAGGACCAAAGGGACGAAAGGGACCGAAGGAACGCAAGGGACGCCTGCCACTACACGGCCGGGGTCCTTCCGGACTGGTCACCATGAGCCTTGAGGATAGTCAAGGCTGGTCAAGGTGGAGCCTTAAAATCAAGGTGAAATTTAAGGCGATTTAAGGCGATTTAAGGTGATTTTTGGATTCATTTCAAAATGAGAACAGACAGGGAGAACCATTAACCAAGGAATGTTATGTCACGAAATGGGAAGATTGCGCGGTTGCCGCTGATGGTGCGCTTGAAACTCAATGGTCGGCTGGAGGAGGGGCAGTCGCATCGCTCCGTTTTGCTCTGGCTCAACGAATTGCCGGAGGTGAAGGAGATGCTGGCCAAGGAGTTTGACGGCAAGCCGATTAATGATCCCAACTTGACGGCGTGGAGGCAGGGCGGCTTTGCCGAGTGGCAGCTCCGGCGCGAACTGGTGGGCGAGGCCCACCGGATGGATGAAACGGCCATGGAGTTTCTGGAGGAGCACGAGGAGCGCAATCGCGGCGTGCGCATGGAGTCCTTTATCCAGAACACGGGGCTGGGCTTGGGTTTTCGGTATGCGAGTGTGATTGCCGAGTACGACCGCGATCCGCTCAGTGAAGCGCTGGAAAAGAAGGTGAAGGTGTTGCGGACAGTGACGCACGGGGTGGTGTCGCTGCAACTGGCGGAGGTGCGCTCAGAACGGTTGCAGTTGAAGATCCAGCAGCAGACGGAGGAGGACCGGGTCAAAAACGAAGACTTTGAGGAGCGGGCCTGGAAGTGGGCGGAGCAGCCGCACATCAAAAAGGAGATCGGGGAGAGTTACAATCCCAAGACCCAGGAGCAACTGGTCAAGGAGCAGGATGTGATGGTGCGGGAGGTCTTTGGTCTTGCTCCCGGCACCTGTGTGAACAACAGCTCCGATGAACCGGATATGCGGCCGCGTCCCCGCTATCCGGGGGAGGTGGTGCGGGATTTTGGGCCCAAGTACACGCATACGCATGATGGGATTCCGTTCTGGAAGCCGGGGCCGGGCAGTCCGGGGTACGACCGGAGCAAGGTCAATCCGGATGGGTCGA
>JAQGPA010000012.1 GCA_028293325.1 Pedosphaera sp. | reverse complement strand
GCGCGGCTGAGCCGGATGCCGCTGAGCACATTGACCTCGAAAATCTCCACCCACTCCTCATCGCTGATCTGCTCAAACGGTTTCGGCTGGTACATGCCGAGATTGTTGACGAGAATATCAATTTTTGGAAATGCGCGCGTGACCGTGTCCAGCCCCGCAACGGTTGAAAAATCCGCCGCCAAACCCTGCACATCGCCCTTGGCGCCGGCGGCGCGAACACTCTTGATCGCCGCCTCCACCCGCGCCGCAGAACGTCCATTGACGATCACGTCGGCCCCTTCCCGGGCCAGGATCGTTGCAATTGCCAGCCCAATCCCTGCGGTTGAACCGCTCACCAAAGCCCTTTTGCTCTGCAATTGCAGATCCATATCCCGGAATGTCTGTCAATTCACCCGCCAAATCAAGCAGCCACTCGCACGGTCTCCAGCTTTTCGATCTGCTTGCGCAGTTTGCCGAGCGCCGCGTTCTGAATCTGCCGGATGCGCTCACGCGTCACCCCGAACTTTTCCCCGACTTCCTCGAGCGTCTTCTCGTTGTCGCCATCCAAGCCAAAACGATACCGCAGTATCTCCGCCTCGCGGGTATCCAGTGTCGCGACCAACTCCCGCAACATGGACGTATTCGTCTTGTCCTCGAGTTGTTCGTACGGCGTGTCGGCCGTTTCATCCCGCACCACATCGGCAATCCGGCTCGTCTCGTCGTCGCCCAGGGGCGCTTCCAACGATGCCGGGCGTATCGCCGCTGTGCGCAACTGCGCCACTTTTTGCGCGCTGA
Source organism: Pedosphaera sp. (assembly GCA_028293325.1). GTDB lineage: Bacteria > Verrucomicrobiota > Verrucomicrobiia > Limisphaerales > Pedosphaeraceae > JAQGOT01. Next base: position 7,224 of record JAQGPA010000012.1, on the reverse strand, counting down.
AGCCCAGCTCATCGCCCAATTCTTCATCCGTCGGCTCGCGACCCAGCACTTCCTGCAGCTTCACTGCCGCCTGCCGCATGTGGAAAAGCTTGTCCACCACGTGCACCGGCAAACGAATCGTCTTGGATTGATTCGCCAAGGCCCGCTTGATCGATTGCTTGATCCACCACGCGCTATAGGTCGAGAGTTTCGCGCCCTTGGTCGGATCGAACCGCTCCACCGCCTTCATCAACCCCATGTTCCCCTCGTTGATCAAGTCCAGCAACGGCATCCCGTAATCCTCATACTCGCGCGCAATCTTCACGACCAGACGCAGGTTCGCCTTGATCATTCGCTCGCGCGCTTTCCGGTCGCCTTTCTTGATGCGCGCGGCCAATTCATTCTCCTCCTGGATCGTGAGCAGCTTCGTCTGGCCCACTTCACGGAGATAAAGATTAAATGCCGTATTCCCGTCATAAGGCTGCCGATGAACATTGCTCTCCACCACGCCATCAGTCTGGGCGTCGCGTGGCACCAGCGTCGGCTCTTCCGCTGCCTCCGGTTCTTCTAATTCGATAATCTTGGACGAACGTTCCAAATCTTCCGTCCGCTTCACCGACGGCTTCCGTCCGCGCTTCTTCGTCCGGTCCAGCAACACTGGCGCCGGTTTTTTGGTAATTCTGTTATGTTTCTTCACAAATATCCTTTGTTCGAAATTGTTGTTAATGTTGGTTAGGTTGTTTGCCGGTCTCTTGCCGTTTAAACCCGATTGCTGCGTTCCAAAATCTGACGTTGCCGCTCCGCCCGCTGCCGGGCGCTCAACACCTTTTCTTCAGCCAACGCCGGCAAAAACAGCATCGGATAAGGCGTGGACCAAGCCAGCGCTTCCGCCTCCACAACGGCCTGTTTAATTAATCGCGCCGGCACACTGCCACTATAATCTTTGACAACCTTTTGAATGACCTTGTTCTTTAAAAGATTGCACTTGGCAGCCAAATTACGGCAAACGCCAATCGTTCCCACTAAAGATAATTTACCCTGTCCCTTGGAATTCAACAACTTGTCCTGATTATTGGTATTCATATTTTTTCCGTTTCCTGTGCATTAGAGCGACTGGTCAACTATTTGTGCCCAAATCAATCCCAATTTCCCAACCCAACTCAGACGCTGAACCGGCGTTCTCTCTTCATTTGCCCAATACCTGTTATGGTCAGACACCGCGCTCAACGTTCTGTTTGAAACTAGATTCGACTTTATCGCTCTTGTTTTCTCGTTCATTGCTCTTAGCACCATAGCGCACTTGACTGACTAGTCAACTATTAATTTGACGCTTTGTTGCTGCTGTAAATAAAATGCTATAATATCCTTGGCACTAATTACTTATGAATGATCCGGCTGTTGCCTGGGTGGATTGACCATTTCTCCCGGCGGCTGCCTTTGCGGTCGGGGACCGCCTGGCATCCCGCCCGGGGGACCGCCTAATTGCAGGAATCGCCGGTTCTCCTCCCGATAACGATCGAAAAGCCGCCGCTGTTCCGGCGTCAGCGTCGCGGCAATTTCTCGCTCCGCTTGATTCATAATCACCATGTACCGCGGGCCAAACTCCCTCCGCAAATCCCGAATCTGCCCCTGCGCATCCTGCAGGATGAGACGCACCTTGGCTTCCTGGTCCGTCGTCAAATCCAGCTTCCTCGCCAAATCCCGCTCCACCTTGTCGCGCAGCACATCCGGATTCCGCACTGCTTGCGCGATAAAATGCCGCACCGCGATGCGCGTGCCAATCACACCCGAAACCGCGCCGGCCGCGAAAACCAAAATCAATACCAGCCAAGGTTTGAGCTTCGTCATATCAATTCCCGTTTTGGGCAAACAACCATTGATCGGAAATTTGATCGATGCCCGCCGTTAAACTGGGGGCGTCTGTGCTGGCATAAAAATCCACCGCCACACAAACGCCAACTACCATCACCGTCGCCACCGCGAGTCGCGGCAACAATTGTCCCAGTTGCTCCCAGAGCGACAGCGGCCCGGCTTGTGAACGCGATTCCCGCCGCAACGCCGTCACGACGCGTGCGTCAAACCCCATCGGCGGGGTTGGCGGCTGCTCTCCCCGGCTTAACTCAAACAATTCTTTCAGCTTGCGATCATTCATTTTTCATTTTCTCCATCGAAGTCAGCGTTTTGCGCAATTTTCCCCGCGCCCGGTACGCCCGCACCCGCACTGCGGCGCTCGTCCAGCCGGTGAGACCGCAAATTTCTTTCACGCTCCGACCCTCAATTTCCAACAGCGTAATCACCTGCCGGTCTTCCGCTGAAAGCTCGCGCATCGCGATCCCCAGCAACTCACCCGCCCGTTGCGCTGCCAAATGCGTCTCTTCGCCCGGGTCTTGCAGCCAGTCCAATGCCTCTTCCCCAAGTTCCGCCAGCGCAATTTCCGGGCGAATCCGCTTTATCCGCCGCAAATGGTCCAGTGCCACGCGCAGCGCAATCTTCGAAATCCAATGCTGAAACGGCGCCCGGCCATCAAATCGATCCAAAAAACGCCAGGCCTTGATGAACGTTTCCTGCGCCAAATCTTCCACTTTTTGCGCGTCCCGCTCATACCGGTGGAGGATGGCAAAGACCTGCGCCTGGTGCCGCTGGATGATCTCCGCAAAATCATCCAGTGCTCCCTTGCGAATTCGGTCCAGTAGTTCAACATCGTCACTCACCGTGGATTAGCACCGTCGGATGACTTGGCTTTATTGCGCCAGACGCTCGCCGAGCGACTTGATCGCGTCATCCATAAAATCATCCACCCGCTGCTGGAACTCGCTCACCTTCGCCAGTTGCTCAGCCGTCAGGATGGGGCTGATCCTGCCATAAAGCTTCGCCCGTTCAACCGCCAAGTCCGCCTCCACCGCCGCCACTTTGGCCGAGGCCGCGCGAATCTCACTCTCCGTCGCGCCATTCTTTTGAATGACCTCGCGCAGTCCCACGCGGGCATCATGCAACGACGTCAACAAACCGCTCAGCGTCCCTTTCTCTGCGCCCAGTTCGGTTTTGATCTTCCCCATCTGCTCATCCGTCAACCCCAGCTTCTCCTTGGCGCGTTCCAAGAATTGTCCCCGCAAACCCTTGCGCGGCCCCTCCTGCGCCCGCACATCCAGCACAATCACGCCACCCACCGCAATCGCGGCGACCACCACCATCACCAACCATTTTGAAATCTTCATATCCCCATTATTAACGCAGTCCCGCCCCCAAATGTTACAATTTCTGCATGATCCCCACCTGAAAACACTGCTCACCCCATTCCGAACGGAGCGACACGCCTTGTCTCTAATCGTCCTCGTCGTCGTCCTCATCCTCGTCGTCGATTCCCCCCTCCGCCTTCCATCGCCCCGTGCGAAAGCACCAACCTCGAAGCAGGTTGCGGCACAAAGCCCAGCGGTTGCGAGGAACGAGCTACCCCGGGAAAACTCCATCCATCAACCCATCACTTTCGCGCGCCCAGCGCGGCTCGCCCGTCCGCCAAAGCCTTGCCCCACACATCGCCCGCATCCACGTCGAAACCTGGCGCGCCGCTTATCGCGGTCAAATGCCCGACGCCATCCTGGCCGCGCTGAACATCGAACGCCGCACCACCTTCTGGCAGGAGCGACTCTTACAAGTGCACGGCAACGTCTTTGTTGTCGAAGCGAACGGCAGCATCGCCGGATTTTGCGACCTCATTCCTTCCCGCGATCAGGATGCCAACCCCAAAACCATCGCTGAGATCGCCGCGATTTATGTTCTCCCCGAACATTGGCGGCAGGGACTCGGCCGGGCGCTTTGCCAGCATGCACTAACCGAAGCTCGCCGGCAAAATCACACCACCGTCACCCTTTGGATCTTGGCCTCAAACACTGCAGCGCGACACTTTTATGAAGCGATGCATTTTACCCCGGATGGAGCCACCAAAACCGACCGAACCGCCGACGGCACCGAGTTGCACGAAGTCCGCTTCAGCCTTTCCCTTTGAGCCCCTTTCGCGTATTCCGCATATTTCGCGGTTAAAATTCCATTTCCCCGTTCTGCATCTGCGGTAGAACTTATTCCCCTATCCGTGTCCATCCGTGTGAATCCGTGGTTAAAACTCTCTTCCATAATTCCTCCGCACTCCCCATCCTGTTAGTCCAATCGAAAACTCCCTTCCCCATAGTGGCCGTGCGCAAGCACCTCGTTCCAGTTTGACCCGCCACGCTCGGCATACTAGAATCCCTGTGTTAATCCGAAAATGGCCGCACATATATCTAACCGGTCGCACCTCATCCGCTCGCTGCTCCTCGCCGCGCTCACCCTGCTCGCCGCCACTGCCAGTTGGGCTCAAGGAACCCTCTGGAACGGCCCCCTCACCATCTTCACCGAATCCGCCGGCGCCAACGGCACCCACCCCGCCGACCAGGACCGCCTTACCCCCGCCGTCTGGCTCACGCGCGACGTCACCCACGGACTCTTCAACGCCGCCGCCGAAACCAGCTACACCCATTTCGTGAGCCCCGCCGACACCGAATGGTCCTACGGCACCCTCGCAAACTATTCCTCCCTCACCTACACCCCTTGGGAAACTTGGAACGGCTCCAAGCCCTTCACCATGGTCAACCAGGCAGCCGTCCTCCACCTCGTCTCCGAGAACATTTACCTGACCATCGAATTCACCGCGTGGGGCGGCAACGCCGGCGGCTTCACCTATCTCCGCTCCACCCCCACCGTCCCCGAACCCTCCTCCAGCCTCCTACTCCTCGTCGCCCTCACCCTCGCAGGCGGAATCCATTATTACCGTCGCCGCAAACCCCAGTCCCTTTCGTAATTGTCGTCGTCCTCGTCCTCGTCGTCGATTTCATTCCCAGTTTCGCAGTCTACCCCTTCCCTAATCGTCCTCGCCTGTCCGCCATAGCCTTGGCGAAGGCGGATCCTCATCGTCCCTCTGAATTTCCCCAACCCGAAACTCTCAACGCCGAACCCTGAACATTTCCCCGTTGCCCCGTGCGGAAGCACAACTTGCTTGACGAAACCGTCCCGTTTTTGCCAAGGTTTCCAAACCTTATGATTCCACTGGCCCCCTGCAACGCGGCGGCATCAACACTGCTGGCCCATGGCCGTTAATCAAATCTCTGACCTTTTCCCTCACCCTTAATACCGTGACAACCAATAAAAAAAGCCTCTTCGTAATGCCCGACGGCCGGAACATGATGGTCACGTTCTTCCTCGTCGCTTCCCTCTTCCTCCTCTGGGGATTTTGCAACGGCATGATCGACACGATGGACAAACACTTTCAGGATCAGTTGAACCTCACCAAGGCGCAATCAGCCTGGGTGCAATTCGCCCATTACATGGGCTACGCCATCATGGCCCTGCCGGCAGGTTTACTCACACGGCGATTGGGCTATAAAGGCGGCATCATTTTCGGCCTCTTCCTCGTTGCTGCCGGCGGCTTCTGGTTCATGCCCGCAACGCACATCGCGCAATTCTGGGCTTTCTTGATGGGCGTCTGTTTGATCGCGATGGGTCTCACTGTCCTCGAAACGGTTGCCAACCCCTATACCACCGTTCTCGGCCCTCGCGAATTTGGCGCCACCCGCATCAACCTCGCCCAATCTTTCAACGGCATCGGCTGGATTTTTGGTCCCATGGTCGGCGCTGCTTATTTTTATTCCGAAGGCGGCGTCGAAGTCGCGCACGGCCAGATTTACATTCCCTATTTGGGTGTCGGCCTCGTCGTGCTCGTCCTGGCGATACTCTTCTTTTTCGCTCAAGTTCCTGACATCAAAGTGGAGGATGATTATCACACCGACGACACCACGCCCGCTGCCTCTGCCGCCAAGCCAATCAATCGCCCGCTGGTCCTGCTCATGATGGTCCTGAACGTCGCTGCCGTCGGGCTTTCCATCTACCTGATTCTTAACACCATTCTCCCCAGCGTCGTGAGCGAAGCAACTTTCCACAGCATCCAAAATGTTCTGCCTTATGTCCTCATCGCCGGGGTGCTCGTGGCTGCGTTCGCCTTGAGCCCCTTCGCGAAAACAATGACCACGAAGAGCATTTGGGCTCACCCGCATTTTTCCGCCGCCACCCTGGCCCAATTCGTTTACGTCGCCGCCCAGGCCGGCATTTTCAGCTTCTTCATCAACTGCATGACGTCGGACTCACACACCGGCTTCTCCATGGTGCCTCCCATTCCCGCCGCCTGGCACAATGAGACAACCAAGAAGTGGATCGAAGTCGGCACCAAATATTCCCTCGCTGACATCAAGGATCTTCCGGCCTTGGCGGATCGTTTGCAGAAAAAATCAGACCCCGTCTCCATTTTTGTCGCCACCAATCTTTCTGCTGCCACCACGCTGGCGCTCGCGGATTATAAAGGCGCCGCTTCCGATGGCAAAGTGCTGTCCAAAGATTTGGTCGAAGATCTCAACAAAATCGTCAAGGGCAAGTCCATTGCTGATCCCCAACTTTTCGCCGGCATCACCCTCCAGGACAAAACCCAAAAACTGGTCGCGGAAAACCCCAAGAATGCCGCCTATCTCAACCGCCTCCTGTTGTCGGACTCCTTTCCGCGCGAATTGGGCTATCAAGACGGGGTGCTGCGCATCAGTGACAAGGGTGCTGCCATGCTCGCCTCCATCGGGTTCATTTGTTTCCTGATTGGTCGTGTTAGCGGCGCGGCTTTCCTGAAAAAATTCTCCGCCCACAAAGTCCTGGGCCTTTATGGCTTAATCAATGTCGGCGTCTGCGCTTTAATCATCGGCAATCTCGGCTGGCTCTCGGTCGTGGGCGTCTTCCTAAGCTATCTGTTTATGTCCATCATGTTCCCGACCATTTTTGCCCTTGGCATCCACGGCCTCGGTTCCCAGGCCAAGAAAAAAGCTTCCGCCTTCATCGTCATGTCCATCACCGGCGGTGCACTGATGCCGAAATTCATGGGCTACCTCGGCGACGAATACAATATGTGCTTCAGCTTCTGGATGCCCCTCGTCTGCTTCGTGGCCATCGCGCTCTACGGCTTCAGTTGGACAAAACTCAGCCAGTCAGAAGGCTTGCAGGGTGTGGACGCCACCGGCGGCCATGCTATTGCCGCTTCCAGCAGCACCAGCCACTAGAGCATTGACAGAAATGATGTAGCGCGGCGGAGCGAGGATTTTTGACTTTGGGCGAGGCTTTGGCGAGGAAGCATGCCCAAGGTGGCCTGTGACCGAGCCGAAACGAAGCCAAAAGTCAAAAAGA
>JAQGPA010000113.1 GCA_028293325.1 Pedosphaera sp. | reverse complement strand
GGGCTGGAGAAGGTCCCAAGGGTCCGGCTGTTCGCCGGTTAAAGCGGTACGCGAGCTGGGTTCAGAACGTCGTGAGACAGTTCGGTCCTTATCCACTGTGGGCGCAGGAAACTTGAGGGGTTCATTCCTTAGTACGAGAGGACCGGGAATGACGCACTTCTGGTGTGGCAATTGTCGCGTCAGCGGCAGCGTTGCGTAGCCATGTGCGGAAGAGATAAGCGCTGAAAGCATCTAAGTGCCAAGCTCCTCCCAAGATATTGTTTCCCGGATCGCAAGATCCCTAAAGACCCCATGTAGACCACGTGGTTGATAGGTTAGGCGTGCAAGCGCTGTAAGGCGTTTAGCGGACTAATACTAATCGGTCGTGCGGCTTGATTGCTTTTTCTTTATTGAAAAGCGATTTAACTCGCGAATAGTAAATCCCTCAGTAGTTGCTATGTGTAGTTTTCAGGGAACATCAAACGTTCTTTTAAATTTCGTAATTGTTCAGACTTTGTTTCAGTTTATGAAAGACTCCTCGGAGTCGCTGGACGATTACACAAGATTTTTGGTGGTTATAAAGCTGTGGCCCGACCCGATCCCTTCCCGAACTCGGCCGTCAAACGCAGCCTTGCCGATGGTAGTGCCTGTATAGCTTGCGCGAGAGTAGGTTGCCGCCAGATCTTTCTTAAAAGCCGAAACGTCAATCTCGTTTCGGCTTTTTCTTTTTTATACCCCGCAGATTATCACTCCGGGTTAATCTCTTTTCCCCCTCTGCGTGCTTGTCGTCACTGCCCGGGCCGCGGACTCTAAACCCGGCGATTTTTGGGAACTTGATTTTCCCTATCTGGAATCAACCGTGGATACCCGGGAGGTTCCCAGCCTGGCCTTTGAAAAGAATCTTACTGTGCGCGGAATTGTCATCCCGGTCGGCAACGCATGCCATAATTTGAAGGCATTCTGACCGACGCACAGATTCAATCGCTAATCATCTTTACCAAATTCCTGACGGATCCGCCCAAAACAAATTGAGGCCGGTCACTCCAGCTTCAGTTCCGTGCCGCTCTTGATGACCCCTTTGGCCATGGCGTAACGAGTCAGCCCGGCAACGTCGTGAATTCGCAATTTGTTCATCACTTGCTGCCGGTGTTTTTCCACCGTCTTTGGGCTGATACCGAGTTCCGAGGCAATTTGTTTATTCGTCTGTCCTTCAGCGATGAGTTGCAACACTTCCGCCTCGCGGGAGGTCAGGTGTTCATTTTTGGGTGGATTGGCTGTGGGCCTGCTGCCAGCAGGCTCCCGTTGCGCGGATGGCAGTCGGTTGGCAATGGCCGGACTTAAAACTCGTCGCCCTCTTTCCACTTCCCGAATGGCCCGCAACAGTTCATTAGCGGCGGTTTGTTTGATCAAATAACCCGTGGCGCCGACTTCCTTAATCCGTTCGACGTACTCGTCATCGCCATACGATGAAAGGATCAAAACCTTGGTGGCGGGCGTCTGACGGGTGATTTGGCGGGCTGCTTCCAATCCGTTGAGCGAAGGCATCACAATGTCCATTAACACCACACTGGGATTGAGGCGCTTCGTCATTTCGACAGCCTGACGGCCGGTTTCTGCTTCCCCAATTACCTCGATGTCGCTTTCTGTAGTGAGTAATGCCCGGAGCCCCTGCCGGACCACCATATGATCATCGGCAATAAGAATTGTTATCTTTTTCACAATAGAGACTTTGCATTCTGCTCACACTATAACACCACTGGCAAAGCTCAAGTAGGGTGAAACCCCGCCCTCCGGACATAAATAAATAAAGCGGCCATATTGCAATTCGCGCTGCGGGAGCGCCTTGTTGTTTTCACAGTCGATTGTATATTGGCTTTTGGTGAAGTGGTGATTTTATGGCCGATATCGCAAATAAATATCCCGAGAATGTTCCCGGCAAGTTCTACGTTGATAACCAATGTATCGATTGTGATCTTTGCCGCGAAACCGCTCCGGCCAACTTCAAGCGGAACGAAGATGGCGGCTATTCGTTCGTATACAAACAGCCTACCACCCCGGAAGAAGAGGCCCTATGCCAGGAAGCAAAGGATGGTTGCCCCGTTGAGGCCATCGGGGACGACGGTGATAGGGCATGACTTGGTTTCTTTATCGGTCTTGTCCCTTGTGTCATGGGCAATTCAATGCGTGCCGAAACATTGAACATTTTTTCCATGCAAACTCCAGGCGACAGTGCCACATTGTCGGACGCCCGATGGCCACAGCATGACCACTTACGAACAAATGCAAAAAAAGCTGCTCACCGAACCAAAAACTTGGCTGGTAACGGGCGCGGCGGGCTTTATTGGTTCGCATCTTCTGGATGCCTTGTTGCAGCTAAATCAGAAAGTGATTGGGCTGGATAATTTCGCCACCGGCAAGAAGCGCAATTTGGAGGAAGTCAGGCGTCACCTGAAACCGGAGCAATGGGGGCGATTTACTTTTTGTGAAGGCAGTATCCTGGACCCGCAACTTTGTCAGCAATCCTGCCAGGAAGTTGATTATGTGCTGCACCAGGCCGCGCTCGGTTCCGTGCCCGGTTCCATTGAAAATCCCCTCCGCAGCAACGAAAGCAATGTGACCGGCTTCTTGAACCTGCTCGTGGCGGCACGCGATCAGAAGGTCAAACGCTTTGTTTATGCCTCCAGCAGTTCGGTGTATGGCGACGACCCCGCCTTGCCGAAAGTTGAGGCCCATATCGGCCAGCCGCTCTCTCCCTACGCCGTGACCAAACGCGTCAATGAGCTTTACGCCAATGTTTTTTCCATCAACTACGGATTGGAATCCATCGGCTTGCGTTACTTCAATGTTTTTGGCGCCCGGCAGGATCCGCAGGGGCCTTACGCGGCCGTCATCCCCCAATGGGTCGATGCCATGCTCAAGCACCAGCCCGTGCATATTAACGGCGATGGCTCGACCAGCCGTGATTTTTGTTTCGTCGCCAATACGGTGCAGGCCAACCTTCTCGCCGCCACCACCACCAACGCCAGCGCCATCAACCAAACCTTCAACGTGGCCACCAACAGCCGCGTCACTCTCAATGAACTATTCAAGTTGTTGCGCGAACAACTCCTTCCCAACCATCCCCATGTCCAACAGTGCAAACCCATTCACCGCGCCTTTCGTCCCGGCGATGTCTTGCATTCACAGGCGGATATTTCCAAGGCCCAAAGCCTGTTAGGTTACTCGCCCACGCACACACTGGAGCAGGGGATTGGGACCGCACTCGATTGGTATCGCGCCGAAAGCAAGTAATCATGTTTCTTGCCCTATGAGTCCCCGGTTCCGAAAACGGTATCGTGTGTTGCTAAAAGTAGGAGGTGTGTTCAGCGTTCTTGGAATCCTCGCGCTCGTTTTTGCGAAAAGCTTGCTCTGTGTCGATTCCGGCCCGCAGCAAGCGGATGTGATCATTCTTCTCGGCGGCGGGGTGTTCGATCGGGCCCCGCGAGCGGCGGAATTGTTCAAGGCCGGCGCAGCCAGTCATATCATTGTCAGTGGCGATGGCGATTGTGATGAAAATCGACTGGCTCTGATTTTGGGTGGCGTGCCGGCAACCGCGATTGAATCGGAGTGTAAATCGACCAGCACCATGGAAAATGCGAAGTTCACCCTGCCATTGTTACAAGCCGGTGGCACCAAGCGGGCCATCATTGTTACTTCCTGGTATCATTCACGCCGCGCTCTGAACACCTTTTGCACCGTCGCCCCTCGGATTGACTTCGTGTCCTTGCCTGCCTATCGTGCCCACCATTTCCCAGCGCCGATCTTGGGCACCAAGATATTTAAGGAGTACGTGAAGAATGTCTGGTATTGCTTTCGTTGGGGCGTCTCGCCCTTCCATCATCCACCCGCTGGTGCGGCAGCTTGTTTTCAGCCTGCGAAATTTGCTTGCTAATAACGGGTCTCATCGTGAGAAGATGGGGGGCAATGATACGCTGTCGCCAGGCCATACCCGGACTTTCCCGACCCGACTTATCGGACCGTTTTCCGGGCGTCATCTGCTTGTCAGTGGTGAATCTGGTGGCAGTTTATTTCCCAATCGTCCGACCATGAAAGTATCTGTCATCGGCCTCGGTTACGTGGGCTTGCCACTCTCCCTTCAGTTTGCCCGCTCGGGAGTGGAGGTGCTCGGCATCGATATTGACCCCGCCAAGGTGGAACAGATCAATAACGGACAGAGCTACATTCAGCATATCGAGAGTTCGACGATCCGTGCCGCGATTTCTGCCAAACATTTTTCTGCCACCACGGATTTCAAACGTGTGCGGGAAGTGGCAGCGGTGATTATCTGCGTGCCCACGCCCTTGAATAAGAATCGTGAGCCGGATATTTCCTACGTCATTAAGACGGGTGAAGCCATTGCTCCACACCTGACAAGAGGAATCCTTGTCGTCCTGGAATCCACCACTTATCCCGGCACGACCGAGACCAATCTGCGAGAAGTCCTGGAAAAGCATTCCGGCTTGCGTGCCGGAGTTGATTTCCATCTCGCCTACTCCCCTGAACGGGAGGACCCGGGAAATCCCAACAGCCGGGTCGCCGAAATTCCGAAGGTGGTGGGTGGCCTGACACCGGCTTGTCTCGAGAAGGCGAAAGCAGTGTACAGTCGCGCCATCAAGACGCTGATCCCGGTTTCCTCCTGCCGCGCCGCCGAAGCGACCAAGTTGCTTGAGAACATTTTTCGTGGCGTCAACATCGCGCTCGTTAACGAGTTGAAGGTCGTTTACAGCGCCATGGACATTGACATCTGGGAGGTCATCCACGCGGCCCGGACGAAACCTTTTGGTTTCATGCCGTTCTATCCCGGCCCCGGCTTGGGCGGTCATTGCATTCCCATTGATCCATTTTATCTGACCTGGAAAGCACGCGAATATGGCCAGCAAACCCGGTTCATTGAACTGGCAGGTGAAATCAACACCGCCATGCCTGAATATGTGGTGAACCGTGTGGCGGAAGCCCTCAACGCACAACGCAAAGCGGTCAACGGCAGCCGGGTGTTGCTGATCGGACTTGCCTACAAACCTGACGTGGACGATGTCCGTGAATCTCCCGCTTTCGTTTTGATGAACCTATTGCAGACCCGTGGCGCGCAGGTGTCCTATCATGATCCTCACGTCCCGATCATTCGGCCGACGCGGGAGCACAGCCACTGGGCGGGCACAATATCGGTGGCTTGGAACATTGAAACCGTCTCGCAATTTGATGCCGTGTTGATTTGCACCGCGCACCGGGCCGTAAACTACAAGGAATTGGGCGCGTGGGCTGGCTGCATTATCGATGCACGCAATGCCATGGCCGATGTGCCGACCAAACCCGGGCAGGTTTGGAAGGCTTAAGACCCGGTTTCAGGTGCCAAATGAAATTGATTTACCCGGTGGAATCATTATGAAACAGCAGCAGTAATTATCTTAAAAACATGCGTTCCAAAGCTGAAATCATTTCGCAATTAACCAACCCTGGCATCATCGCCGTGGTGCGGGCCAAATCAGCAGAACAGATTCCGCCGCTGACTGAGGCGCTGTTGGCGGGCGGCGTGATTGCCGTGGAGGTCACCATGACCACCCCGAACGCCATCGAAGCCATTCGCGAAGCCAGCCAGCAGTTTGGTGCGCGAGCGCTCATTGGAGTCGGCACGGTGCTGGACGCGCTGACCTGTCGCCTGGCCATTGAAGCCGGCGCTCAATTTGTGGTCAGCCCCATCACGCGGCCCGAGCTTGCCAAGGTCGCCCACGCTGCGGATCGTCCGGTGATGCTCGGTGCCTATACCCCCACCGAAGCTCAACTGGCGTATGAAGCCGGCGCGGATTTCATAAAAATCTTTCCCGCCGACGGGCTGGGGCCGAACTACATCAAATCCTTGCGCGCACCGCTGCCTCATTTGCGCATTGTGCCAACGGGCGGGGTGGACTTGCATAATGTGGCGGATTTCCTGAAGGCAGGTTGTGCGGCTCTGGGCGTCGGCTCGTCCCTCATCAGCCAGAAGATACTACTCAATTCGGATTGGCCAGAACTAACGCGCCTCGCGACAGAATTTGTCAAAGCGGCCAAAAGCGCTCGTTAAACGCCACGCTTACTTGGGCACCCCGATGGCTTTCTTCAGTTCCTTGAGCTTCGGCGCATCCTCGAAGGTTTTATAGTAGTCATCGAGCGGATAACAGCCCGATCGAAGGCCGTTGCGCGGGGCGGTGGTGCAATCACTGAAGGTGCGGCAAACCAACTTCGTCTCCAGCTTTCCCAGGGTCGTGGCATCCACGAGCATGGTCGGATAGGACAACACCGCACGTCCAAGACCGACGACATCCACGTGACCATGGCGGACATAATATTCCGCAACATGCGGCAAATATTCCTGCAGGTAGGAGTAACCCGTGCCCACAAAGATCATCTTCGGAAAATGCGCTTTCAATTCTTTGACCACATTGATTTGGCGGGCAACGCCCACCAGCGGATCTTCCGGTGGTTGATAACCATCGGAGGGCGGATAGATGGCCGGTCGTTGGATATGAGGGTTATAATACGGGCTGCCTGCGGAAAGGTTTACCAGTTTGATTCCGAGGTCGGCCAGCAATTTGAAGAACTCCAGCGGTTCGGCGAGATCGGCCTGCACCGGATTATTTTGGTTTACGCCGAACGCGTACCGATAGGGCAGACATTTTGAGAAATCCTCCGGCATGCCCGGCCCAAGCTTGCCGGGTTCGGCCAGTTCGGGATTGGGCTTATAAGGCACAAAATCGAATGCGCTCAACCGAACGCCGATTTCAAGTTTTGGGGCCACGGCCCGGATGCCGGCGACAATTTCTCGCAACATCCGTGTGCGATTTTCCAGGGGGCCGCCAAACGGGCCGGGTCGGGTATGCGCGCCCAGAAACTCATGCAGCAAATATCCGTGGCAATGCTTGATATCGACAAAATCGGCGCCCACGTCAGTGGCGATTTTTGCCGCCCGCACATAATCATCAATCAGACGCTTCAACTCATCATCGCTGAATACCTGGGCATCACTGGTAACGCCGAATTTGGGGTCCAGCAGGGGATGGCGAAAAGCAACGCGCGATTCCCAGCGCTTCTTGTCCGTCGGCCGGCAGAAGCGGCCTGAATGGGTGAGTTGAAAGCCGATGAGCAAATCATCCGTGCGACCATAGAGCGCCTCATGCTGCTGCAGGAGTGCTTCACGAAGTTGCGCAATGCCGGCTTTATTTTCATCATTGATAATAAGTTGATTCGGGTTCGCCCGGCCGTCGGGACGTACCGCCATCGCTTCGCCGCCCCAGATAAGTTTCGCGCCGCTTTCGCCGAAGCGTTGCCAGCGGCGGATCATCGGTTCCGTCACGCCGCCCGTGGTCGTCCCATCCCAGCCTTCCATCGGATGGATTGCCCAACGGTTGCCGATGGTTCGGGCATTAAATTTGAGCGGTTGCGTCAGCGCCGAGGTGGCTCCGGTGGAAAGCCCCGGTTCAAATTGCAGATCGAGATTAAGGCTCTGAATATGCTGGCCGAACGCCTCGACGGTTTTCAGCGACGGGATGCGGACGATTTTTTTGGGCGTCATTAATGGGATTGTTCACGGTTGGCGGAAGAACGTGTAGTAGGGTTTCCCCGTCGCTTCGCGTAACAATATGAGCGCCAGCTCGCGCGCGTGGTAATCCCCCCACATGGAAGATTCGCCGCACGGTACTTTCGCGCCCGGCGGAATGTAATCCCAACCATTGGGACGATGGTAAACCGAATGGAGGATCAGCCCTTCATGCTTGGCATCCTTCGACAAATAAGGTTCCGCGAACAGGTGCTTTGCGATGGTCAATCCAGCCAGATAATAAGTCCGTCCAATCTTGGTCTGTCCTTTGCCGCGCAAATAATTTCCCAGGCGCAGCAATCCTTGCGCCGCAATCACGGCGGCCGAACTGTCCACCGGTTCGAATGCATTAAACGGGTCTGCCGGGCGATCCAAATAATGTTTTAATTTGCTCAACCCCGGCGCGCCCGTGTCCCAATAAGGAATGCCGTCGGTGGGAGTTTGGTCGAGCCAGAAATCGGCTGCCGCCAAGGCCGTCTCCTCGAATCGTGATAGGATTTTGTTTTTGTCGCCAAATTGTGTGAATTCCTCGTTGGGGCGGGACGCAAGGAATTCCAATTGTTCGGCATAGCCGCAGAGAATCCAGGACTGGCCGCGCGTCCATGTCGAGAACGGCGAGTAACCTTGCTGCGTGCTTGGGCAGCGATAACTGCCGTCATTCAGATTGAAGATTGATTCGTGCGCCACTCGTCCGCGCACGTCCGAGGCATCGCGGCCTTTTCCGAAATAGACATTATAACGACTGGTGGTTTCGGCATGTTGCAGCATGCGTGCCAGCAGTGAAATCCGGGCGTCGCGCTCGCCCATCAGGCAATGGCCCAGTTGATGGCTGATTGCCAGCGCGCGCATGGAACGGATCGTATCGCAAAAAAGCGAGTGCGGTCCGTTGAAGGAGTAAACATAACCCAGCTCGGGAGTGAGCTGGGTCCAGCGCGCCGCCTGCACGGCTCCGGATAACTTCAACGCCAATTCATAAAAATTGCGTTCCCAGGGATTGGGGGCGATGCGCCCCTCCTGTGCCAGCCGCAGCAGATTGCCATAAGTGCTGACGTTGTTAAACCCGTGATCATGCACTCCGATGTGGCTGACGTGGGAAGCCATCCGGTCAACCGTGGCGGTACGGCCAAGTTCCAGAAAAGCAGCGTCCTCGGTGGCGTCGAATTGCAGAATGGCGGAGCCAAACTGGAATCCCTGTGTCCACTCCGTCCAGCCGCGTGCCGTGTATTTGCCTTTGACCGTGAACACCGGCGCGCCTGCATCCGGCCGCCAGCGGTGTTCCAGTCGGTCGATCTTTTTTGCGGAAAGCTCAAACACTTCCTCCACCGCGGGCAGAAGTTCTTTTGCGGTCAGGGTTGAATCGATTTTTAGCATGGATTCAGAGTCTTCTCAAATGAAAGCCGCCATCCACCGTGATGACTTCGCCGGTGGAGTAGGGGAAATAACCCTTCAAAATGGCTTCAACCGCCAGCCCGACATGTTCCGGCTTGCCCCACCGTTTCTGCGGCACCAGGCCTTCGGCGATTAATTTGTCGTACTTTTCCTTCACGCCGGCGGTCATGTCCGTTTCCATGATGCCGGGGCGAATATCAAACACCTGGGCTCCTTCATCGGCAAGGCGGGTGGCCCATAATTGGCAGGCCATGGCCAGGCCGGCTTTCGAGAGGCAATACTCACCTCGGTTCACAGACGCGGTGTCGGATGAAATCGAAGTGATGAAAATCAATTTATAACCGCCGGGCAGCCGGCTTTGGTTGGGATGCTTTAGCCAATGACGCGCCGCCAGTTGAGAAATAAAAAACGGTCCCTTCAAGTTGACGCTCATCACCTCGTCATAACTTTCCTCACCCGTCTCGGTAAGGTCCGCGCGAACGCGCGGCGCCATGCCCGCATTATTGACCAGCCCATCCAGCCGGCCCAACGTGGCAAGGGTCTGTTCCACCATCCGAATCCGGTCCTTGCTTAACGCAAGATTGCCCTGCACCAACGCAAAATTCTGCTGGGAACCCGCCGCTTCCTTTTCACAGAGCTGTTTCGTTTCCTGCGCCGCTGTCTCGTTTCCCTGGTAATGGATTGCCACGCTGCAGCCGATGCGCGCGCAGCTTTGGGCAATTCCCCGCCCAAGACCCCGGCTCGCTCCGGTCACAAGGATCACAGGGCTGGTGTTCATGGGGAAAGCCTACCATAAGCGACCGGTGAACGTCAGCACTAAAGGCGGACCGAAGGTGAAAGCGAGACACATTCAGGCATCCAAATCGATCAAAGCCAGGCCGCTCTCGGGATCGAACCTTCGCCAGAGATGTTCCGGTTCTTCGTCAATAATCACTTCCAAGGTGGGCCGAACACGGGCCTCAACCAAATGACCACCAAAGGCAGTCCCATCCGATTTGCCAATAACAATGTGGGCGTGAACTTTGGGCCTGCCTTTGTCGAGGGCGATGTTTCCGACCAGGGAAAGGACTTCCACCTGCTCATTGATCGGAATGTTTTTATAATCCTTCTTGTTCAGGTTGTAATAACCCAGCGTGACCTCGCTTAACGCGCCGATGGCGGTGAAGTGGCCGGCACTCAACCGGTTTGCCGCTGCGAACTTTAACAGGCTGGAGACGACTTCGTCGCCCGTTGCTAACACCAGCGCAAAGGTTTTTTCCTCCTCGTCAAACAGGATTTTCGATTTCATGTTGCGGTCACGCAGGCACTAAGTGAGTTGCCAAAAGTTTTTGCAAAAAAGCACGGGGCCGGTCTGCTTTAGCAGGATGTTGATTGCAGTCCAGTTTTCCGTGTTCGGTATACGGTTTCCAAGTTGTATGTGGCATAAACCCATCCCTGATCGGTGTCAGTAAATTTGAATTAATGGCAACGCCATTGAACTCTCAACTGCTATCTCCGATTAATAAATTTTCTACGCTTAATTGCTTCCGGCGACTGCTGTCGTTCCTCCAAGGGGGAATCCGGCTGTCGTTTGCTTCCCCGCTGGAGTGCCACCAAAACGACCAAGGCGATCACAATAATTGAGATCAGCCAATAGTAGGTCATGCTCAACTTCCAGATTTATGGCTTCGCTCAGTCAACACTGTGGCCCGCCATGGCCGGCTCCCCTTGTTGGGGCGGCTTATCCTGTTTGTGTGTTCCTTCGCCAAACTCCTCGATAATCTTTTTATTGAACGCTGGAATATCCGAAGGTTGGCGGCTGGTCACCAAGCCGTTGTCCACCACCACTTCCTCATCCACCCATTCCGCGCCGGCATTTTTTAAATCCGTCTTTACCGAGGGATAAGAGGTCATGCGTCGTCCTTTAACCACGCCGGCATCGATTAATGTCCAAGGGGCATGGCAAATGGCTGCCACCGGTTTGCCGGCGTCAAAAAACGCCTTCACGAAATCCAGCGCTTGTTGATTCACGCGTAGCTTGTCGGGATTCATCACGCCGCCCGGCAACAGCAGGGCATCGTAATCTTCCGCACGTGCCTCTGCGAGTGGCACATCCACTTTGAAGCTCCGCCCCCACCGGGTCAGGTCCCAGGCCTTTACTTTTTTGTCCGCGGGCGAGATCAGATCCGTTTCAGCTCCGGCTTCATCCAGCGCCTCGCGAGGACCAGTCATCTCCACTTGTTCGAAGCCATTTTCGACCACAATCGCTATCTTTTTTCCGTTTAAATCGTTATCCATAGTTTTTACCTTTCCTTTTGCTGCTAAAAACCTGAAGGCATAAATCACGTTTTGCGCGTGCCTTCGCCCGCATTTCCCTCGCCGGCCACACTCACCCCATATACATGCACCAGTTCGCCGCCCAGCCAGCCGGAAACCCCAAGCAGGGCAACTCCGACGATGGACAGGATCAAGGGCGTCAGCGTTTGTTCCGTATGGGCGCGGCGGTCGGCAAAGTTAATGACGTACAAGAGTACTACCACCAAATTGATGATCATGTGGGTAACTCCAATGCGTTTGAGCCGACGATCCGTGATGGACATCAAATCAATGATGCCCGGAATCGCCGCCAATAAAGCGGTGAGAATACCGCCGACCAAAGTATAAAGCGCCACTTGTTTCCATTCCGACCCGCCCCAACTAAAGAAATAAACCAGATCGCAAATCAGCGAGAACACCCAGAGCCCGATTGGCATTCCGACTAGGATCGGGTGAATGGGATGTTTGCGAATGCTTGCAGTCGTTTCCATAATGATTTCCTTTTATCGATGTGCCGGTTGTTCCTCCCCGGCGTGTTCATGCTCATGGTTTCGATACGATACCCAGCCTGCCGCCAGCACGTTATAAAATCGCTGACGGTTTCTGTCATAAACTCCCCGATTAATGTCGCCTCAAGGACGGACGACCGCCTTAGCCGTTGCTTGCAGCTTCAAGCTGACACTCATCCCTTAGTAAACATGAGTTGCCTTTACGCAGAGCGATAATGGGGACATTGCCCCAAATTGAGGGCTGCGGCGGGGAACATTGAAGGTAGCGCCCGGTTTTGGAACAGTAATCATTAGAGGAGTAAATTTAACCGTGCCGTCCAAAAAGCCTGACACCGCTCTGCTTCAGCTTTTGGCAAAGGAACTTTGCACCAAAGTCCCAGCCGACACGATTTTTTCCCGACCCTGCGCCACCAGTTCAGCGGTGCTTTCGTGAGGGCTTTAACCCTCTCTGAACCGGCAGTTTCATGGAGGAAGCGGCAGAAACTCCAAGCCGCAGGACCACTGCCAGCGCTTTGCTTCCCCAAACACTTTCTTCTGCTTCAGCTTCAAGGGCCCGTACACCTCCCTATTCAACCTTACATACTTTGATTGGTATCGCCATTACGCTTGGGGAAAATCGGTGGCTACCGCCCGTTTCACCCCATTCTTAAAGGTGTACTCCAAAACACTGCACCATGGCGCGCCGAAGGAGCGCGCGACTTTCCGGGCAATGTCCGCCAGACTTCCGTCAGTGGGAACCAGCGGTGAGGGTTTCTTCCGGTTGTTATAATCAAGATAAGCTCCGGCCTCTTTCACATAACAGACCACATGGGCCTGCTTGGCGGTAAAGACCGCGACCAGCTTGGTGGTGTAACCCTTTTCGCGCAATGCGTCCGCCGCCAGCGTGGCAAAATCATCGCAATCACCGATTTGAGTGGAGAGGAACGTGTCCCGGGATTGCACCGCATCGAAGAGCTTGAACTTAAAGTTCGCGAACTTGCGGATAAGATTCTCCGGAGTCAGCGTTCTATCATTCCGGAAATCGTTCCAAGTCATTGCCGGGAGGGAGGTAGTGCCGCACGTTAGCAGGAGCAGCAGCATCGCCAGCCACCATTTATTCAAAATGCATGTCATGTAATTCAATATTATTTTCATTAAGGGCGAGGTTTTCTTTGATAAATCATCTTTTGAGTGCGTTATTTAATTAAGAGCTTTAACCGCAAGCTATCGTGGCGGCGGTTTTCAGTTCAGAGAAAACATCAAAGGAGCAGTATGAAATTAAAATCAATATTATTATCCGCCGGTCTGATCTTCTCTGCGCTCTGTCTTGCCGCACACACATCGCTGAGAGCGGACAATATCAGCAGCCAGGTGGATCCGACCAAGCATCATCAGTACGCCAACCCCGATGGCAAGAGCGTTTTCCTTGACCCAAATAACGTCATGCCGGGTCACTATAACTACGACTACGTTGCCAGCGGGCCCACACCCGCTCTTGCCGAGTGGCCGCCCACACCGATAGCTGTTGGAGCGCCGGCCGGTGGTTATCAGGAGCAGACCACTGTTGCAGCCCCCACCGGCAACCCGTCAGGTCAGGGCACCGCTGTTACGCCCGCGCCTTCGGATCAAACCCAGGCCCCGGACCCGGTTAATCGCGCCAGCCATCTGATCGGCATGACTGTCAAGAACCAGCAGAACCAAACGCTCGGCAAAATTAAGGACGTCGTCCTCGATTTGCAAAATAACCGAGTCTCTTACGTTGTCCTGCAGAAGGCCGGACAAACCCAGGGAACCGGATCCAATCTTGCCATACCGTTGAGCCATTTCACTCCGTCCGCGGACAGGCAATCGCTGATTCTCAATTCGGATCTCGGTCGTATCGAGAATTCCACCGGTTTCTCAGACGACAATTTGCCGGCCCTGAGCGATCCGGCTTTTGGCGCACAACCGGAACAACCGGTTCGCCGGGAAATTCTGATTGTCCCAATTCCCAGTTCCGAACTGAATCGGGTTCAGCCTGGTAATCCGGCTCCGGATTCGGACTTGAATCAGAAGCCTGACATGCAAAACCCCTAAAAGGTTTTGGGTTCTGAACTGGTGCAAGGGATGGTTTTACCGTCCCTTGCTCTGTGTTGTCGTTTAATTCACCTGATTCCCATCAGCATCGAGCCATTGGATGTCGCCCCATCCTAGGCTGCGAATTTCCGGCTCGATTTTAGCGCGGTCGCCCACGACCACCCAAACCAGTTGGTCAGGATGCACCACTTTTATTGCCGCCTTCATCAGATCATCCACCGATAATGACCGGACCTTGTCGGGATAGGTGGTGAAATAGTCTTCCGGCAGCCCAAAGCGGACAATCTCACTGATCGAGTCGCTGACCTTGTCATTCGTTTCCCATGTCCCGGGCAGCTTGAGCGTTTTATTTTTCTGCGCCGTGCCCAACTCATCTTCAGTGATCGGGCGTGACCCCAATATCCCATGCAATTCCTTGTCCAATTCCACCATCGATTCCTTCGTCTTGTCCGTCTGCACCGGCGCATATGCGATGAATGGCCGCTGCCCGCGCGCGGCGGACATAAACGTAAACGCTCCATAAGCCCAATGTTTGTCTTCGCGCAGATTCATGTTGACCCTCGATGTAAAAGTCCCGCCCAGCACCGTGTTCATTATCTCAATGGGAATTTCATCCGGATTGGCTTTCGGCGGCGCAACATGTCCCGCGAAAATCACCGACTGAATCGCTCCCGGGCGATCAATCAAATAAACCAATGACTTCTTTTGCGGTGCCACTGCTTCAATGTTTTTGGACGGAATCACGCCCGGCTTCCAGGCACCAAACAGTTTTTCCAACTTTGGCGTGATTTCCTTTAAAGTTGTGTCACCGACAATTATCAGCGTGGCATGATTTGGCTTGAACCAGGTCGCATGGAATTTCTCCGCATCAGCGCGGCCCAACTTGGCCACCGTCTCCTCCGTGCCCGAACCGGTCAGCGGATTACCATACGCATGATTTTTGCCATAAAGAATTCCCGGGAACACTCGCAAGGCCATGTTTACCGGCTCGGTTTTTTCCCGTTGAATGCCGGCGAGGCGTTGTTTCTGCAATCGCTCAAAATCGGCTGGAGGAAATGATGGGTTCAGGATCACATCCGAGTAAACCTCAAGCGCCCCATCCAATGTGGGTTTCAACGCGGACAACCGGACCGTGGACGTATCCAAATCCGAACCGGCGCTCAAATTCGCGCCCAGCAACGCCAGTTCATCGCTGATTTGCAACGCCGTCCGCTTTTCAGTTCCTTCATCCAGCATGTCCATTGCCAGACGCGCTGTGCCGGGTTTCGCAAATTGGTCGGACGCATATCCGGCATCCACCAACAGGCTGAAGTTCACCGCTGGCGTCGAATGACGTTCGGCCAGAATGACCTTCAAACCATTGGCCAGGGTGGCGCGCTGAAACACTGGAAATTTTACCTCGGGCGGTGCGCCCGGTGTGGGCAACTGGGTGCGGTCAGCCGAGGCGCTCGCCGTCTGATATTTCGGATACGGATGGACTTCGAGAATGTAAACGTCGGATGTCAGCCAACGCTTCGCTGCCGCCTGCAAATCCTGGGTCGTGGCGTTCCGGACCTGCTGCAATAGTGTTTGGTAAAAGTCGGGACTTCCGCGAAACACCTCGTTCATCGCGAGAATATCTGACTTGCCCCCAAACCCGCCAATGCGTTCCGTGCCGCGCACGAATGCCGCAATGTTGTGCGCCTTCACGCGCTCCAATTCCTGTTCCGTCGGTCCCTTGGCCAGAAAGCGGGCCACTTCTTCGTCAATGGCCTTTTCAATCTTCGCCAGATCCGCGCCCGGTCGCGCGGTGGCCGTAATGCCAAACTGTCCGCTGATTTCACTGGGATCGACAAACGCCGAAACATCCGTGGCGATTTGGTCGTCATACACGAGCCGCTTGTAAAGTCGCGAAGTCTTGCCGGACGAAAGCACATCACTGGCGAGATCCAGATAAGTTGTATCCGCCTCCCCGTAAGCCGGGATGTTCCAAATCTTGTACAGCCGTGCCTGGGGCACGCGGTCCGACACCGTTTGGCGGCGCGTACCGGAGATTTTTGGAATCCAATGCTGATATTTGGCCACGGGTGGTCCGGCGGGAATGTCCCCAAAATAATGCTCCACCTTCTTCAAAGCCGTGTCCGCGTCAATATCGCCCGCCACAACCAGCACCGCGTTCGCCGCGCCGTAATAGGTTTTGAACCACGTCTTCACATCATCCAATGACGCTGCATTCAAGTCTTCCATCGATCCAATTACCGTCCAGGAATAGGGATGTCCCACGGGTGCGGTCCCCTTTACCAGCAATTCGCGCGTCACCCCGTAAGGCTGGTTTTCGCCCTGGCGCTTTTCATTCTGCACCACGCCACGTTGTTCATCGAGCTTGGCCTGACCCACCGCTCCCAGCAAATGCCCCATGCGATCGGACTCCATCCACAACGCCACATCCACCGCGTTTTTGGGCACATTTTCAAAAAAATCTGTGCGATCTTCGCTCGTTGTGCCATTCATGTCGGTCGCCCCAATCCGCTCCATCGCCTCAAAAAACGCGCGTTGACTCCCGCCCTCCTTTAAATGCTCGCTCCCCGTAAACATCAAGTGCTCGAACAAATGGGCAAAACCGGTCTTGCCCGGGTTTTCATTTTTCGACCCCACGTGATACCAGACATTCACCGCCACGATGGGGGCCTTATGGTCTTCGTGAACAATGAGCGTCAGCCCGTTCTTCAGGACGAATTTTTTATACGCAATGTCGATTTTAATGTCCTGGACACTTTCCGCGGCCCGCGCTGAGGAGAGCAGCAACGGCAGGCATAATCCCGCAATCCAAACGATGGTTCTTAGCATAATTAGATTCAATTGTACTGCCACAGTCTCAAGTCAATCAGTTACTCATCGGGAGCATTTGGCTGGCCCTCAGCCGTGGCGACGAAACTGCTGGAGTCGCCGGAAACCCGGGAAACTCCCCTGCAGACTCCGAAAATAATGGCGTTACTCCCGCCACTTTGCAAGGGCTTCCCCCAACTTTGCACTTCTCAATTTTAGCTCGTGTGGTTTCATTTACGCCTCACCCATCGGAATAAACACACGAAACTCCGAGCCCTTATCCGGTTCGCTGATGACTTCCACGCGACCCTGATGCGCATGAACGATGGCCCGCACCAGGCTTAATCCAAGCCCCAAACCTCGTTGCGACCGGCTCTTATCCCCGCGATACAGCCGATCCCAAATCTTCTCCTGTTCCTCAGCGGCAATGCCCATACCCGTGTCGCGGAAGCAGACAACCAAATCGGAATTCTCACGCCGCGTTTGTACTGTCACCTTGCCACCTTCGCCGGTGTACTTGATGGCGTTATCCAGCAAATTCGCAAATACCTGCCGCATCCGTGTTGGATCAACAAACCCTTCGCAGGGTTCAAAAAATTCAGTCGTCACCGTGATTTTCTTTTCCTCCGCCACGTACTCATAAAGCTCGATGACTTCATTCAGTAGCGAACCAAAGTTCACCCGTGTCCGCACCAGTTTCATTGTGCCCGCTTCCGCTTCCGCCACGTCCATCAACGTTTGCAGAATCGTTAGCACGCGGTCTGATTCCTCCACGCAATCCGCCAGCGCCTCCTGCGATCCCTCGGCGCCGGGCCCGCCGCGCAATGCCGCCTCCGCGGTCCCGCGCAGGCGGGTGAGGGGAGTGCGCAGATCGTGCGCCACGTTGTCCAATGATTCCCGCATCCCTTTGATCAACGCCTGGTTCTTGTCCAACATGCGATTGAATAGCTGCGCCAGCTCGTCCAATTCATCGTCGGACCGCCGTACCGGCACCCGTGCATCCAATTTCCCCGTGTCAATAATCGACCGCGCCGTGGTCACCACCTGCCGGACCGGCTGCATCGCGCGATGCGCAAAAAATGCCCCGCCGATAAATCCCAAAATCACAATCGGCGTAATCACCGCAAAGAAAATCCGCCGAAACGGCTGCAGCACCGCCTCCCGGCTGTTCGTGCTGCGGCCCACTTGCATCATGGACCCGTCGTAAAGCTGGGTGGTGGCCAGCGTAAAATCCCGCTCTTCATCTTTCGGAATTCGGATGAACGCATGCGTGCGATCCACCCCCTTGGGATCAAATGAAATCCAATCTTGTGGCGCGGCCAGCACCACCACGCGGTTAAACGGGCTCACCCAGCTCACAAAAAATGGCTTTTGCTGCCGGGCTTCCGGCGTGCTCGCCACCCGGTTCTGCAACGCCAGCAATCCGCCCGCTTCATAAACCGTCGAGTATTCCTTCACCTTGGCCTCAATCACTTCCCGGTCCTTCCGCTCAATCGCCACGGCCAGCAGGAAATAAAGAAACAAGAACAACGCGCATGCGCTGATGATAAAAATGGACGCATACCAAAGATTCAGCCGGAAGCTGATCGTTCGGCCGAAGCGGTTAAGCAGGTTTGAGAACATAGCCAACGCCCCGAATGGTGTGCAGCAATTCCTTCTCCTTGTCGATTTTGTGGCGCAAACGATGGATCAGTACATCCACCACATTCGTCTGCGGATCAAAGCTGTAATCCCAGATATGTTCCAAGATCATGGTTTTGGTCACCACGCGGCCGGCGTGACGCATCAGATATTCCAGCAGCGCAAATTCACGCGCCTGCAAATCGATTTTCTCGCTGCCTCGCGTCACTTCGCGCGTGAGCAGGTCCATTTGCAGCGCCCCGACCGTCAGACGGCTCGGCTCGCTGGCATGCGTGGCGCGCCGGATCAAAGCTTGCACGCGGGCCAGCAATTCCGAAAAAGCAAACGGTTTCGGCACATAATCATCGCCGCCCGCCTGCAAGCCTTTCACCCGGTCATCCACCGATGCTTTTGCGCTCAGGATGATGACCGGCACCCGGACACCTTCCTTGCGCAGCCTTTGCACCAGGCTCAAGCCGTCCAGCTTTGGCAGCATGATATCAATGATTGCCGCGTCATAAGCCGTGGTGGTCGCCAGCAAATGCCCCTCTTCGCCGTCAGCGCAACGGTCCACCGCAAAACCGCTTTGCTTGAGTCCGTTGACCACAAACGAAGCGATTTTGGCGTCATCTTCAACCACCAGGATTCGCATACTTGCCTGAGACATAACCCAAAGCTCGATTTACTGCAAAACAGAACCGCCCTCCCGGACCGGTGGCTTACCGGCGCAGGAGGGCGGTATCGGTTCACTCCCTCTTCCTCTTAACCAACTTTGTTTTCGTCCACGACCAGATAGCGACTCCCACCTTTGCTCCAGACTTTGAGCAGGATGCTCTTGTCCTTGACGTTCTCGGTGAGCTTCACCGCGTCTTCCGCGGTTTGCACCGGCTTGCGATTGATCTCTTCGATCACATCGCCCGGACGCAGGCCCGCTTCAAAGGCCGGAGAATCCTGATTCACATCCGTAACCACGGCTCCCTTGATGTTGCCGGGCAGCGCCAACTGTCTTTTCGCCGCCGGATCAATATCGCTGACAGTCACACCGTTCAGCGAATCGGTGGAGTTGTTGTCCTGATTGTCCGCTTTGGCGACCTGTTCCGAGCCGGGCAATTCCTTCACGGTCACGTTCAAGGTTGTTTCCTTGCCGTCGCGCAGGATTTTGACCGGCACGGTCGATCCCGGTGCTGTCTGGGCAACTTGCAATTTCAAATGGCGGCTGTCGGTCACCGGCTGGTTATCGTAGCCGAGGATCACGTCACCACTCTTCAGGCCGGCTTTTTCCGCCGGACTCTTCGCGGTGATGTCGCCCACCAATGCGCCTTGCTGTTCCGACAGGTCGAATTGTTTGGCCAATGCCGGCGTCAGGTCCTGAATGCTCACGCCCAGGTAACCGCGCACCACGCGACCATGTTCAACCAGGCTGGTCATCACGTTCCGGGCCAAGTTAATCGGCACGGCAAAACCAATGCCCTGGTAACCGCCGGTGCGGCTCAGGATGGCGGTATTGATTCCAATCAAGCGTCCTTCCGCGTCCACCAACGCACCACCCGAGTTACCGGGGTTGATGGCCGCATCGGTTTGGATAAAGTCTTCGTAGTCCACACCCACGTTGCCGCGGCCTTTCGCGCTCACCATGCCCATGGTCACGGTTTGGCCCACGCCAAATGGATTGCCAATCGCCAGGCACAAATCACCGACTTCAATCTTGTCGCTGTTTGCAATGGTCATGAACGGCAGATCCTTGGCGTCAATCTTGATCACGGCAATATCCGTCTTGGAATCCCGGCCAATGACTTTCGCCGTGAACTCGCGGCCATCATTCATGGCCACTCGGATACTGTCCGCCTCATCCACCACGTGGTTATTCGTCAGGATGTAACCATCCTGGGAAACGATCACACCCGAACCGAGGCCATGCTGCGGCGGAGTGCGCAGGTTTCTTCCCTGGCCGTTTTCACCAGGATTGAATTGATCGCCAAAGAACCGGCGCAAAAAATCATTGTTGTCGCCAAAGGGCGATTCTCCCGGAGCCATCGTCTTCGATTTGGTGGTGACATAGACCTTGACCACGCTCGGTGCCACTTTTTTCACCACCGGGGCGAAACTGGTGGTGAATTTCCCGTCGCGTGGTACCGGCGTGTCGCTGAGTGAAAGATTTACATGGGTAATCTTTGCGGGTGTCTCGTTGGCCAGGACCAGCCGGCTGATCAACAGGCTCGAGCCGGCCATGAGCAAAGCCACTCCCAACACGCCAATGCGCAGCCGGGAGGTCAATTTGTATATCGTTTTTTTCATAGTGTTGGTTATTGTCGTTTAAAATTCATTTGCCCTTACCGGTAACATCCTTGCACCGCATGCTGTCTGCAACCTTTCCGGAACATTACATTTATGTAAGGAACCAGACTTATCTTGGGTCAATACCCCCGTAGCCGGAAGGCGGCAAGCGAATCGATGTTGTACTGGTTAATTTCAATGCCGGGCCATGTTTTGTGGTGGTCAAGAAGTCCAACATGGGTGGAGTTTGGGTCCATAAAGCGGAGCAACAAGTGCCCCACGTAATGTCCTTGATTTGAAATCGCCAAATTGTGGCTTACTATGGCGGATACGGAAGCGTCCGGCATGAGGCTTGCCGGTAAAAGGTATAATATGAACGATCAAATGCACTCACAAGCGATGCGCCAGAGGTTACGTATGACGACCTGGCTGCGAGTCCTGTTAATTTTCCTGCTGCTGCTCTCCCTGACTTTTTTCTTCTTTGTTCCGGGTGGAGCACTGTTTGCCGGCGTGCTCGGGTTTTGGTGTTTTATGCTGGTTTCGTTTTGGCTGCTTTGGGTTTTTCTGGGCCGCTCCCGGGCGGTGGCCGGAGTGGCTCCGGGGGCGGAAGCGCACATGCTTCACGAACTTGAGCAGCCCGCCCCGGTCCGCGAAGTCATGGATGTGCGCGTTGCCATGGAGCAATCCGGAGTTCAAATTTTTCGTGGCATGTTGCGCGAGTCAGCGGCTGCGGCTTACCAAAAGCTCAAACAGACCTTGGGCGCCCAAACGGTGCCCTTGCTCCAGCAGGATGACCAGATGGGTGCGGCCATTCTCTTGATGCCCAAGTCCGTTGAGGAGGCAACCTTGGAACGCCCGGTGCATGTCTGGGTCAATTGGCTGTTATTCGGCCTTACGCTCTTGACCACCACTTGGGTTGGCGCGGCTCAACAAGGGGTGGATCTACTCCGGGAACCGGGGCGTTTCGCCGTGGGCTTGCCTTATTCGCTCGGATTGCTGGCCATTCTTGGCGTCCATGAATTGGGTCACTTCTTCGCGGCCCGTCGCCACGGCATGAACGTCACGCCGCCCTATTTTATCCCGGTCCCTTTCGCCTTGGGAACGTTCGGCGCCTTCATCAAAATGCGTTCGCCCTCGGAGGATCGCCGTTCGCTCTTCGATGTGGCGGTGGCCGGACCCCTGGCCGGTTTGGCCATTGCCATTCCCGCACTGCTGATTGGATTGCATTATTCCAACGTGGAGAACAGCAGCCTTCACTTCATGAACGGTTCTGCGGTCAGCACCCCGGTCGGCTCTTCCATTCTCTTTGCGCTGCTCGCAAAACTTTCACTCGGTGGGGCTTTGGCCGGGGGAGATATGCTGCGTCTCAGCCCGCTCGCATTTGCCGGTTGGCTGGGATTGATCATTACCGCGTTGAATCTGCTGCCCATTGGTCAACTGGATGGCGGGCACATTGCCCGCGCGATGTTTGGCAATCGCATCGGCAGGATTATCAGCAACGTTGCGCTGTGGACCCTTTTTTTGCTCGCGCTGTTAAAATTTCCTGGCCTGATGGTTTGGGCGCTCATCGTCTTCTTCATCGCCGGTCGTTCCACTCCACCCCTGAACGACCTCACCCCCATATCCCCGGCGCAAAGATATCTCGGCTATCTCACCTTCCTCATCCTCGCGCTGATCATAATTCCCCTGCCAGCATCCTGGTAAGATTGAGTGGTTGGAAATTACTCTTCCTTGAGCGTATCCAATTTGGCTGACACTGCCTTGGAGTCTGTGACCATGGCCCGAAAGCGCCAACTGCCATGCGGCTCGAGTACTTCCATGTAATCCTGCGCGGTGCCAAGTTTGACGCCTTCTCCGTTCAACAAATCCAATTTGATTCTTATCCCAAAGCGCTGGTATTCGGATTCATTTTTAAGTGTACCCACCGCATAAACCAAACTGCTGCCTTTGGTTTTTTCCAATTGAATGTCACCTACTTTCAAATCGCTTAAATCTTTCGGCAATTTGACGGCGGTGGCGGCAACGGGTGGATTACTCGGTGCCAGTATGTTGATGTTAGTGGCAGGCGTTGCGAGTTTGGTCGTCGCCGTATCTGTATGTTTGGAACGTAAAACACTGATTGAGTAGAGCACCAGCGCCCCGCAACAAATCCCCGCGAGCAAACTTATGCCTACAATCACTCCTTTGCGCGCTGGCGGAGTAGCTTTTGTCGCCGCCACGAGCTTTTCACCCATAACCAACTCTGTCGGCTGTCCACAATGTGGACAATTCACCATCTGGCCCGCCGCCGTCTCTGGGAATTCAATGTGCTTGTCGCACTTGGCGCAGGAACACTTCACGTATTCGGGTTCGTTCATTTCGCGTATGAGCTGGGCTAAGGCATTCGCCTAATGGGTTATCCAAAAGCCTAAAATAGGCCAATTGGGTTCCAATCGAGCCTAATCAATCTCGAGAATGGTTCAGGATATGCATATCATACCCGTGGACCAACAGTTTAAAAGGCAATTGGCAAAACTTTAAGTGAAACCGTTTGCGGTTGGCTGCCGTCTGATAAAGGAAAGCCGGCCCCATTAACCATGGCCAGGCAAATACCAATCATTCCATGAACCTCAATGAGCATAAAGCGCGGCCGGAAGATTTCGCGATCACGCGCCGTCAGTTTTTGAATCGATTCGGGATGGGCTTTGGCGCGCTCGGCTTGGCCGGTTTGTTAAGCCAGGAACTTTTCAGCAGCCAGGCCTTTGCCGGAGACGGAGTTTCCCCGCTTGAGCCACGACTTCCGCCATTGCCCGCAACCGCCAAGCGGGTCATTCACATTTTTGCCCAAGGCGCACCCTCACAAGTGGATACTTGGGATCCAAAACCCGCATTGCAGCAATTCGCGGGCAAATCCCTGCCGGGTATGAACGGCGTGGCTATGCCTTCTCCATTTAAGTTTAAGCCCATGGGCCGGTCTGGCATTGAAGTCAGCGAAGTGTTTCCCAAGATTGGTGAGCATGTGGATGACATGGCGATTATCCGCTCCATGTACACCGACATCCCCGCCCATGAAGTTGCCACGGTAATGATGAATACTGGCTCCCTGCGCCTCGCCAAGCCTTGCCTTGGGTCTTGGACTGTCTATGGCCTCGGCACCGAGAATCAAAACATGCCGGGGTTCATTTCGCTTCGTCCCGGCGGCGGGCTGCCTTCGGGCGGCACGCAGAACTGGCAATCCGCTTTCTTGCCCGGCGTTTATCAGGGTACCAGCGTCAATACCCAGGCAGGCTCAGTGGAGGAAATGATTCAAAATATCAAGAATCCCTACATCTCACTGAAGGAGCAGCGCCGCCAGTTGGACCTCGTCCATCAACTCAACGAGATCCACAGTCAAAATCTCCAAAAGGACGCCCAGTTGGAAGCCCGCATCCAGGCTTACGAAATCGCCTTCAAAATGCAGTCAGCCGCGTCCGATGCCTTTGATTACCAGAAGGAGCCGGAAGACATGAAGGCGCTCTACGGCAATACCACTCAGGGCCGCCAACTCTTGATTGCCCGCCGGTTGCTCGAACGCGGCGTTCGCTTCGTGCAGGTTTGGGCTGGCGGCTGGGATCATCACAATAATATCGAACAAAAGCTGCCGGAATCGGCTGCCGAAATTGATCAACCCTTGGGCGCGCTCATGACCGACCTCAAGCAACGCGGCTTGCTGGACAGCACGCTTATCATCTGGGGCGGCGAGTTTGGCCGTACCGCCACGAAGGATCGCAACGGCAACGATACCCCGGGCCGCGATCATAGCAGCAAGGGTTTTAGTGTCTGGATGGCGGGTGGTGGTGTAAAAGGTGGGACGATCTATGGCTCCACCGATGAATTCGGTACTCATGCGGTCGAGAACAAAGTGCATGTCCATGATTTGCACGCCACCATTCTGGCGTTGCTCGGGTTTGACCATACCAAGCTCACCTATCGTTATAATGGGCGTGATTTCCGCTTAACTGATGTCGCTGGCAACGTGGTTAAGGGAGTGATCGCCTAAACTCCATGAGGATAAGCCATGCCAAAATCAAAACAGCATAATCTGACATTGCGAGGCTTGGTCACACTCGCTGGTTTGCTGTTGGTCGCCCACGCGACGGCAGCGGAACCAACCAAAGCTCAAACCGAATTCTTCGAGAACAAGATTCGCCCCATCCTGGCGAATAACTGCTACAAATGTCACAGCCACGAAAGCCCCAAACTAAAGGGCGGCCTTTCGGTTGAGTTCAGGGAGACTATTCTGGCGGGTGGTGGGACTGGCCCTGCCATTGTGCCGGGCGATCCGGAAAAGAGTCTGTTGATCAAGGCGGTCCAATACACGGATCCCGATCTGCAAATGCCACCGAAAGACAAGAAGCTATTAGATACACAAATCGCAGATTTGGTGGCCTGGGTAAAGATGGGTGCGCCGGACCCGCGATCGACAAATTCCGCCGCTTACTCAAAGGAGTGGTCAAAATCCGAGCGCGATCATTGGTCATTCAGGCCGGTGCAGAAACCCGCCGTGCCCGAGGTAAAAGAGAAGAGTTGGGTTTCTTCACCGATTGACGCGTTTATTGTGGCCAAGCTCGCAGAGAACGACCTCAAGCCCTCGCCCATGGCGGACAAACGCACGCTCATCCGCCGGGCCACGTTTGACCTGATCGGGCTGCTGCCCACCCTCAAGGAAACCCAGGACTTTTTAGCCGACAACTCGCCCGATGCCTTCGCCAAAGTGGTGGATCGCTTGCTCGCTTCGCCTCAGTATGGCGAACGTTGGGGACGCTACTGGCTGGATTCGGCCCGTTACTCCGATACCAAGGGAGATGTCAAAAGAAACAAGGAGGACTTTCGATATCCTTACGCCTGGACTTACCGGGATTATGTGGTCCGCTCCTTCAATGAGGACAAGCCCTACAACCGCTTTCTCCTCGAGCAAATTGCTGCCGATAAATTGAACTCACCAGACCGGAGTATCTTGGCTGCCATGGGATTTCTGACGTTGGGAGACCATTTCAACGACAGCCTCAATGACGTGATCAATGACCGAATTGATGTCGTTACCAAAGGAACGCTGGCCTTGACCGTGACCTGTGCCCGTTGCCATGACCATAAATTCGATCCCATACCGACCAAAGATTATTATTCTCTACGCGGGATTTTTGCCAGCTCGGTTGAGCCGGCCGAGGAGCCGTTGTTGTTGCCGGTTAAAATGACACCCCGAAACGTAGTATCCGAAGCCGAGCGTCGGGATCTTGGTAAGCGAGAGTTCGACTCCGTAGTTTCGATTGATCGGCCCATTGATCGTCTGACTCTGAATTCCGAGCGTGCCCGGGAAGGTAGGGACGCCAGCCGGAACCGGAATCTGCTGCGTGTTCGAGAGGAACACGTTGTGGACGGTGAAGTCGTAGAGGTCGAGCGAGAGAACGCCGC
>JAQGPA010000011.1 GCA_028293325.1 Pedosphaera sp. | reverse complement strand
GACAAGCAGAAACCTGCAAACTCCACATCACCACCCATCGCCTCCCTCACCCTCTTGTGACACGTGCGGAAGCACTTCCCGCAAATCGTAAGCCAACCCAGGCTGTTTCAGCAATTTCTAAAACCTCGATAATATACCAAGTCGCGGCGGCATCCACCCGCAAATGTCCCGTCGGCCTGCGAATGGGAGAACAATCTTTGGAATGAGGAACAAACGGAACGCCAAAGCTCAGGCTTTTCGGCCGGGCGGGACTTGGGTAACAGCGCCTTCGGTGTCAGTCGAGGCTGTCGTGGCTGGCAACAATCGTTTGGGCGGAGTGGGAGGTGTCTCGCCCATGATACTATGCATCTCTTCAGATAAGTTGCCGGTTGCCTTCTTAAATTCCTTGATCCCCTGGCCCAAACCTTTGGCGAGTTCGGGTAGCTTTTTGGCGCCAAATAAAACAAACACCAGCGCAAGGATCAAAATAATCTCTCCACCGCCGATACCAAACATGCCTAATATTGGGTTCATATCTGAATTCTGGTTGAAATTGTGGTACGCTTTTTCGCGCGCAGCTTGTGCTGCGCCGTTCATTGATACATACCGGCCAGGGCGGCCGAATATTCCCGAATAAAACGTTAAAATGCCGGGAATAAACTTGCGAACACACCGGTCTAAATGGCTGGGGTGGCCCGCACTGAAGGGAAAAGGATAAGCCGCCGCGTTTTTAAGAAACGATTATGTCACAGCTTGTATCTGGCATGCTGGCTGATACGCAACGACCATGCCGCCCGGGACGTGGTATAAGTGGCTTTCCCTGCTAAGCTGATTTCGCGCCCTTCACCGCCGCAATAAATTTCTCCGTCGCGGTGGAATTGCCTTCCTTACGGTAAGCCACCCCCACCACCAACGGTGTCGGCGCGGGCACCAGCGGACGCACCTTCAACCGCGGCCCGGCCAGACAATCAAAGCCTTGCTGCACCAACGCCACCCCACGCCCCGCTTCCACCGCCGCAATGAGGCTCGTGGAACTGTCATGCTCTTCCGCAATCAACGGCAGCTGGTTCAGTGGCGCGAACAAATCAGCCAGCCACGCATGATACTCTGGATAGTCAGCCAGCGTGTAGGCAATCAGCCGTTCCCGGGCCACTTGCTCCAGCCCGACTTTGCGCGCCCGCGCCAGCGGATGCGCCGGATGCACCGCCACGCAAACGGCGTAGCGGCCCAACTCCTCGAACTCAAGCCCGCCCAGCACTTTCGCCGACACCTGGACCAGCAAAGCCACATCCAACTTTCGGTCGCGCAGCCCGCGCAACATTTCCTGCGTGGACAGGTCATGCAGTTGCACCCGCACGCCGGGATTCGCCTCCTGAAAAATTCGCAGTGCGCGCGGCAATATCTCCACCGTCAATGACGGCGCATAGCCCACGTGAATTTCGCCGCGTTGCCCGCCCGCCACCGCCTTTGCCATTCGCACCGCATCGTCCGCCCGTTGCAACACCGCCCGCGCCTCAATGAGAAAAACTCGCCCGACTTCGGTGAGACGCACCGCCTTCGCGCCATGGTGGAACAACGCCACACCCAGTTCAGCTTCCAAGTCGCGGATTTGCCGGCTCAACGGCGGCTGCGAGACGTGCAACCGCGCCGCCGCGCGCGTCACGTTCTGCTCTTCGGCGACGGCCACAAAATAACGTAGATGCCGGAGTTCCATCCGCGTCAGGATACTCCGTTGCCCTGCCAAGCCAAGCGACAAAGTATTTCCACTCACGTCTGCTTCACACGCAAAGGGAGGGGACAAACACCCGCCCATTTGTTATTCTCCATTCATGCAGAAGAACCGGCTCGAAGCATTCAGCGATGGCGTCATCGCCATCATCATCACCATCATGGTGCTGGAAATGAAAGTGCCGGACGGCACCGATGTTGCCGCGCTCACACCACGGCTGCCGGTTTTCCTGAGCTATATCCTGAGCTTCATCTACGTCGGCATCTACTGGAACAACCATCATCATCTGCTCCATGCCGCCAAAAAAGTCAGTGGCGGCATCCTCTGGGCAAACCTGCACTTGCTCTTCTGGCTCTCGCTCTTTCCTTTCGCGACCGGCTGGATCGGTGAGTACCATATCGAGTCCCCATCCCTGCCCACGGCCTTCTACGGCTTCATCCTGCTGATGGCCGCAATCGCCTACTATATCTTGCAACGCGCCATCATCAGCCTCCAAGGCCGCGACTCCCTGCTCGCCGCCGCCATTGGTAGCGATTGGAAAGGCAAACTCTCCCCCATGCTCTATCTCGCCGCCATTCCGCTGGCGTTCGTCCACCCCTGGCTCGCCATTGGCCTGTATGTCTTCGTCGCGCTTCTCTGGCTCGTCCCCGACCGCCGCATCGAGCGCGTGATCGAAAAGCACGAGGGCTAAATTCCCGCTGATGGCGCAGAAGCACGAAGAACTCTGCGTTGCTCGCGGCCTAATCGGTGTGAATTATACCCAACCGCCCACCGCGCCACACAAAAGTAGGCGACGAGGTCACGAGGCTCTGACATCTCCCCCAGAGCACCGGCCCCGTCAACCGCTTTGCTCCCACCCGCCGTAACGATTCATCGCACAACTTCCGCCTCCCTCGCCCCGCGAATGCTTGATCAAGAGCGTACGGTGAAGGTCCTCAATCTTTTCCAATCGTCCTCGTCGTCGCCACCTTATTTCTTCCAGTCCCCACTCCGCGGTTCAATCCCTTCCCTACAGTGCCGAGCATACGCGCCAGGCATGCTCACCATCGCAACAAGGTATTTCCGCCCGCTGAATGGAAGGACTACTCTATGGACGTGATGATTGAAAATTTAAAAAGTGAAAGTGAAAATAAGAAAGAACCAATTATGAAAAAATTACTTCGCATTCATCAGAGTTCCGGCATGCATTGGGTCGGCGATGGCTTTCCCGTGCGTTCCGTATTTGACTACAATGGCCTCGGTCGCGAGCTGAGTCCCTTCCTCATGCTCGACTATGCCGCGCCTTATCAATTCGCGCCCGGCAATGAACGTCGTGGCGTGGGCGCGCATCCGCACAAAGGTTTTGAAACCGTCACCGTCGCCTACCAAGGCGAATTGGAACACCGCGACTCCAGCGGCGGCGGCGGAAAAATCGGCGCGGGCGACGTCCAATGGATGACGGCCGGCAACGGCATCGTCCACGAGGAATTCCACTCCGCCGACTTCACCCGCACAGGTGGCCCGTTCCAAATGGTGCAGCTCTGGGTGAACCTGCGCGCGCAGGACAAAGGCGCCAAGCCCGGTTATCAAACCTTGCTCAAGGCGCAGATTCCCAATGTCCCGCTGCCGCAGGATGCCGGCACGGTCCGCGTCATCGCCGGCGAATTCGACGGACACAAAGGCCCGGCGAAGACATTTACGCCCATTAACCTGTGGGACGTAAATCTTCGCGCTGGCAAGTCAGCGGAATTGCCATTGCCGGACGGCCATACCACCGCGTTCCTGGTGTTGAGCGGCAAAGTCACCATTAACGGCGACCGCGAAGCCGGCGAAGGCGACCTGGCCATTTTCGCCCGCTCCGGCGACAGCATCACGGTGAAGGCAAATACTGATGCCAAGCTCCTGTTAATGGGCGGCGAACCCATTGCCGAGCCGATTGTCGGTTACGGCCCGTTCGTGATGAACAGCCGCACCGAGATCCAACAGGCATTCGAGGACTACCAACTCGGACGCATGGGCGAACTCGTTTCCTGAAACTAACCGGGAGCGGATAGATTGTGCGCCAAAGAATCGCACACCTTTCCGCTCCCGCTTTTTGCTTAAAGAACTCCGAACACCTTCGGGTCGCATCTCCAAGGTGGCTGCGTGCTCAACCGCCCTCACTTTAAAATCCTTGGGCGACCACATCCGATTCAGGCGGTTCGAGAAGGGTCCGGCTTAACACCAAATTGCCCAAAAGCAGAGTTCCTGCTAAAAACTTCGCAACCGTTCTTGTTTTTCATTCGGATGAGAACGACTATGGTGTTGTACCAGAACCAAATGCATGATAAAATTCGATTCATTGCGGTGGTGCCGCTGGCGGGCGGGCGTTCGATACCCGACGGCTGCTCTATCGGTGGCGGCGGCTTTTATCCTCACGTGGGGCCTTAAGCAATTATTTCCAGCGACTCCCAATGCGCTGTATTTCTGTGCGATCATTTTCAGCGCCTGGCTCGGCGGATTTGGTCCGGGAATCCTCGCGACCATTCTGACCGGCGCGGCAGTCCACTTTACGCCTCCCGCGAGCCCGCCCCTGCTAATGCCACGTTACCTTGTGTTCCTGCTCGTCGGTGTTTTCATCAGTTGGTTAATGGAACGGGAAAGACGCACCCAGGCTGCACTGCAACACGCGCGGCTTGCACTGGAAACAAAAGTCAGTGAACGCACAGGTGCACTGCAAGCGGCGAACGAGCAGTTAAAGGCCGAGTTCGCCGAACGCGCGGCGGTCAACCAGCAGCTTCAGGAAAGCCGGCGCAAATTGGAGGAAGCGCAGCGGATCGCCCATGTCGGCCACTGGGAGCGCGACCTGGAAACCGACCTCATTACCTGCTCGGACGAAATCTACCGCATTTTCGGGCTGAGCCCTCAGGAGCGGCAGTTGCATTTTTCAGAGTTCCTGGAACTGATCGATGCGGGCGATCGGGCCCGGGTCGCCCAGTCGGTCGCGGAGGCGCTGGTCAACCAGCGGCATTATGCCGTGGATTGCAAAATTGTGCGGGCCGATGGTGAGATACGGTTCCTCCACAGCCAAGGCGAAGTGATCCGGGACAACCTCGGCCGGCCTTTGTGGGCGCTCGGAACCGTGCAGGACATTACCGAGCGCCAGAAGTTCGAAAACACGTTGCGACAAAGCGAAAGCCAGCTCCGGTTGGTGATTGACACCATTCCCACGATGGCCTGGATCGTTTTGCCGGATGGAGCCCTGGATTTCATCAATCGCCGCTGGCTGGAATATGCCGGCCTCTCTTTGGCGGAGGCCATTGCAAAACCGACCAGCACGATGCATCCCGAGGATCTTCCAAGCTCCATGGAAAAGTGGGGCAGGAGCATGGCTGCCGGGGAATTATTCGAGAATGAAATGCGTTTGCGCCGCGCGGACGGGGAATATCGGTGGTTTCTGGTTCGCACCGTGCCGCTGTTCGATGAGCAGGGAAAAATCCTCAAGTGGTACGGAACCAGCGCCGATATTGATGATCTCAAGCGGGCGGAAGCAGCTCTGCGCCGGGCGCAGGGGGAGCTGGCCCGGGTTTCAGTGCTGACCATGATGGGCGAACTCGCGGCCTCCATCGCGCACGAAGTCAATCAGCCCCTGGCCGCTGTGGTCACCAACGCCAACGCCTCTTTGCGCTGGCTCGCCGCTCTCCCGCCAAACCTCGACGAAGCGCGCGAAGCCATCCGGCGGATTGTCCGGGACGGCGATCGTGCGAGTGAAGTGATTGCGCGGATTCGAACGCTTTTAAAAAAAGGCGAACCCGTCCGGATACCGCTCAAAATCAATGAGGTGATCCAGGAAACGCTCGCGCTTGCGCAACCGGAACTGGCGCGGCGCAAAGTTTCGTTGGAGACAGAATTGGCACTCACATTGCCCTGCATCCAGGGAGATCGCGTGCAACTGCAACAGGTGTTGCTGAATCTTGTGATCAACGCCCTTGACTCATTGAGCGCGGTTGCTGATCGCCCGCGCATTCTTCGCATTCGCACGGACCAGCACGAACCGAAGCGGGTCCGCGTGGCCGTGCAGGACACGGGCATCGGCATCGATCCCGCGCAGGCGGATCGTTTGTTCCAGGCATTCTTTACCACCAAACCTCATGGCCTGGGAATGGGGCTGGCCATCAGCCGCTCGATTGTCGAGGCGCACGGCGGGCGCCTTTGGCTGACACCCAACGATGGACCGGGAGTCACGTTCCAATTTGCCCTGCCCGTCCAAAACGGAGACGAACCATGAAATCCCCGGCCCCGCAAAGCTCTGAATTGGTGTTCGTGGTGGATGATGACGCGGCGGTGCGCGAAGCACTCGATAGCCTGATCCGCTCCGTTGGCCTGCGCGTCGAAAGCTTCTCGTCGGCCGGGGAATTTCTTCAGCAGAAAGCACCGGCAGTGCCCGCTTGTCTTGTGCTCGACGTCCGCCTCCCAGGCCTGAGCGGACTCGACCTCCAGCGCGAGATGCTCGGCGCCGAGAGGGTCATCCCGATTATCTTCATCACCGGACATGGCGACATCCCGATGAGCGTGCGCGCGATGAAAGCCGGCGCCATCGAGTTTCTGACCAAGCCCTTCCGCGATCAGGATTTGCTTGATGCGATTCGCCAGGCAATCGAGCTCGACCGTGCCGCGCTTCAGCGGCAGGCCGAACTGGCTGAGCTGCACGCGCGCTATGGGTCGGTAACGCCGCGCGAGCGCGAGGTGATGCGATTGGTCATCGGGGGCATGTTGAACAAACAAATTGCCGCCCGGCTGGGCACAACCGAAATCACGGTCAAGATCCAGCGCGGCAGCGCAATGAAAAAGATGAAGGCCGCGTCTGTCGCCGAACTGGTGCGGCTGGCGGAGAAACTCGGAATCAAAGCAGCTTCCTAGATTCATACATCGCAGCCGCGGAGTGAATCGCCGCGGTACCATGGCGTCGTCACCACTCAACCGGCCGCAATATTGCCTCAGCGCGGCTGAATTTTTCGCCGCTCGCCGCACTCCGAACCTGCATCCACAGGGATGAGAAGCTTTAAACCAAGGTATGATTGAACCCGGCCCGATCGGGTCCTACGCTTTTAAATGGTGAACGCAAACACTCAGTTGGCGGCTCAATCCTCCCACCCGCTCGTGGCCATCGTGGACGATGAAGAGTCCGTTCGTGCAGCCACCGATGGTCTGATCCGGAGCATCGGCTACCGGGCGGAGAGTTTTGCCTCTGCCGAAGCATTCCTCGTTGCGGAACGACTGCAGGAAATCCGCTGCCTGATTCTGGATGTGAAACTGGGCGGGATGGACGGCCTGGCATTGCAGGAACGGCTCGCCATGGACAATCTGCGAATCCCCATCATTTTCATCACCGCGCATTGGAACGAACCCATGCGGGCACGGGCGCTGCGACGCGGCGCGGTCGATTTTCTCCGAAAGCCGTTCAGCGAAACAGCGCTGCTCAAGGCGATTGATTCCGCGTTGCAAGCCAGCCCCCATCAACCATGACACCCAACACTTCCAGCAAAAATGCTTTTGCGGCCGGCAAGAAACACATGGCGGCCTTCCAAGTTCCGATAACGTATTGGCGCGCAGAGCAAATAAGCGTTCCAATTGTGAAAATCAAGCGGCCAAGATCCGGCAGGGTCGCGCCTTCGGGGATTCGCACTCTTCCAGACCACCCGCTTCAATGGTCTGGCTGGAATTGGTCGCGTCAAGTCCCGGGGCAGATTGTCATGACCAGGGAAATTTGTCGTCCGCCCCGGACACCAGAACGGATGGGCGGAAAAACAAAAGCCCTTGTATGGCCCGCCCATGTGCGCCGTGAAAAATGAATAAACTCCTTCGCATCCTTCATGTGGAAGATGTCCGGACAGATCGGGAACTCGTCATCCAGGCGTTGCGCCGCGAGGGCCTCGACTGCGAATTCGCCTATGCTGCGACGGAGCAGGAGTTCAGAGAGGCTTTGGACAGCTTCCCATGCGATATCATTCTCTCCGACTTCAGCCTGCCCGCCTTCTGTGGCATTGAAACCCTGGCGCTGGCAAAAGCCGCGAAGCCGGACGTTCCCTTCCTTTTCGTCTCCGGCACGATTGGCGAAGAGCGCGCCGTGGAAAGTCTGAAGTGCGGCGCGACGGATTACGTTCTCAAAAATCACCTCGACCGGCTGGGGACCGCGGTGCACCGTGCGTTGCGTGAAGCACAAGAGCGCGCCGAGCGTCTTCACGCCGAACAACTGTTGCGGGCAAGCGAGGAGCGTTTTCGCCAGGTGGTCGAGAACATCCGCGATGTCTTCTGGCTTACCGATCCGGCCAAGAACACGATCCTCTACATCAGCCCCGCCTACGAAAAAATTTGGGGCCGCACGTGCGACAGCCTCGTTCAGTCGCCCTGCACCTGGCTTGAAGCCATTCACCCGGAGGACCGCGAGCGGGTTCTTGACGCCTTGGCGACCAAACGAGCCCGCGGCGACTATGACGAAGTATATCGCATCGTTCGCCCTGATGGATCGCTGCGTTGGATTCACGACCGCGCCTTTCCACTTCGCGATGTCGATGGCAACATTTATCGTGTGGCCGGCCTCGCCGAAGACATCACGAGGCAGCGCCTGTTCGAGGAACACATTCGCCAGGCGCAAAAAATGGAATCCGTCGGCCAACTGGCCGGTGGCGTGGCGCATGATTACAACAACATTCTCGCCGCCTCCATGATTCAGTTGACCCTGCTCCTGGACGATCCCGCGCTCGAGCCCCGGATTCGCAAAGCCCTCCTCGAACTGCAAAAGGGCAACCGCCAGGCTGCCGATCTCACCCGCCAGCTCCTCATGTTCAGCCGCCGCCAGGTCTTGGAGATCAAACCCATCGAACTTACCGCCCTGCTCGCGGAAGCACTCAAAATGCTCCGCCGCCTCCTTGGCGAAACCATCAGCATCCTCTTCAAAGGCGAAACGGGCGAAGCCTGGGTCAACGCTGACTCCGGCATGATGGAGCAGATTCTCATGAACCTCTGCATCAACGCTCGCGACGCCATGCCTCGGGGCGGTCAGCTCGCCATCCGCATCCACCAGGTCCACTTGAACCAATTGGCCGCCGAGTGCAACCCCGAAGCCCGCCCCGGGTCGTTCATCTGCCTCACCGTCGCCGACACTGGCGCCGGGATGAGCAAGGAAATACAACAAAGAATTTTCGAACCGTTTTTCACCACTAAGGAGGCGGGCAAAGGTACCGGACTCGGGCTGGCCACCGTTTTCGGCATCGTCAAGCAACACCAAGGCTGGATCGAAGTTCACAGCGCTCTGGGCCGAGGCAGCGAATTCCGCGTCTTCCTCCCCGCCATTCTGAACCCCGCCTTGGCGCCCGCCATATCCGCCCCCCCGGTGATTCAACGCGGCACGGAAACCATTCTGGTCGTGGAAGACGAGGCCGAGGTGCGCCAAATAATCGTCCTCTGCTTGGAGCGGGCTGGTTACCGGGTTTTGCAGGCCACCACCGGCCGGGAAGCCATGGAAGTTTGGCTCGCCCATGACGGACGGATTGATCTTCTGCTCACGGACATGGTCATGCCTGAATCCACCACCGGGCTGGAACTGGCCCGCACCCTCCGGCAATCCTGCCCCAGCCTGAAGGCAGTCATCATAAGTGGCTACAGCCTCGACCTGGTCCAGTCCGGCGTCCCCGCCGAACCTGGCATCATCTTCCTGCCCAAACCCTGCGGAGCCGACATCCTCACCACCACCCTCCGCCAATGCCTCAATGCAAAAGCATTGCTACCGTGAACCGTTCCACTACTGATCCCGGCGGAGCCTTTGATGGCGGGCTAATTGTGGAACTTTCAATACGGCGCTAGAGCATTGACAGAAATGATGTAGCGCGGCGGAGCGAGGATTTTTGACTTTGGGCGAGGCTTTGGCGAGGGAGCATGCCCAAGCTGGCCTGTGACCGAGCCGAAACGAAGCCAAAAGTCAAAAAGA
>JAQGPA010000162.1 GCA_028293325.1 Pedosphaera sp. | reverse complement strand
GGAATGCGATCAACCTGGCCGGCAACATCACGGACAGCGCGGTCAACACCGAGACAATCAATTTTCCCATGGCCATGACGGCGGCGCGCACCTGCATCGTCACCAATGGCGGCAACCTTGTTCTCGGCGGTGTCATTAGTGGTGGGTTCAGCATCACTTTTAATAAGACGACTGCTGCTGGTAATGTGACGACCCCGTTTAATACCGGCACGGTGACGCTGAACGGCTCGGCAGTCAACACCTATACCGGTGCCACGATTGTCAACGGCGGCACCTTGTTGCTGGACTTCGCCAACCTGGCGTCGCCAGTCGACCTCATCAACAATAGTTCAACTCTTACCTTGGGCGGCCTGGGTGGCGGCACGTTGAGCGTGAAGGGCAAGTCTGTAGGAAGCACTGCTCAAACGCTGGGTAACTTGACAATCGGAAAGAGCTCCAGCACAGCCATCATTCTCAACCCCAATGGTGGCACCAGCACAACCCTGACACTGGGCAACACTTGGAACCGCAGTGGTGGCCAAAATTCATTGAGTATTGATCTTTCTCTCGGTGGCACGTTGACCTCAACTCCGTCAAGTGTCGCTGCCAACAACGTCTTGGGCTTTGCCACGGTCAAGGATGCGACCGGGATTGGCTTTGCTTCACTTTCCGGTGGAAACATAATCCGGTTGACGGGCCAGACCATGCTGCCCACCAGCGGCACGAGCGCTACGACAGATTACATCACTTCCGGCAATGTGACCATGAGTTCAGCGGGTTTTGGAATTAATTCCCTGACCTTGGATGCCTCGTCCGGGCCGGGCACGCTTGATTTGGGAGGCGCGAGCGATGTGATGTTTATCTCGTCCATAGGTTTGCTGATGTTCGGTGCGAATGATTACACCATTACCAACGGCCAGGTTGGGGCGGCCAATGTGGAGGCAATCATCAATCAGATGGGGACGGGCACACTTACCATAAACGGAACTGTCGGTAGTGGCACGACGGCTGGTATAACCAAGAATGGTCCCGGCACGCTGGTCCTCGGCGGCACAAACAGCGGTGTCTATCTTTGTATTAACCAAGGCACCGTCAGGCAGGGGGTGGCGAATGCGATCGGCACTACTACCGCAAATCTTACAGTGAATATTGGTGGAATTTTGGATTTGAACGGTCATGATTTGGGGGTGGGGCTGGTAGCTACAAGTGGCACCGGCCAGGGCATCGTCACCAATTC
The DNA here is from genome assembly GCA_028293325.1 of Pedosphaera sp. Taxonomy (GTDB): domain Bacteria; phylum Verrucomicrobiota; class Verrucomicrobiia; order Limisphaerales; family Pedosphaeraceae; genus JAQGOT01. The sequence goes on along the minus strand of JAQGPA010000162.1, from coordinate 5,438 downwards.
AGGAGCGCTGGCGAACTTCACGGTAGGAAATGGCAATAACAGTTCTTCTTTGGCCAACACCTTGGTGACCGGTCCCATCAATGTGATCATCACCGGCAGCGGTTCCTCCGGCCTATCGCCGGCAAACACACACACCGGCGGCACAACTTTAACAAACAACACTGGGGTGGTTTCAAACTATCGGATAAATACCACCACGGCATTTGGCACTGGCCCGCTTACCTTTAACGGAGGCGGCACTTTGCAGAACACGACTGGTTTTATCGTGACGAATGCGGTTGTGGTCAACGGCACGGGTAATAGCTGGTGGTTAGATGCGGGCGCCTATGGTTCCTCTGGTCCGTGGAGTGGCACTGGCACAATTAATGTTCTCCAAGATCCGAGTAAGTCACCCACCTTTACTTTTAGCGGTGACATGTCGGGATTTCAGGGCACGTTGCAGTTGTCCGCCAATACCAATACCACGGCAACAGTTTTCACCTATGCTCTTGGCGGTTCGAGCACCTTTGACGGTTCACATGCCACGTGGGATTTATATTCACTCACTGGCGCCTTCAGCAGCAAACCCGTGTTGCAATGGGCTGGCACCGGCAGCCAGACGATTAAACTAGGTGATCTCAACAGTGCTGGAACCACGGGCAACGGAGCCATTGTAGTCAGCAATAGTGTTGTAGGAACCACGGTGACGTTCCAAGTGGGCAATCTCAATAATAACAGCACCTTTGCGGGCGCGATGGTCAGCGGGGCGGGGACGGTTGCGCTGACCAAAGTGGGCACGGGGACGTGGACACTCTCGGGAACCAACACTTACACGGGCAACACCACGATATCCGCCGGCACGCTGGCTTTGAGTGCGCCCGCCGGTGCTACATCCACCCTCTCCAACAGCCCGGTGATAGCGGTTGCCAATGGAGCCATCCTGAATGTTTCCGGCATGGGTTCCACCTTCACATTGGGTTCGGGTCAGACCTTGTCGAATAACGCGTCGGGCACCGGCATCCTCAATGGCAGCCTGAACAGTGGAGCGGGCACCATTTCTGTGTCCTATGTATCTGGTACGCCTGCATTCAATGTCACCAACGGTACGGTAACGTTGTCGGGCTCGACCCTGTTCAATGTCAACAATACCGGGTCGGCGTTGGCATCGGGCAGCTACAAAATCATCTCTGTAGCCACGGCGGGGAATGCAGGCCTGGTGGCTGGAACCGTGCCGGCGGTTACGGTGAGTGGCGGCGGTATTGTTTCCGGCGCTACGGTTGCGTTGCAAATTATTAGCGGCGAATTGTTTCTGGTTGTATCCGGAGGTTCGCCATCGCAACCGCACATCACAAGTATCAGTTTGAATGGAACGACACTGACAATCATGGCGACTAATGGCACAGTGGGCGGGCAATATGTGCTGTTGCAAAGCACGAACGTGGCGCTACCGCTGACGCAATGGACGCGGGTTTTGACCAACGTGTTTGATGGAAGCGGCAATCTCAACTTATCCACGAACATCGTTAATCCAGTCAATATGCAGGAGTATTACTTACTACAACAGTGATTGCCCGTAACTAAACAGACGTTATGGCAGCACTGAAAAATGGCCGGGATTTGTGGGTTCGGGTTACGCTGGCCGGCCTGCTCGAAGAATACTCATACAGAATGCATCATGATCGTGAAAGCGCGTCGGTGGAGTCAACGTGAGAAAGAATGAAATGACTTTATGAATCGAGTAAAATCACTGCTCATTATTGCCGCGTTTATGCTGGGCAGCGTAATGAGCTACGGACAATATAAATTGACCTGGGTGGGCAACACCTATGGTGACAATGCCCATCATGTAAGCAACTGCGCCCGCTCCATGTGGGTGGCCACCAACGGGGTGGTTTATACGGCATCGATCTGGGATGAAAACTCGAGCGATATTGGAGTTTATTCAAATGGGCTGACCATCGGGGCAATGGGAGGCACTGGCGCCGCACAAGGGAGCTGCATCGCAGGCGACAACACCAATATTTTTGTGGAATTGCAAGCGCATAACGGACAAGTAGGACGGTTTAATCGTTCCAACGGGGTGAATGACCTGTCGTTTACAGTGACCGCCAGCACGAATACACTACCTGCGGGTGGAGCCGGGCCTCTTATTAACGGAATCGCAGATGTCAATGGACAGACGCTTTACGTCAGCGATACGGTTGACAATCTGATTCAAGTTTGGAGCACTGCAGGCGTGTTTCAATATCAATGGAGCGCCACAGCGCCTGGAGCAATAGCCGTGGAAACCAACGGGGCCTATGTTTGGGTGGCGCAAATGAGCACCGGAACATTGATCCGGTATGGGACCAACGGAATAGCTGGAACGATAATAGCCATGGGAACCAACTCGCGTCCCTCGGCGTTGTATGTCAATCCACAAAATCAGCTTTGGGTTGGGGATCAGGGGCCGGACATGAATATCAAGATCTATACGAACCTGACGGCCACGCCTGGCTTGAGCAGCACTTATGGTGTCACCGGAGGTTATCTGTCCACCAACGACGGCGTGATCATGGGGACAACCGGTGCCAAGCGATTCACCCGGGTGGTGGGGATTGGTAGCGACAATGCGGGCAATGTGTATGTGCTGAACAATCCTTGGGGCGGGACTTGGGACTTGGGCCGAAACGGCGGGACCGACCTGCATTGTTACAACAGTTTGGGATCGCTGATCTGGACCCTCCAGTCGCTGAACTTCGAGGGCGTAGCCGCTGCGGATCCGGGGACCGATGGCACCAATTTATACAGCGGAGAATTTCTTTTTACCGGGTCGGGCGGGGGCGGCTTTGTGGCCAACACCATTAATCCGTTCCTTTACCCGAACGATCAACGAATCAACACAAGCCTCCAGAGTCGTGGTGAAGACTTTGCCAGTGTGGCCTGTGTTGGCACAAACCGCATACTCGCGGTATATAGTCAGGATCCAGCCGCAGTGGAAACCTATTATTTCAATGCGGCCAATGGTTATATTGCCATACCTGGTCTGACTTTTGGTTACACGGGCGCACGCATCTACAATGGATTCCAACTTGAGCCTGCCACGGGGGACCTCTGGCTCTCCTATAATGGATCAACCATTATCCATAATCCATTGACCGGTTTCAGCACCAATGGCCAGCCGGTGTGGGGATCCCCGATCTCGGTTCCAACGCCGGCGGGCATTATGCCGTTGAACCGTCTTGGATATGTGCCGGGCAGCGACACCATGGTCCTGGCAGGGGGAAGCAGCACCTTTGGTTTGATCGGGAACACAATTCAGGTGTATCAGGGATGGTTGGCGGGTAACACAAACAATCCAAACTCTGTCATCACCCTGACCCGGGCGCAGGCAAAATCGATGGCGGTTGTCGGCGCTTATGTGTTTATCGGATACTATGCCACAAACACCATAGACGTCTTTGAACTTGATAATGGCAGCTTGGTTGAAACCCTGTCGAACAGCAGCTCGGTGTACGTTGGCAATGATATAGATTCAATGTATGGCATCACGGCTTACCTTAAATCGAACGGTCAATATCAGATAACCAAGGATAACTATAACGGGAGCTCAGTGGTCATTTATACATGGCCATTGACCGGCCCACCCGATCCAACCACGGGCTTGGCGGCAGCTGCAGTTGGCAGTGATCAAATCAATTTGTCCTGGACGGCCAGCTTATACGCCACAAGTTACAACGTCAAACGCGCCACAACGAGTGGCGGACCTTACACGATCATTGCCAATAGAGCAACTGCCACCAGTTACAACGATGTTGGTCTGACTGCGGGCGTAACGTATTACTACGTGGTCTCAGCCGTCAATACCAGCGGTGAGGGCGGCAACTCCAGCGAAGCCAGCGTGACAACTTTTAATTCTGCCTGGTTGACGCAGGATATTGGCGTAGTGGGAATCGTTGGTAGTGTGAGTTATAGCAACGGTACGTATGCCGTCACCGGTTCAGGGTCGGACATCGCAGGAACGGCGGAACAGTTTCGTTACCTGTATCAGGGTGGTGGCACCAACTGCACCATCACCGCGCGGGTCGCCAGCATGAACGACCCCTACTCGGGAGCGAAAGCGGGGGTGATGATTCGGGCGACACTCGCCACCAATGCCACCGAGGCCAGCATTACTTTGACACCTGCCAACGGGGTGACGTGGCAATATCGCACGACTACCGGAGGCACGACCAGCGGCAGCCGGGCAGCCACCCTTGTGGCACCGTATTGGGTACGGCTGGTGCGCAGTGGCAGCACGTTTACAGGCTACGCATCGGCCGAAGGCGTAGCGTGGACGCAAGAGTTTACCGTTAGCATCACCATGGCTAACACAGTTTACATTGGCTTGGCCGTGACGAGTCGCACTACCGGCGCACTTATTGCAAATTTTGACAACATTACCGTGTCAGGCAGCCTTCCAACGCCACCAGCGGGCCTGACGGCGATGGCGGCTTCAACCAGCCAGATCAACTTGAACTGGAGGGCAACCAGCGGAGCGACCAGCTACAATGTCAAGCGCGCCGCAGTCAGTGGCGGGCCTTACACGACCATTGCCACTGGAGTGACGGCCGCGAATTACAGCGACACCGGCCTGGCTTCGTCGGTGTCCTATTATTATGTCATTTCTGCCGTGAACACCGGCGGTGAGAGCGCTAATTCCACAGAAGCCAGCACGACGACTCTTACCACGGCCCCGACGGGATTGACGGCGGCGGCAGTTTCAACCAGCCAAATCAACCTGAATTGGATGGCCTCCAGCGGGGCGACGGGCTATAACGTCAAGCGTGCCATGGTCAGCGGTGGGCCTTACACGACCATTGCCACTGGGGTAACTGGCACTAGTTACAGCAACATCGGCTTGGCTGCGGCGACCTATTTCTATGTTGTGTCTGCCGTGAACGCGGGCGGTGAGAGCGCTGATTCTACAGAAGTCAGCGCGACAACCATTCTTCCCCCGCTGGCCATAGGCAGCGGGGGTGGGCAGATTCTCGTCTTCTGGCCGGCATCGGCAGGCACAAATTATACCTTGCAGATGACAACGAATCTGGCGACCGGGCCGTGGGTGCCCGTCACTAATGCGGTACCGCAAATCTCCTTCACCGTCAGCAACAGCGAGCCTGCCGTTTTTTTCCGGCTGCAATGATTTGCCGCCGAGTTTTGGGCACGCCCGGCTAAATTGTTTCGGAAAAGGGCAAAACTTAGTCTGAGGTGTTTTCCACCCCTAAAACGTGCCGACACGCCAGAAACTGGGGAGAATCAGATAAGCGGAATATTTTATTATTTATTCGTCAAATCCATAATCCCGAAAAAAGCTGAAAATAGGCGCTAACCCGCTGTCCCATTGGGCTATTCATAATGAACAAGCAATGTGGCTCACATCAACAGACGCACCTGTCATCGGCAATAATCCTTTATGAAAATGAAAACCTCATTCACGA
>JAQGPA010000151.1 GCA_028293325.1 Pedosphaera sp. | reverse complement strand
GTTTTCACGCTGGACACCAGCGAGGACAAGCGCTGCCGGGATGCGCTTTACGGCAGCAACATATCACGCACCCAAGCCGGAACATCGCCGGGTCTCAACGGGCTGTCAGATAATGGCAACGGATTTTTTGAGTTCGCCGGTGAGGTGATGATTTGGTCACGCGGGCCGGATGGGAAGTATGACGACAGTCCGACGGCGAAGGCGAATGTGGGCTTCAACGCGGATAACATTCTAAGCTGGCAATAGAACATGAGAGATTTTCCAGAGAAAAGTTGGCAGCGCGAATCAGGAAGAGGAGCGGCAAGGGGGTTTACCTTGATTGAGTTGCTGGTGGTGATCACGATCATGGGGATTCTGGCGGGGATTGCGATTCCGGCGTTCCGGGGATTTGGGAAGTCCAATGCCATGGCGGCGGCGAACCGGCAATTGCTGGATGACATTGCGGGGGCGCGTTCGCGGGCGATGGCGAAGCATACGACGGTTTATATTGTGTTTGTGCCGCCCTGGGTGACGGATACGACGCAGTTTCCAGTGCCGGGCGGTGATTTGCCGCGGGTGCGCGCGACCCGGACGTTGTACAGCGGACAATATACGACCTATGCGTTGTTAACGATGCGGAGCGTGGGGGAGCAACCCGGGCATGCCAATCCGACTTATCTGACGGAATGGAAGAGTTTGCCGAACGGGATTTACATTGCCACCAACAAGTATTTGTTCGCGGCAAACTACGCGCCGACTTTTCTCTACACCAACGTGTTTCCGTTTCCCTACGCGACGAATTTTCCGCCAGCGATAGCCACGCTGCCGTATATCGGCTTTGACTACCTGGGGCAGTTGGTGAGCCGCCAGGATGAGTATATTCCGCTGGCACGGGGGAGCATTTTTTTTGATCGCGACGCGACCGGGACAATTTTGCCAAACGCGGCGGATGCGCGTGAGACGGTGGCGGGGGAGGCGTATTATGTCAGTTATAAATCCATCAATGCCAGCACGAATGGAGTTTTGCCGCCTCCCGACAACAAAAAAGCTTACAACCAAATCCACATCGATTGGTTGACCGGGCGCGCCCGGGTGGAACGCCAGACGATTCAATGAAACCATACAAAAGAGTTGGTGCGACGCGACACACGGCGGCGTTCACGCTGGTGGAAATTGCGTTAAGCCTGGCGGTGATTGGCTTTGCCCTCGTGGCGATCATCGGCATCCTGCCCACGGGGATGAACGTGCAAAAGGAAAACCGGGAGGAGACCATTATTAATTTTGATTCCGCGTTTTTGATGGATGCCATCCGGAGCGGCACGCGCGGACAGGATGATTTGACGAATTATATCATCGTCGTCACCAACTGGACGTATCAATACGATAACAAAGGAAGATTTCTGAACAGGTCTCTCAGCTTTTACACCTCCACAAATTATCAAGTTCAACCAAATGCATTGCAGACGAGATGCTTTTTGACCAATGGATTTAATATCGTGGGTCTGTTGAGCACTCCGAAGTATATCTATCTGCCAAGCGGCGGCTATTTGAGCAATTATGTGACAGCGGATTTTCGCGGCATTAGTGGTCCGGTGGTGGAGCAGGGGACGAATCAAGCTTCGAAGGATTTTGCGTTTCGGTATCGGTTGACGCCGGAGATTGTGCCTGACGTGGAGTATGACGGGTCCTGGACAAATTATACCGCTTCACTTTTAAGCCCGACGGATGTAACAGCGCGCTCGAATTATATGACGGTGCAAGCAGCTCTGCGGCACAATTTGAATCAAGTCCGATTGCGGTTTAACTGGCCAGTACTGCCGAACGGGCGAACGGGCAATGGGCGGCAGGTATTCCGCACGGTCATGAGCGGTTCAATTTATACCAATGCCGCCGTGAATCGATTTGATCCGTTTCTCTACTTCATCCAATCCAAACTCTACGACGGTCAAGGTCAATGAGCATCATGCCGACAACACGCCATCCTTCTATTCCTTCGTCGGACCGCCGGCGGCCGAGCGCGGCGCAGCGGGCATTTTCGTTGATTGAAATTCTGGTGGTGGTGGCTTTGTTATCCGTGATCATCATCGGATTGGTGGCGATGTTCGACCAGACCCGCCGGGCGCTGGTCAGCAGCACGACGCAGGTGGATGTGTTGGAATCGGGCCGTGCGGCTTCGGAACTAATTGGGCGGGAGTTGGAGCAGATTACCCCCGGCTACAGCAGGGACGTGAACGGCCATAATTTCAATGTGGCACTGGAGTTTTATCCAGACGGCACGCCCGCAGTGCTGACGCAAAAGCTGGCAGACCCAGTTGAGGTTCGCACCAACATGATGCAGCAGTTGTTCTTTGTGACGCATAACAATCTGCAGTGGAATGCGGTTGGGTACGTCATTACCACCCCGGAATTCGGCGTGGGCACGCTGTACCGCACCAACTACACCCTGACCTCGCCGGCGCAAATTGGCCTGGCGTTGACAAATTTTATGGGGCTGCCGCTGCCTCCCGGCACTATAAACCTCCCGATGAGTTCGAGCCGCATTGTAGAAGGCGTGGTGCATTTCAGTGTCCGGGCGTATGCCTATGGGACCAATGTAACGCTGATCACCAACAGCATTGCCTCGGGGATGATTGCAGCGCAGGCCATCGTAATCCCGGCGTACAACATCGCCACCGACAATTACAATTATCAATTGAAGAGCAATGCGACGCCGGCGTATGTGGAATTGGAGATGGGCTTTCTGGAAACGCGGGCGTTGGAGCGGTTGAAGAGCATCACCGACTCGCCGGCGTCGCGCAAGTTTCTCGCCACGCACGCGGGGCAGGTGCACCTGTTCCGGCAACGCATTCCGATTCGCAACGTAGATCCTGCAGCATATAAATGAAAAGCAAATCCCAACAAGGCGTAGCGCTGGTCATCACCCTGATTTTGCTCTCGGTGATCACGTTCATGGCGGTGACGTTCCTGGTGGTCAGCCGGCATGAGCGGGAGCGGGTGACGACGCAATCAAGCCAGAGCGATGCGGTCAACGCGGCCAATGCGGCGACGGAACAGGCCATAGCGCGGATTTTGTCTTCGATGCTGGCGCGAACCAACGGGTTGGACTTTGACCTGCTGGTCTCGACGAACTTTGTCAGCCCTGCGGGCTTCACCACGACCCAGCCTGACCGCACGTCCATCACGAACGTGAACTATAATTATAACAGTGGAGCATTTATCACGGGCGATGATTTTTTGCAGAACCTGAACAACCAGGAGTTGCTGCCACGGCCGCCGGTTTTCATCGTCAAGAACAAGTCGCAACTGGTGCCCGATTTTCGTTACTACCTGGATTTGAACCGCAACGGGATCTATGACACCAACGGGTTTGGTTACTGGTACGACGACAAGGGGAACCTCACAACCAACATCAATTATTTCGTCGGGGACCCGGAATGGGTGGGGATTTTGGACAAGGTGGGCATCTTCGACACACTGGAGTTCCGGCATTCGAGCAGCAACAAGTATGTGGCGCGATATGCGTTCCTGGCGCAGCCGGTCGGGAATACGCTGGACATCAATTATATTCATAATCAAGCCAAACAGCTCAACCCAAAGGCGGACGGCTATCTGCGCGACCAGGGATTTGGTTCCTGGGAAATCAACCTGGCGGGGTTTCTGTATTATTTGAATACAAACCAATGGGGGGGGCAGTATCTTTACAATACCAATGCCAACCAACTCAGCAGCGGGTTTGCGTTCGACGATGCGTTGGGGATTTTGCGCTATCGCTATAATGGGTCTTATGTTCCCACTGCAAATTCAGGCCTGAGGTCCGTGTTTACGCTCTTTGGCACGCCGGGCAGCAGCGCCTTCCAGACGGATTTTATTGACGGTTATTTGCGTGGGGTGGCGCCTTGGAGCACGGCGACAGCGCCGACGAGCGACAGTGACCTAACACCAGTGAACCAGACGACCCGAGGATGGTCGGGCGACGATAACCCGCGTCATTTTTTCTCGAGCCAGGATTTATTCAGTGCGGACCCCAATATCATCACGTTTTCCAACCGGCTGTACTCGGCCGGGTTGCAGACCAACTCGTCTTATGACCGCTATACTTTTTACAGTTTGCTGCGGCAAATGGGCGTCGAGTCGGCCCCGGTTTCGCCGGACGCACTCAACCTGAATTACGTGAATGTGGGTGGATTGGTGGCGACCAATTTTGTGGCGTGGAACAATGCACTCCAGTTTTTCACCAACGCGGCGGATCGGTTGATAAAAGATATGGTCAGTGCCTATCCATCGAACTATCCCGCCAACCTGAATCTGAGTGTCACGAATATCCCGATTTATCCGACGAATTATTACAGTTCCTCGATAAACCGGATGTTGCAACTGGCGGCCAATATTTACGATGCGAGTACCAACCGCGCGTTTCTCGTCGGGCCCAATCCTAATGCTGCGCCGTATTATCCCTCGGTGTTTCGTCCCACGTTTGGTGTTTCGGGCAACAATATTTATATCAACGGGTTCGTGGAAGTTGGCGCAAATACCACCGACTACCAGACGATTCCGTTTTCTCTGCCAGAGGATGCCCAGGCAGTGATTACAAAGCTGAACAACACTCCGCTGGCGGTCATGAACATTTACAACATTCCATGGGTAATTGGGGCGAAGAAGGGATTTCCTAACTTCAATGAACTCTCGATGGAAAGCATCACGCAAATTACCCGCAGGCTACAGATTGACAAGCACACGCTCGATACCCCGCGAAGCGGCTGGACCACCAACCAGCTGTATGTGATCGGCATCTCCAATGTAGTGGGGGCGGAAGCCTGGAATTCATATGTTGCGGCCTATCCACGCAACGTTGAGATTTTTGTCACGAATAATCTGACAATGGTATTGACCAACGAGTATGGGGCCATTCTGAGTAATAACGTGATATTGACGCCAATATTACCGTTTACGTCTCCCGTGGCCGCAGGGACTTGGGCCGGATATCAAGGCTCTGGGAACATGAACGCAGATGTGATTTCCTTCAGGATTCCATTGAACACCAACGTATTGTTCCTGCCGGATGAGGTCTATTCGTTGAACACTCATAAGCTTACGCTTAGCACCGGGGTAAATGATCCATTTGATTCAGCGAACGTGATTGGTTTTCCGGTGCCGCAATTCGGGTTGAACATTACCAATCGGCTCCAATTCACCATGCGTGATCCTAATACCGGCAGGATCATTGATTATGTGCAGTTTAGCATGGGTACTAATCGTGACATGAATGCAGAAATGATTGGGGACGACAAATTGCAAGTTTGGCAGACAAATCGAATCAGCGGCGGCACAACTGTAGCAACACCGACTAAGGGCATCGTCAATCAGTTGGAAATTTCAGCAGCTAATATTCAGGTTGCGAATAATGATTGGAAAAATCAAACGCTCCAAGGAATTAGCTCCAGTGTCCAGCTACAGGAGACGACGGGCTTCAGGAATTTTTACCTAAACCAGACAAACCTAAACCCGGCATTAAAGGCAATGGCGCCCTTCACTCCCACGGCAAAGTTTTCCCTTTATTACACCTGGCAGGCGAATGACCCATTGGTTCATTACACTTTGGGTGATTTGGGAGCACTTACCAATAAGGCCGCTTCGATCAATCCGCCTAATCGCGCTTTGGCAACCGCCACCAATGGCGTTCTAGATAACCTGGGAAGGGTTAACACTCGCTATCTTCCCTGGCCAGTGCTGGGGGCATCTGGTCGCAGTGACTCGAATTCATTTGCCATTAACCTCAAAGATCCGCTGATTACCCGGTCGGATGACTGGGATTTTCCGACCAACAAGTTTCCGAATATCGGCTGGTTGGGGCGGGTGCACCGCGGTACACCGTGGCAGACCGTTTATTTGAAGTCGGGGTCAGTGGGGTCCAACGCATGGCAGAACTGGAGTGGAAATCCTAACTATATTGATGCCGTAGCCACGCAGCCGACAAATGACTGGCGGATTTTGGATTTGTTTACGGTCGGGCAGAATGACAATGCCACGCGCGGGCGATTATCGGTGAACCAGACCAACCTGGCGGCGTGGGCGGCCATTTTACAAGGGGTGGTGGTATTGACGAACACGACGATAGACGATGACTTGTTTGATAAGCCGCCGCAGTATACGGCGACGAATATTGACCCGATCATCCATAACGATGCTTTCTTGAAAATCGTGCGGGCCATCAACAATGAGCGCACGGCGGCCAACACCAACGGAGTGCCGATTCATATGGGAGGAGTATTCCAGCATGTGGGGGATATTCTCGCAGTGCCGGAGTTGACGACCAACTCGCCATTCCTGAACCTCACCACGGCACAACAGTTGAAACGGGGCATCAGTGATGCGGCTTATGAGCGGATTCCGGAGCAAATCCTGTCATTGTTGAAGGTGGGGGAGGCGCGGTATGTGATTTATGCGTATGGGCAGGCGTTGAAACCGGCCGAGCACTCGATCATGCAGAGCGGGCAGTTCTTCGGGATGTGCACGAATTATCAGATTACCGCAGAAGTGGCGACGCGTACGGTGGTGCGGATAGAAAATGCGCCCGTGCCGGGGAAACCGCAGACGCAGCCACGCGTAGTGGTGGAAAGTTTCAACGTGTTACCGCCGGAATAGGAAAATTAAATTGGAAGGAATGCGGAAGTGGGATATGATAATGAAACGGCCAAAATTGAAAGGGAAGGCGAAATCGCCCTGTGCCATCGCTGTACCTTTGATTTGGCCGTTCGGAATTAAGCCGTACTAAATACTATGCAAAGGAGACCTTTATTTTGGTTTCTGGTCAGCTTGCTCTGCCTGGCCGGAGCGGTTTATTTCTGGCGATTGGGTGATCGGTGGCAGGCCGAGAAGAAAAGCCGGGCTGCCGTTGCGCCAGAGATGAAACAAGCGGTTGCCTCGTCCGTCGCGCAACCCGTGGCGCAGGCGTTGCCATCCATCCTGTTATTGAGCCATCCAGCGGATTCCAATGCCACCCAACAGGCGAGCGCGGCTGCCATCAAGGCACGACTGGCGTATCGTTTGAGCAACACGGGGAAGAGCCTGGGGCAGTTGGTGGGGAATGACCGGGCGATCCTGCTGGCAAATGCGTTGATTGATACCGAGCAGCCGATGAATCTGAAGATTCCCGATGCGTTGCGTGCGCCGGAGCAGAACGGGAGCTACGTGGTGCAGGCGCGGGGCGCGCCGGATGACGCGTTTCGCGCGCGCTTGCGTGAAGCCGGGGCGACGATTGTTTCCTACATTCCCAACAACGCTTACCTGGTGCGGATGGGTGAGGCGGGAGCGCAACAATTGGCGGGGGACGGGCAGACGCAGGCGGTGCTGCCTTATGAGCCGTATTACAAGCTGGAAACGGGGCTCTTGAAGCTGGCGGTGGAAGGACAGGCTTTACCAGCGGAAACGGTTTTGAAGGTAACGCTATTTCCAGACGCAACCGGTGCGGCGGAGACACTCAAAAAAATGGGGATGACGGTATTGAGCCAGGGAGAGCGTTCGCCATTCGGACAGGTGATGACAGTGCAACCGGGACCGGAGCAGTTGGCGGCATTGACGCGCCTGCCGATGGTGCAATTGGTGGGGCGGGCACATGCGCGGGTGGCAGCCAATGATCTTTTCCGCACCCGGCTGGGGATTACGCTGAATGGTGCAACGACCACGAATTATCTCGGCTTGAGCGGGACAAACGTGCTGGTGACCCTAAACGATTCGGGGGTGGATATGACCCATCCGGATTTGACGGGACGGATTTTTGGCGATACCGCGTTAAGCTTGGTAGATACGAACGGCCACGGCACCCATGTGGGCGGGACGATTGCGGGGAGCGGTTTGAAGTCAACGACGGTGACCAACGTCGTAGGTTCGTCAAGCAATGCGAATTTCCGCGGGATGGCACCGCTGGCCAAACTCTATTCGCTACCGTTGGATAATCACTCGGACAATGATTTGCAGGAACAGGGAGCGCGGACGAACTCGTTGATTTCCAACAACAGTTGGAATTATATCGCGGCGGCAGAGTATAACATTGAAGCGGCGAACTATGACGCGGCGGTGCGAGATGCGCTGCCACAGGTGTCCGGCTCGCAGCCGGTGTTATTCGTGTTCTCGGCGGGGAATGATGGCAACGGGGATGATGATCTTGGCACGGGGGGCGATGCGCAAAGTATTCTGTCCCCCGCGACGGCGAAGAACGTCATCACCGTGGGAGCGATTGAGCAGGAGCGAAGCATTACCAATGAGCTGGCGGTAAACGGAGTAACGAATCAACCGTTTTTGGCCGTCACGCATGATCAAGGACTGGTACCTGGATTTTCAAGCCGTGGGAATGTGGGCATTGGTATTGAGGGGGACGGTGGGCGTTTCAAGCCGGACGTGGTGGCACCGGGGACGTTTGTGGTATCGGACCGCTCCAGCCAGTGGGACACGAATGCGTATTATAATCCGACTAATTTCCAATTCAATACCTTCATCAACCAAACGGTGGAAACGAATTCGCTGACACCGTATTCGATTTTCATACCGGATGACGCGGTCGGATTGACCATCACAGTAGTTGCGACTGATCATTCACCTGATCCATTTCCACCCATGCCAATTTATGTGAGGTATGCGGATAACCCGACGGTGACCACCTTTGATTTTCGAGGAACCAACCAGGTTTCAGCACCGCAAAACTTTGCATTGAATACCGGCACGACGCTGTTCTACAGCGTGGGCAACGGCACGAATATCACAGTGAGTTATGATTTGGTGACAGAGTTGATAAGGACCAATGATCATCCGGAGTTGCAGTTGTTGAAAACCAACCTGAACGCGAAGCTGGCTCCCTACTATCGTTTTGAATCGGGCACGAGCATGGCGGCGGCGGGTGTGTCCGGGATGCTGGCATTGATGCAGGAGTTTTTTGAGCAGCGGATGCATGTCACCAACAGCCCAGCGCTGATGAAGGCCTTGTTGATCAATGGAGCGCGGCCATTGGGTGCGCCCTATGACCTGAATGTCAACCCGCTAGTGAACTACCAAGGCTGGGGATTGCCGCAAATCGCCAACAGTATTCCGGGCGCCCTGACAAATGCCACGAGTCTGGATCCATTGGCGGGCGCCGCAATGCGCTTCTTTGACCAAAGTCCCACAAATGCCCTGGCGACAGGCGACAGCCAAACGCGGAAACTGACACTGGCCCGGGGAGGGGTTTTCCTGCCCTTGCGCATCACGCTGGTATGGACCGATCCGCCGGGCAACCCGGCAGCGAGTTTGAAATTGGTCAATGATCTGGACCTGATTGTCACCAACCTGGATACGGGAGACGTTTATTTTGGCAATAACATCCCCGCAGGAGAATCGACACAGCCTTGGGACACCAACACGCCCCCACCGCTGGACATGGTCAACAATGTGGAGAATGTGTTTCTGGATAACCCGCGCGGGACGAATTTCTCGATCACGGTGCAGGCCCGGCGGGTGAACGTGAACGCGATCACAGCCAATACGAACGGCATCGTCCAGGATTTTGCGCTGGTTATTTCCAGCGGTGATGCGGGTGAGTTGACGAATGCCTTTACGCTGGCGGCGCCCAGCGCCACAGTGAGCAATAACGTAAACGTGGTGAGCATTGCGACGAATGGGGTGCCAATATTCAATCAGCGGGTGGGGGCGAATTCGCAATATACCGGCACCAGTGGTGTGACCAATCAGTGGCACTTTTATGTTTACACGAACACCACTTTGTTTACGAACGTGGCTTTCATCACGTTTTTGCCACCGAACCTGGGCGTGCCACGCATGGGCACACGGCAAACCGATCCCAACAATGCAACCCGTACGGAGGCGGACATTGATCTGTATGTTTCGAGTAATCGACGGCTTACCAACTTGAATTCGGCTGTGCTGGTGGCAGCGGATGTTTCCCGAACGCGCACCGGTACGGAAAAGGTGTTGTACAGCAATTCCGTTCCCGGTCAGATTTACTACGTCGGAGTCAAATCAGAGGACCAGGAAGGGGCGGAGTATGGCTTTGTGGCCGTGGCGAACAAGCTGCCCTTTGGCCTGAGGGACGCGAACGGCAACATTCACTTAACGGTGCTGGGGGATTTCCCGGTAAATATACCCGATGGATCTCCGGCGTTGCCCGGCCAGGCAACCATCCTGGCGCTGACCACGGAGCCGGATGCCATTCGGCGGATCATCGTAACCAACCAGGTTACGCATGAGAACTATGGCGATACGATCGGCACATTGAGCCATGGCAGCAAGTTTGCGGTGCTCAACAATCATACCTTCCTGGATAACGGCCTGACGAACGAGACCTTGATCTATGATGACAGCGGTGAGGGAGATGCGATTGGATCGCCCATCGCGTCCCGAAAATCGGATGGTCCGGGCAGCCTGCGCACGTTCGTGGGCGACAAGGCGGTGAATGGCGTCTGGATGCTCTCCATGGTGGACGATTCACTGACGCAGACCGGGCGAGTGGACCAATTGGATGTATTGATTGAGCCGGAGTCCGCCACGAACGGCGTGACGGTGACCATCAGGGGGAGAGCGTTCTTCTTCGATTTCATTGATGTGCCGCCCGAAGCGACCAACTTGACGGTGTCGATTGCAATCTCAGCGACGACGCCGAATCCGGTGGAATTATTTTTACGGCGCGATGATTTTCCGACGCTGAACACGTTTGACAAGATGGCACTGATAAATCCGCCGGGCGGTTCCCTCTCGATCACCAAGTTTGACAGTCCGCCATTGAACGCGGGCCGGTATTTCATCGCGGTGTACAATCCGAACCTGACACCGGTGACGGTCACGATTTTCAAGAGTGTGGCATTGGATTTGAATCCGCTACAGCCATTCCGATTCCTATCACGCGGGGGTGAGACGCTTTTGGATGATGCGGTGACGTACTCGACCAATACGGTGAGCATTGACAGCCGCGTGGTGCGGGCAGAAGTCGGGGTGCGGATTGACCATCCGCGCATTTCGGATTTGGTGCTGACGTTGATCAGTCCGCAAGGGACGCGGACATTGCTGGCGGAGAACCGGGGAGGGTTGAGCACCAATGGCTATGGCGCAGGCGTCGATATTACCAACTCATTTCCGGTCACTTCCTCCGGCGGGGCTGCGGCCAACACCAATGTCCTCGCCACCGGGGGCAATGTTGGCACGCTGCTGATCAGCTACGATTTCTTCACGATTCCAGACACCATCCATGTTTATTACGATGGGGTGAAAATCTTCGACTCAGGATCAATCAGTGGCAGCGGCAACTTTGCAATTGATTATGGGCCCGGGGTAGCCACCAGCGTGGTCGTTATAATGAATGAAGGCGGCAATCCCAATACGACGGAATGGACTTATACTGTCACAGGAATCAACCGGGCGATCAACTATGCGACGTTCAGCGAGGATACGAACAAGGCACTGGTGCCGATTAAATTTGCCATACCCCCATTTGGCGGTACCAATGTTGCCGGCGGCAGCGCGCCGCTCAGCGACTTTGAGACGAGCGCACCTGGCGATTATCTGGCAGTCACAGGCGTGGATGGTTGGACAGTGCTGAGTAACAAAGTAACAGTATTAAGTGATCCCACGCAGGCCCGTACCGGGAGCAACTACCTTGGCTTGCGCAACGGCAGCATTTCCCGAACCCTGCCGACGATTGCCGGCAACAAGTATGTATTGCAGTTCGCGGATCGTCGTTCCGGGCCGTTGGATCCCATTCATTGGTGGCCGGGGGATGGCACTACCACGGATATTGTCGGCGCACAAAATGGAGCGCTGGTTAATGGAGCCTCATACATAGCGGGAGAAGTGGGTCAGGCGTTCAACTTTAATATCAACAACGACCAGTATGTGAAGGTTCCGGCTTCAGCCAGCCTGAACATCGGCGCGGGAAACGGATTTACCATCGACTGTTGGATATATCCATCTGATGTCACATCGCAAGCTCCGTTGGTGGAATGGAATAGTAATAATGGAATTCCGGGGATCGGCGCTCATTTTTGGATTTCGACGGCAGCATTGGGAGGCGGAGTTGGATCGCTATGGGCTAATCTTGTGGACACAACGGGAGTTTCACATGCGCTCTCATCCGCCCCGGGCTTTGTCCAACCAAATACATGGTCGCATGTAGCCCTTACTTATGACAAGATCAGCGGAACTGCGAAGCTTTATTACGACGGCACCGTGGTAGCCACAACGAACTTTAGCACCAGTTTTTCGCCGCAAACAGCCTTTGACTTGTATTTTGGAAAGAGAATCGGCGGCATATCCAGCGTGAGTTTCCCGGGGCGGATAGATGAAATCGGTTTTTATGACAAAGTGCTGACTGTCGCGCAAATCAAAGATATTTTCGATGCTGGAAGTTTGGGCAGGTGTGGCACCCTGACGCCGCCGAGCATTTGTCCTCCAGTGCAGGCCAATGTATTGGTCGGCGGGACACAGGTTCATACAATCACCGGTGTTACCAATTGGGTGATTGATTCGATACCTTTCACAGCCATTGCGAACGGCACACCGTTTGAAATAGATTTTACGAACTGTCCGTCCGGCATGCTCCTGGATACATTTATCTTTACGCAACCCGGCCAGAACAGTTTTTATCTGCCGGAAGAATCACTCGACAAGGTGATTGGGGAAAGATCTCTGGGCGACTGGAAGCTGGAGATTGTGGATAACCGCGCCGGCCCCATCAACGCGATTACGACGCTGGTGAGCTGGGAGTTGAGTTTGACGCTGGACACGACAGTGCCGTCCTCACTGCCGTTGACGCATGCGGTGCCGCAAACGAACCAGGTGGTTAATGCGAATGATATCCGATATTTCGCAGTGGATGTGCCGCCCTGGGCGCAGTTTGCCACCAACCTGCTGTTTAATGTGACTGGCGGCCAGGTCAACCTGTTGTTTAACCAGAATGGTCAACCCTCGGGCGGCGGCGCCGGGGACTTCACGATAATACCCACGGGGACCGGCGGCATCGGGACGTTGACAACGAATGGCCCCACGCCATTGCTGGTGCCAGGCGCGCGATATTATCTCGGCGTGCAGAACCAAGGGGCGACGCCGGTGACCTTCTCGATCGAGGTTGATTTTGACATCACCAGCCTGACGAATGGCGTGCCGCTGACCAACAGCCTGCCGGCGAATGGCATTCAGCGTTATTACCAGTATGACGTGTCGCCGAGCGGGATTGCGGTGGCTTTTGAAATTCTGAACCCAAGCGGGAACGTGGATTTGGTGGCGCGCAAGGGAGTGCCGCTGCCCGACCAATTGAGCTTTGATTATTTCAGCGGCAATCCGGGCACAAATAACGAAGCGATTGTGGTCTTTACCAATTCCGTGCCGGTAGTGCTGTCGCCCGGGCGCTGGTATTTGGGGGTGTTTAACAATGACGTGAACGCGGTGAACTACACCATTCGGGCCACGGAAACAGGACCGCCGTTGATCATCAATCTTACGAATGGGGTGCCATTCAACTTTACGGCGACTCCGGGCGTGGCACTGACGAACTTTTTCAGTTTCCAGATCGATCAGACAAATCCCGCGGCATTATTCGAATTGTATAATTTGAGTGGGAACGTGGATCTGACGTTGCAACGCGCCAGACTGCCATTTGCGGCGCCGTACTTTGATCAGAGCGTTAGACCCGGCACGAGTATCGAGCAGATCGTGATTCGCACCAACCTGCTGGGCACGAATATCAATGATCTATGGTTCCTGGGGGTGCCGAATAATGAATCCTCAAATGTCACTTACACCATCCGAGCCACGGTTTCGACCAATGGAATTCTGATGAGCGTGTTGCCGATTACAGTGACGGTGACGCGGCCGCCACCGGGGGCAACGAACGGACCGACTTTGACCTGGACGACCGTGCCGGGTGAGAAGTATGTGATTCAGACTTCCACCAATTTGCTATCAGCCGTCTGGACGCCAATTGTGACCAATACGGCGAGTGGGAGTACGACAATCTTTGTTGATCCGACACCCATTGCTGGAATTCCATTGCTGTTCTATCGCATCGTGCAGGTGCCATAGCCATGGGTGTTCTGGTACTGGCGCTGAATCCGTCGATTGACGCCGAATGGCGCGTTGACGGGGTGCAGTGGGAGGAGAAAAACACCATCCAGGCGGAACGCCGCTGGGCGGGCGGCAAGGGAATCAATGTAGCGCGATGGTTGCGCCATTTGGGGGACCAGCCTTGCCTGCTGCTGCCGTTGGGGGGTGACACGGGAGCAGAACTTGCGCGCTACTTGCGGGAGGAGAAATTCAGCACTCGAATAGTGAGTGTGCGCGAGGCATCCCGGGTAAACACCATTGTGAGCACGGCGAGCCAGGGGCAGCTTCGCTTTAATCAGAGCGGCCCGGAATTATCCCGTGCTGAGTTACGGGCGATTTTGGAGGAGACGAGCCGATTAACAGGCAAAGCTTCCTGTGTGGTTCTTTCCGGGAGCCTGCCACGTGGTGTTCCAGCGGATGTCTATGGGCGGATTACCAAGCGTGCGTGTCGCGCGGGAGTAAAAACCATTTTGGATTGTGATGGCGAGGCGTTGCGGGCTGCGGTTGGGGCTCATCCGTTTTTAGTTAAACCGAACGCGCATGAATTAGCGCAATGGTCCGGTCGCAAATTGGGTTCCGAAGCATCCCTCCTGAGTGCGGCGCGCGGGCTTTCGAAGGCCACGCGGGGATGGGTGCTGGTTTCGCGCGGTCCAGCGGGTGGCCTGCTGGTCAATGACAGGGAAGGGGCGACGTTTTACGCTCGTCCGCCGCGCCTGAAGGCGGTCCATACCATTGGGGCCGGCGATGCCATGGTGGCAGCCGTGGCGCAGCAGATCGAAGCAGGGGCAGGTCCCGCCGAATGGCTGCGCTGGGGCGTTGCGGCTGGTTCTGCGGCAACGCAATGCGTGGCGGGCAAGTTACCCCGCCGCGGCCTGGTGGAGGCAATTTTGGCGCGTATTATCCCAGAGTGAACCGTTTTAGTCCGGTCTTCCGGTTCCACGACATCTTGCTTTGCTTCACCACAACTTTCATTTAGGTTAAATGATTGTTTGATGGATAAATTTGCGGAACATGCCAAAAGGTTTCATAAAGATTGGCGGGGCTCGGGAGCATAATCTCAAGAACCTCACCCTTGCCATCCCGCGCGACGAACTGGTGGTCATCACCGGATTGAGCGGTTCGGGGAAGTCCTCGCTTGCCTTCGACACCATTTACGCCGAGGGACAGCGGAAATATGTAGAGTCCCTTTCCGCTTACGCGCGGCAGTTCCTGGATCAGATGCAGAAGCCCGAGGTGGATTTTATCGAGGGACTTTCGCCGGCGATTGCCATTGAACAGCGCAGTTCCGGAACCGGCCCGCGCTCCATCATCGCAACGACAACGGAGATTTATGATTATCTGCGGTTACTTTTTGCCCATGTGGGACAGCCGCATTGCCCGGTCAGCGGAGTGCCGATTGTGGCCCAGAGCACAAGTGACATTGTCGATAAAATCAGCGCGTTGCCGGCCAAAACGCGGGTGATGCTGCTGGCCCCGGTGGTACGCGAACAAAAGGGGGAGTTTCGGGACGTGGTGGAGCGATTGGGACGTGAAGGTTTTGTCCGGGCGCGGGTGGATGGCGAACTGATTGAACTCACCAACAATGTGCGAGTGAAACTGGATCCGAAGCAAAGGCACACGATCGAGGCGGTGGTGGATCGATTGGTAATTGATGACAAAATTCGCGTGCGGCTGAGCGATTCCGTAGAAACCTCGTTGCGTTGGGGCGAGGGGCGGTTATTAGCGTTGCATCAACCTCCGGGCGCAGAAACGTCCTCAACCTGGACTGAAACGCTGCATTCCAACCGCAATTATAGCCCGGCCACGGGATTGAGTTTTGAGCCGCTCACGCCGAAGCATTTTTCCTTCAACTCACCCGCGGGGGCATGTCCCGTGTGTCATGGGCTGGGTCAGAAGATGGTTTTTGACGAGGGGTTGATCGTGCCTGATCCGGAGAAGACGCTGGATCAAGGCGCGGTGCTGCCGTGGCGACGCGGTGGCAAGCGGATGATTGTTTATTACAAGGCGATGTTGCGCGGGGTGGCGCAGCATTACCAACAGAGCCTGGAAGTGCCGTATAAGTCGTTGCCGGAGGATTTTAAAAAGGCGCTGCTCTGGGGCTCGGGCACGACGGAGATTGATTTTAATTTCTGGCGGGCCGGCAAGATGAGCAAGGCCAGCCGACCATTTGAAGGGGTGGTGCCGAACCTGGAGCGGCTGTATCAGGAAAGCGAGAGCGAGTTCACGAGGAATCGCTTGAAAAGCTTTATGAGCCCGCAATTCTGCGACGCCTGCGGGGGGCAGCGGCTCAAGCCGGAGATCCTGGCGGTTACGATTGGCGGGCCGGAAGTGAATGCCACGTTTGGGACCAAAAGAACCAAGGGGCCGAGCATACCCGGATTATCGATCATGGAAGTTTGTTCCTTGTCGATCGAGGCGGCGGACAATTTCTTCGGCCAACTTAAGCTCACGGACTTTCAACAGAAGATTGCGGCGGACATTATCCGAGAGATTCGTGCGCGACTTGGGTTTTTAAAGAATGTGGGTTTGGGTTATCTGACGTTGAATCGCGAGAGCGGGACGTTGAGCGGCGGTGAGGCGCAACGGATCCGCCTGGCCACGCAGGTGGGAGCGGGGTTGGTGGGCGTGCTTTATATTCTCGATGAGCCGAGCATTGGATTGCATCAGCGGGACAATGAGCGGTTGTTGAAGACGCTGGAGGGATTGCGGGATTTGGGCAATTCAGTGCTGGTGGTGGAACATGATGAAGACACCATTCGCCGCGCCAATTACATTCTTGATCTGGGGCCGGGTGCGGGCGTGCGGGGCGGCGAAGTGGTGGCGGAGGGGACGCTGGAGCAGGTGCTGGCTTCGCCCCGCTCGCTGACGGCAAAATATCTGACGCGGGAGTTGACGATTCCGGTGCCGAAGAAGCGGATCAAGTCCTCGGCTGACCGCGGCTGGCTGGAGGTGCTGGGTGCGCGGGAGAATAATTTGCAGAACATCGATGTGCGGATTCCGCTGGGGACACTGACGTGCGTCACCGGGGTGAGCGGTTCGGGCAAAAGCACGCTGGTGGATGATATTTTGCGGCGGGCGTTGTTTCGGAAATTCCATGGGTCAAAGGAGCGTCCGGGGACGCATCGCGAGTTGAGGGGGTTTGAGAATCTGGACAAGGTCATAGTGATTGACCAAACGCCGATTGGCCGGACGCCGCGCAGCAATCCGGCGACCTACACGGGCATGTTTAATCATATTCGTGATTTGTTTGCCAAGCTGCCGGCGGCACGGATACGGGGATATGAGGCGGGAAGGTTCAGCTTCAACGTGAAGGGCGGGCGTTGCGAGAAATGCCAGGGCGACGGGCTGATCAAGATTGAGATGCATTTTCTGCCGCCGGTTTATGTGACCTGTGAGGCGTGCAACGGCAAGCGGTATAACCGGGAAACGCTGGAGATCAGTTACAAGGGGATGAACATCGCGGACGTGCTGAACATGACCGTGGATGAAGCGGTGACATTCTTTCGCGCGGTGCCGCAGATTTACGATCCCTGCCTGACACTGGCGGATGTGGGGTTGGGCTACATCGGGCTGGGCCAATCCGCGACGACATTAAGCGGCGGCGAGGCGCAACGGATCAAACTCGCAGCGGAATTGACCCGCAAGGCAACGGGCAAGACCCTTTACATCCTGGACGAACCGACCACGGGGTTGCACTTTCACGACGTGGCCAAACTGTTGGAGGTGATTTTCAAGCTGCGGGCATCGGGCAATACATTGCTGGTCATCGAGCATAACCTGGATGTCATCAAGACGGCGGATTGGGTCATTGATTTGGGGCCGGAGGGCGGGGCGGGCGGGGGACGGATTATTGCCCAAGGCACGCCGGAAGAGGTGGCGCGGTGTTCGGCGAGCTTTACGGGGCAATATTTGAGTCGTATGCTCAGCGAAAATGTCAGATAACAGTCCAGAATGAAGCGGTATTTGAATCATTTTCGCAGACTGTGGTGTGCGCCGATATTAATATTTCTGGCGTTTGGCTGCCTGCCTTTGCAAGCCGCGAGTACGTCCGAGATCAAGGCGTTTCGAGCGGCGAAGGATTCCTTCAGCGGCGGTTGGTGGCAACGCGCGGAGGGAGAGTTTGTCGACTTTGCCAGGAAATATCCCGGCTCAGAGTTTTATGCGGAGGCAATTTTGCTGGAGGCGCAGGCGCGTTTTAAGCGGGAGGAAGGTTCCACGAAGAATTTTGCGGCGGTGAGCGAGTTGCTTTCCGCTGAAGCGGCGCATGCCGGCACGAGTGCCGACCAATTTGCCTATTGGACTGCCGAGGCGCAATTGTATGGCACGAATTACACCGCGGCAGCGGAGGCGTTTGCCCGGCTGATGAAGGATTATCCGGCGGCGTCCTCGCGTTTGCGTCTGCAAGCGGCATTGGGAGAGGCGGAAGCCCGTTCCAAGCTTACGGATTGGCCGGGGGTGATCGAGGCATTGCGGCAGCCGACCGGCGTTTTTCAACAAATCCTGCAGGCCGGTCCGACCAATGATCTCGATTTGGTGATGAATGGCTGTTTCCTGCTGAGCGAGGCTGAGCTGGCGAAGAAGGATTACGCAGCAGCAGAAGCAGCGCTCCAGAAGGCGGCGCTTTTGAAGGGCAATTGGGAGCAGGAATGGCGCCGGTTATATTTGCTGGGCCGGATTCAACTTGCGAGCGGGCGGGCCGAGGAAGCCTTGCAGCGCAGCACGAACCTTTTGGAGCTGGCTGCAGCACCAGGGCGCAGCGAGATGCAGGCGGAGAGCATCGCATTCCAGGGGGATGTGCTGGAGCAAATGGATTGCCTGGCGGCGGCAGTGGAGGCCTATGAGAAAAATGTGGCCAAGGAGGTTGCACCCGAGCAACGGCGGCAGGCCATGTTGAAAGTGGTGGAATTAAATTTGCGGCAAAATAAAACTGAGGCTGCCGCGCAAAAGTTGGAGGATTTCCTGAGCAAGTATCCGGGCGAAGCGGGAGCTGACTTGAAGCTGCTGGCACTGGGCGAATTGCGGCTCAAGCAGTATTACGCCGCCGGAGAAACCGGTCCGAAGATCGAAGGGGCGCCGCCAGTGGATGCGGGAACGAATCTGCTGCAACAGGCCAAGACCAACTTTCAGAATCTCATCACAACTTTCACGAACAGTCCATTGCGAGGGAAGGCGGAATTAAATCTGGGCTGGTGCCTGCTCGCGGAAGGAAATATTGCGGAAAGCCGGACAGCTTTTAGCAGCGCGGTCGACCGGCTGCCATTTTCGGAGGACCAGGCAGTGGCGCGTTTCAAGCTGGCGGATATCCAGTATTTGGAGAAGGATTTTGCGGGGGCGATCACGAATTACAATTCAATCATCGAACAATATGGAGCACTGGCTCCCGTGAAAAACGGGTTGTTCGAACCGGCATTATACCAGGTGGTGCAGGCGGGCCTGGCGCAAACAAACCTGACGGCGGCGACCCAGGCCATGGATCGCATTCTGGAATGGTATCCCACCGGCTCATTGATTCAGCCTGCGATGCTGCTGGTGGGGCAGGGGTTAAATCGCGAGGGCAGCCCGGCGCACGCGCGGGAGGTGTTTTCCAAGTTCGCGGCGGTTTCGCCGGATTCAGCGTTGCTGCCGGAGGTGGATCTGGCCATCGCACGGACTTATGAGATGGAATCCAATTGGGATGGGGCAATCAAGAAATACGAGGCGTGGCTGGGGACTTACACAAATAGTCCGGCGCTGCCGCGAGCGGAATTCGCCCGTGCGTGGGCCAACGCGGAGGCGGGTTTTGACACCAATGCATTTTTGCTGTTCACCAATTTCGTGGCACGCTTCCAGACCAATGAGCTGGCGCCGCTGGCCCAATATTGGGTGGCCGACCATTACTGGCGGCACGACGATTTCTCACGGGCGGAAATTAATTACCAGGTCGTCTTCAAGAACACGAACTGGCCAGGATCAGGATTGGCGGATCAGGCGCTCATGATGGCGAGCCGGGCGGCCGTGGCACGTGATGCCGTGCGGGAGGCCATTACTTATTATCTTACGAATCTGGCCAGCAACCCGAATCTTCCCGCCGAACTCTCGCTGGAGGCCAAGTTCGCTTATGGTGATGCGCTGACGCTTTCGAAGGATACGAACAATCTCGGGTCAAATTTTCGCGAAGCCATCCAGGTATTTTCACGCATACTCAATGCGGATCCGACGAATCGATTTACGCCACTGGCGGCGGGCCGGATGGGGGATTGTTATCTGCAACTGGCGGAATTGGATCCGGCGCATTACCAATACGATTCAGCCAGTAATGCGTATCAAACAGTGATTGATTCGAGCGTGGCCGATGTTTCCGCGCGGAGTCAGGCCCAGATAGGGATGGCGCAGTGCCTGGAGAAGACGGCGCGTCTAAAACCAGGATCCGAGCAAGCTGATTTACTTGGACTTTCGCTGGATCGATATTTGGATGTGGTTTATGGCAAGAACCTAAGGGAAGGAGAGAAGTTTAATTTGTATTGGGTCAATGAGGCTGGAAAAAATGCAGGCCGATTGGCGGAAGAAATGAATGAATGGAAGCAAGCCGTGGCGCTGTACAAACACCTGCTGGATTTATTGCCGCCATTGCGGAGCACATTGGAAAAAAAGATAATGAAGGCATCGGAGCATATCGCTCCGGAAAAGAGTTGACCGTAAATTTGACAGGTCCGGAGATCGCTGTTACTTTTAAGCAGCTTTCAAACATGAGCACAGTTACCACCAGCGAATCCGTCATCACCGTCACCGAAAACGCCGCCGGCCAGATCAAGCATTTGATCGCGCAGGAGGCGCAGAATGCGGGCAAGCATCTGCGGGTATATGTGGAGCAGGGTGGTTGTTCCGGGATGCAGTATGGAATGGTGTTTGATGAAAAGCGCCCAGACGACCAGGTGGCGGAGATGTTTGGCGTAAGCGTGCTGGTGGATCCATTCAGTGCCGGGCATCTGCGGGGATCGGTGTTGGATTTCAACGACAGCCTGAATGCAAGCGGGTTTAAGATTACGAATCCCCAAGCCCGCCAGAGCTGCGGTTGTGGCAAGTCTTTCGAAGCCTGATGGAGTAAAATCCGTGCAGGTTAAAAACGCCGTTTCGTGCGATGCGAAACGGCTTTCTTATTTTCCTCACAGATTCCGCGACTCGCACTCCTGCAACTTATTGCCAGTCAACACCAAATTTTAATGACTGTCAAGATCACCTTCACGGTGAAGAGGTTAGCAGAAACGGAACCGGCGTCACTAAACGTCACTAAACGTCACTAAAAACCATTAAAGCTCTGTAAGTTAACTGCCCAAAGTTCGCGGGCGAAGGCCATCCAGCTGCGCTAGCCCATTCTCAATTTTTGGACAACCCGGTCAGGCTTGCGACCATCCACCCAAAAGGACGCTGCCCTGCGGTGTCGTGAACAGCAACCGTGTCACCGCCGACCACCTGCGCTCGCGCAGCATCTCGACCATGGTTCGCAACGCGTCCGGCGCTGAAGTATGGCTGATGACGGGCCATAGGCCCGTTGAAACCCGTAATTCAAGTAGCTACCCACCTTATTTTCGCTTCCGAATCAGCCACTTCCCGATCTTTCCCTCCGCCTCCAGCGTCATGCCCTGGCGCCGGTATGCCCAGCACACGGAAAAGCTAAAATAAAAGCAAAGGGCATCTGACAAGTTATCACGATTTGCGATTATGACTTATGTACCCGCATTCGGGTATATTAAGGCGACTTCAATCGAGCTAAGTTTCGACCAATATCCGAAGCAAGTGCAACTATTTTGGAACCTTATCAGGTCGTGATTCATTGTTCCGATGCATGCAAATTTTGAAACATGAAACAAACTGACATATCATCAATTCGGGCGGCATTTACATTGATAGAATTACTAGTGGTTATTGCCATCATTGCCATTCTCGCGTCCATGCTGTTGCCAGCTCTTGCAAGCGCAAAACAGAAAGCGCAGCGTGTCCAGTGTTTAAATAATCTTCACCAAATGGGGCTGGCGGTTCACATGTATGCTGGTGATAATAGTGATTACCTTCCGGGCACTGGCTGGACTTTGCCGAGTGGAGTAAACCCACCAAATTGGCTCTATACACCGGTTGGCAATGTCCCGCCACCTAATCCAACACTGACGGATTATCAAAATGGCCAACTGTTTTCCTATATCAACAACATTGGTGCATATTGGTGTCCGGCAGATATTACCAATTCTCCAGCCTCCTCGTGGCCGACACGTTTAAACAGATTTTCAACCTATGTTATTAATGGCGCCGCCAGCGGTTATTTTAAAACTGCATCCGCCGCTTCATTTAAACTTTCTCGCGTTAATCCAGGGGGATGTCTTTTCTGGGAGCCCAAAGATGATCCAAATGACCCTCTGGCATTTGGTGCCTATAACGATGCTACCGCTCAACCACAAGAAGATATGAATCGCCACCAAGGACCAAGCACTCGTCATAAAACTGGGTGCGTCTTGCTTTACAATGACGGTCACTCAGTATTTATGAAATATGAAACCGCAAAAGCCCTTTGCGGCGATGTTGGGAACAAACCCAATGAATTCTGGTGGTCGCTTTTGAGTCCCAACACCGGGGGTGCGCCGGATGGAACCGGCAATTAGAAAATGTGCGTCTTGATACGTTGGCCAAGTCGTACGGAGCCGTGTGTCTCCGGGTCGCGGGCGCAGGCCAACGCCGTGGGTGATGGATCATTTCAATCTCACTGTCAATGTAGCCAACATGCAATGAAAACCTTCGCGGCGGCTAACATGACAATCACTTTTTGATGCTGGCGGCGGATTCAATTTGACCAACGCAATTCCCCCAGTCCACACAATTTTACAAACTCTCAATGCCGCAAATTCAAAATTATCATGATAAAGGCCATTATAACCACTCTCGGCGCCAGTCTGATCATCGTTTCCACCGGTCACTGCAACCAGTCGGCATTATGGGGGAAGGACGGTGAGTTGTGGAAAGTGAATCAACCATTAAAGGATTTTTCGTTTGCTGGTTATCGTCAATCGGAGGTGTCCATTCCCAACATTCCAAAATCGGTTAGCATCCGGGATTTTGGCGGACACGGCGATGGCAAGACGGATGAAACGCAGGCCTTGCTGAAGGCGATTGCTGCTTGTCCGATAGGCGGAAAAGTTTTCCTTCCGGCTGGCGATTATCTGATCACGGACCTTATTGAAATCAATAAATCGGTCGTCATTGCTGGCGCGGGAATGGATAAGACAAAATTGATTCTTCCGAAATATCTGGTTGATCTGCATCCCCGTCCTGGCAAAACCACTGGAGGCATTCCGACTCCGTTATGGTCGTGGTCGGGCGGCTTCATCGAGTTCAACAAAACTTCGGAAGTTGGGATTGAAGACCTTACGTTTCAATTTCCCGAAACGCCCTATCTCGGACACTTCGAGGAACACGGTTCCAATGGTGTGAACTTTGAAGAATGCCACGATGGCTGGGCGCAGCGGCTGCGATTTGTAAATGCAGATTCCGGCATTTTTGTTTCCCACTCACAACATATCACGGTGCGTGAGATTGAATTCGCCGCTTACGCGGGGCGCAGTTCTCTTAATCACGAAGGGGTCATCGGTCATCACGCGGTCGATTTTATGCACGACTCGTCCTTGTGCCTCGGGGAAGAAATCAACTTCAAAAACAAATTTTTCCACGAACTGGGAATCGAGCATGGTGCTCATGCAAATGTTTATAGCCATTGCACCGGTCTGGACATCGTGCTTGACCATCATCAACTGAATGTGCATGGCAATTTGT
Source organism: Pedosphaera sp. (assembly GCA_028293325.1). GTDB lineage: Bacteria > Verrucomicrobiota > Verrucomicrobiia > Limisphaerales > Pedosphaeraceae > JAQGOT01. Next base: position 30,578 of record JAQGPA010000151.1, on the reverse strand, counting down.
GGACTGATATTGATGTCGGGAAGGGCATTCACATCTGGGCCAACAACTCACGCGGCTCCACCATGGACGAGGTTTATTGGAACATCCGCTCCGCTAAAGACATTCCATATCCTCCTTTCAAATTAAAAAACATCGTGGTTGGAATCACGGGGCGGGGAGGGGAAATGCGCGGGACAAACGCGCCTTGGGCAGAGGTGATTGCTCCGGCTGAACTGGAGCCCCAAAATATATTTCAGGCTCAACTCGCAAAGCGCATTGGCGTCGCGAAAGCCAATGCCGTTCTGGGGGCAATGACGCCGTAGAAGCATTTCATTACGATTTAAATTTATGAACTCATTGACCATTGGGCTCGCAATCATCGCTTTGACTGTAACGGCGGGCGAAATTGCTGCGCAAACGACGCCAACAAACGCCGATTTGCCTGACTGGGAGAATCCACTGGTCTTCGGCATCAACAAACTGCCGCCACGTTGCCCGGCCTGGCCGTGTCCGGATGCGAAATCCGGCTGGCAAAGCAGCTACGATTCGTCGCCATGGGTGCAGCCATTGAATGGCGACTGGAGTTTTCATTGGTCGCCTGATCCGAATTCGCGCCCCACGAATTTCTTTGAGCCGGATTTTGACCCGTCTAGTTGGAAACAAATTCTCGTGCCTTCGTGCTGGGAATTGCAAGGTTTCGGCGTGCCGGAGTATGTCAATTCCACCTATCCGTTCAAAGTGCATGTGCCATATGTGATGGACGAACCGCCAAAAAATTATACAACCTACTCGCAGCGTGATCCGATCGGCTCCTACCGCACGGCATTTGAGGTTCCGGCCAATTGGAACGGTGGACGCACGCTGATTCATTTTGCCGGCGTAGATTCTGCGATGTATGTGTGGGTGAATGGCCAAAAAGTCGGCTTCAGTGAAAACTCCCGCGTTCCGGCGGAATTTGATATCACCGATTTTCTTCAGCCGGGCAAAAATCTTCTCGCAGTTGAAGTCTACAAATTTTCGGCCGGTTCATATCTGGAAGATCAGGACATGTGGCGCTTGGCCGGCATTTTTCGGGATGTGTTTCTCTACCACACGCCGGATGTAAGCATCTGGGATTTTTATGTGGATGCGAATCTGGATAGGAATTATCAAAATGCCGCCGTCTCGTTGCACTATAGTTTGCGAAATAATTCTTCGACGCAAAATAAGGGACTTCACATTCGGTTGAGCCTGCGTGCCCCGGCCGGAGGTTTGGTCGGCGGCACGCCTTTGCTGGACGAACCGGTGAATCCGCCGGTCGCGGGCATCAACCCGGAAAAAATAACCGCGTCGGTGACAGTCAAAAACCCACTGCCCTGGACAAGCGAAACGCCCAATGTTTATGACGCTTTGGTCGAGTTAATGCAGGATGGAAAAACAATTGAGGCGCGCCGGATTGATGTTGGATTTCGCAAAGTAGAAATCCATGACAAACAGTTTTGGATCAACGGTCAGTCGCTGAAAATGAAGGGTGTCAACCGCCACGAATTTGATCCGGTCGGCGGTTATCATTTGTCGAAGGAGCGAATGGAACAGGATTTGCGCCTGATCAAGCAGGCGAATTTAAATTTCGTCCGCACCTCGCATTATCCCAACGACCCGCGCTGGTATGAACTGTGCAACCGTTATGGAATGTTTTTGATGGATGAGAATAATCTGGAAACCCACGGTATAAGCTACCACCGAAGAATTTTGCCCGGTGACGATCCGGCGTGGCTGCCCGCCGTCGTGGACCGCATGGAAAGAATGGTCATTCGTGACCGCAACAATCCGAGCGTGGTGATGTGGTCGCTCGGCAACGAAGCTGGTTACGGCAACGATTTCGTAGAAATGCGCAAAGCAGCGCGCGCGGACGATCCGCAACTGCGTCCCATTCATTATGCTGACATGAATCTTGCGGCGGATGTTGATAGCCAAACTTATCCAACGACCGAATGGTTGCTGCAAGATGTGCAAGGCAAGGCGGTTCGCAAGGGTGAGCATGGTGAACTTGGAACGGTCGACCAGCACGGGCCATATCCCAGTGGCAAGCCCTTTGTGGCGAACGAATATGCGCACGCGCAGGCGAATAGTCTCGGCAACTTACAGGATTATTGGGATGTCTTTGAAAAATATCCAATGTTGCTGGGTGGATTCATTTGGGAGTGGGTTGACCAGACGGTCTACAAAACAAATGCGGACGGAACACATTGTTTTGCTTACGGCGGCGATTTTGGCGATGTGCCAAATGACGGCCGTTTTTGCGTGAAAGGTATGGTTTCCGCTGAGCGCATTCCGCATCCACATTATTGGGAAGCACAAAAAGTTTTCCAATACATCAAAGCGACGCCCGAAGACATGGCAGTTGGACGCATTCGCATCCGTAACAAATATTATTTCACTTCGCTGGACGCGTTTGACGCCGGCTGGGTTTTGGAAGAAAACGGAAAATCCATTGCTTCGGGAAAATGGGATGGCATAAACGCCAAGCCCAGCGAAGAACAAATTGTCACTATTCCGTGGGGTCATCCTAAATGGCAGGCCGGTTCGGAATATTTTCTGACGGTGAAATTTCATTTGCGCGACAAGACATTGTGGGCGGATGCCGGACAAGTTGTCGCTTGGGATCAGATTTCAATTCCCGCGCCACCAGCCAAAGCAGGCGCGCCAAGGTCCGGCAAAGTGAATCTGTCCAAAGATGGCACGGATTGGATTGCTTGTGCAAATGGCACGACCGTTCGCGTGGATGGAAAAAACGGCTGGCTGAAATCTTTTTTAGTTGCAGGCCGTGAACTTTTGGCTGCGCCATTACGCCCTAATGTCTGGCGCGTTCCGACAGACAATGATCTTGGCTGGAAAGTGCCTGAAAAGATGAGCGCATGGAAAGATGCCGTTTCCAAATCTGAACTGCAATCGCTCGCCGCCGCCACAACTGACGACGGAGCACGAATAACTGCAGTTTTTAAACTGCCGGTTGATTCGACAAATGCGAGTTTGACGTATTTGTTGCATGGCGACGGAACTTTGCATGTCGAATTGCAGCTGGAGTTGGTGAAAGTTTCGCCAGAGCTGCCGCGCATCGGTGTCCAATTTGCCATTCCGGGCGCATACGATGGAATTCGCTGGTTTGGTCGCGGCCCGCAGGAAACTTATTGGGATCGAAAAACCGGCGCGGCGGTTGGCTTGTATCAAGCCCGCGTTGCTGATTGGATAACACCTTACGTGCGACCTCAAGAAAACGCCAATCGAACCGACGTGCGCTGGATTGAATTTGCCGATGCAGACGGAAGTGGATTACGGGTGCAAGCCGGGAAACTATTGATAGGCATCAGTGCCTGGCCATATTCTGCGGAAGATTTGGAAACGACAACACATGACCATTTGTTGCCGCACCGGGATTTTGTCACTGTGAACCTGGACGGCTGGCAAATGGGCGTGGGCGGGGATATAAGTTGGGGACTCCCCGTCCACAAGGCTTATCGTATTTTGGCGAAAGGCAAGTATGCTTTTTCTTTTGAACTTCGCCCATTTTCACCGCCTTCCCGATTTCCAAAATAGCACCATTGATAATAACTATCACGATTGGCGATCATGCTTTAAGACAGAAATTGTCAATTGTAATTCAGAAAGTGCAGCATCGTAATAATCAGTGCAGGCATCCGAGTGGCTGGGGAAATGGATTTTTCGAGCCGGCTCATTCGGTCTGTCACGATGTTTTGTGAAAACTACCCGCTTTCGGGTATATCACCGACAGATGGTCTGAAGTAAATGTTTTTAGATCCTTAAAAAACATGTGACACCGCAGAACATTTATTTCCTGCCCCGGCACGAATCAACCTAACTCTTAAAAATTGAACACCCAAAACCAACAACGCCTATGACAACACCCACCTCATGTGCCAATTGCGGCATATCTCTGAAGCAAGCATTACAGACTATCCGGTCATCTTCTGTGCTATTACAACTTCTGATGGTGATGGGTGTTTTTTGCGCCGTCAGTGCCTCGGCAGCGAATTTCATTTGGGACGCCGGCAACACCGCCAACGGATCTACGATTGATTCGGCGAGTGGCAGTTGGAACACCGATGCCACCAACCTTGGTTGGAACAACGGCAGCGGCAATGTGAGTTGGACCCAGACCAGCACCACCGCGGGGCTTAACGGCGCCATATTCAACGGCCCGGATGCCGCCGCTGGCACCTATCAGATTTCGCTTGATCTCGGCCAAATCGCTTTCACCAACCTGGCCATAAACGCCAATGGGTACACCTTCAACGGTCCCAACTCCATGTTCTTGAACGCTAATGGAGCCTTGGTGGTTGCCGACGGCAAGAATGTGACCTTCAACAACAATTTTGCGGCGAACAACGGTGTGGTCAAGGTGTGGCAATTGGGCACCGGCCCCGTTCCAGCCACCATGACGGTTAATGGCAATATTGGTGGCGACCAGATCGTTTTCAACAGCACCAATGGCAGCACCTTTTTGTTGGGTGGTAATACTGCAGCTTCGATTACAACCATTGATGCCAATGTATGGCAGACCAACGGCACCTCCACGGGTGCCAACACCTGGCAGGTGGGCCGCGCCGTCACAGGTTCGGGGGTTAACAACACCGGCGTTTTCGTTTTGGATGGCCCGAACACGGTGATGAATTTCAATACCTCACTCCAAATTTCCCGCGGGGGCGGGAATGGGACGGTGGTACTGCAAAACGGGGCCACGATGAACGTCGGGACGGGTTCCGCGGTGCAAAACGTCCAGATCCAGAGCGAAACCGGTGCCAACGCACATGGCACATTTAAAATGTACGGTGGCACTCTGAATGTGGGCGCCGTCGGTTCCGGAACCGCCATAGGCCAGATAATGTTAACCAGGCAGACCTCAGCAAATAGTCAAGCGGGCGCGACGGCGGTGTTCACCCAGACAGGTGGCGTGGTCAACGCCTGGGGTGGAATTTTTATCGGAGCATCCAGCGGCACCTTCGTTGGAGGCACCACTGCATTCACCAACTCCGGCGGATTTCTCTATATCGGTTCGGGCGGCTCCATTGGCATCAGCCGCGGCGCAGTTTTCCCCCCGACCAACTATTTCGTGCTCTCGGGCGGCACCGTGGGGGCCCTGGCGAGCTGGATCTCATCCGTTCCGATGACGCTTGATACGCTCAACGGCAACATCACCTTCCAATGCGCTGACGCCAACACCACTCCCTTTAACATCTCACTCTCTGGTGCGCTTACGGGCCCCGGCGGGTTGAACAAATCGGGTGCCGGCACGCTGCAGTTGAGTGGTGCCAACAACTATGCCGGAAGCACGGTAGTCAGCAACGGTACCTTGAGAATCATCACCAGCTTGTCGCCTACCAATGGTCCCGTTACCTTGGACGGCTCGGCCGGTTCGCCGGTCAACACGGTGCAGGTTGCCAACGTGGGGCAATATTGGTCGATCGGGAATCTGACCTACGCCGCCGGCACACCGACGGCTGATTTCAACTACCTTAGTTTTGTGCCCAGCACAACCGTTGCGCCGATCCAGGTCAATGGCAACCTCTCCTTCGCGGTCACTCCCCAGGTTACCATCGCGGGCAGCGGCATCCCCGTCGGCGATTACCCGCTGATCCAATACACCGGCACGCTTTCGGGCACGCCGCCGACCACGCCCACCTCGCTGCCGTCCGGCACCACCGCGACGATCGTGAACAACACGGGCAGCAAGAGCATTGTTCTGCATGTGACCAGTGGTGTGAATCCGCCCGTTTCATGGAGAGTGGGCAATGGTGTCTGGGACATCAATACCACCCCGAATTGGACTCAACTCGGCAGTCCCGCCACCTACAGCCCCGATAATGGAACCAAAAGCCTGCTGTTTGACGACACGGCCAGCGGAACCTCGCCGATCACTGTGACGCTGAACACCATCGTCCATCCGGCCGGTGTTACGGCAAACAACACGACCAAGGACTACCTGCTCTCTGGCAGTGGTGCCATCGACGGAAGCACAACCTTTGCAAAATCGGGCACCGGCACGTTCACGATGGGGACAACCAATACCTACACCGGCGGCACAACCATCCATGCCGGCCAGTTGAACATCAACTACGGTGGCGACGGGAGCCTTAATTCAGCCATCGGCACGGGGCCACTGACCAACAGCTTGGGTGCCAAGATCGACAACACCAGCGGTCATGCGGTTACATTGCTGACGCCCATCCAGCAATATTGGCTCGACGACTGGACCTTCGTGGGTTCGACCAACTTCAACACCGGCCCAGGAGCGGTCACTTTGGGCAGCAGCGTTGTAACGTTGACGGTGGTCTCCAATACGCTTGAAGTCGGCGGCTCGATTTCTGACAACGGACTCGGCTACAAGCTGTTCAAATCCGGCAATGGCGCGTTAACGCTGAAGACCGATAATAGTTTTGCCGGCGGCTTGGAGCTTGGCTCCGGTGTATTGAACCTTGGAAGCGCCAACTGCGCTGGTAACGGCATCCTGACAATCGACGGCGGCGCGATTGATAACGTGAGCGGCTCGGACCTCACCTTGGGCGGGATTCTTTCCGTCTCGATCCCTATTGCCAATGGTGGGACCTTTACCTTCCTTGGCACCAGCAATCTGGATCTTGGGCCGGCGACGATTAATGCTAATAATGGCCAGGTTATGTTCTGGAATATCGTCACCAACACTCTGACCACTGAAGGCGACATTGCTTCCGGCAACACCACGATTACCAAGATGGGCAAGGGGACCTTGGTCATCGGCGGTTCTGGATCCGCCAGTCAGTTCACCGGAATCATCAACGAAGGTCAGGTTGATCTGGCCAAACAGGTGGGCGTAGCCGTTGCGAGCGGCGGTCAGGGCCTGCTGGTCCAATCCAATTCAGTGGTCCGCATCACCGGCGACACCGGCAACCAGATTGCAAACGCAGCCAATAGCTACATCCTGACGCGACTAAGCTCCGGGGGTGTGCTGGACTTGAACGGGCGGAGCGAAACGCTTGACATGCTCTCCATCACCAATGGCATATTGCGCAATGGCGCCGGCGGAACCATCTCCGCCCTGACCATTGTCGGCACCACCGGTGCCCATCCCACCAACACGCTGACGCTCACTGACGTGAACTGCCAGTTCGACGTCCCGGCTGCGGACGCGGAGTTGGACATCGCCGCCACCATTGATGGCGCGGGATCATTGGTGAAGACAGGGTTGGGCACGTTGAGCCTGTTGAACAGCAACAATTACACGGGCAATACAACCATCAGCAACGGCACCTTGGCGCTCGCTTTCCCCGGCCTTGCCACCAACTCAACGGTGACCGTGGGCACTAATGCCACTCTTGGCACCAATGGAGTTCTGACTTTGAACTTTGCTAATTCAGAAACGAACGTGGTGGCCGCTCTCATCCTGGGTGGAGTCAGCAAACCTGCCGGCGTTTACAATAACGGCACGGATCCGCGGTATATCACCGGTTCGGGCAGTCTGCAGGTCGGTTCGGTGTCCACCATCAATCCGTTGCCGGGTCCGATTCAGTTCAGCGTATCGGGCAGCACGCTGACATTGTCATGGCCGACGAATGCTGGCTGGATTCTACAGAGCAATACCAATGGATTGGTCAACAGCAATGCTTGGTTTGACATGGCAGGGAGCAGCAGCCTCACGTTAACCAATCTGATGATCAATCCGACGAACTCGTCGGTGTTTTTCCGGCTCCGTCTTCCTTGAGCGGGTCAAGGCATCTGACTTGTTGAAGCCTGAGTCGCGGGAGCGGCCTGCAAAAGCCGCTCCCGCCCCATCCAGGTGGAACAAAAAGCAACAATGAAGACCGAAGGCACAAAAACGATCAGGAAAATAAACTCTGATCGCGGGTTCACCCTGATTGAACTGCTCGTTGTCATCGCCATCATTGCCATTCTTGCATCCATGTTGCTTCCGGCGTTGAGCAAGGCGAAGGATAGAGCACTGGGCGTTGCCTGCCTGAACAATACCAAGCAGATCGGCCTTGCCGTGATCATGTATGCGGCAGATAACGGTGATTGCTTTCCGATGCCGCCCAGCGTCAGTTGGGAGGCAGGTCCTTATAGTAATGCGAAGGGGCTGGCCTGCGGAGGAGAGTGGTTTCGCGCTGACAAAAAAACTCCCAACACTCCGGCCCCGATGTTGGTGTCTCAGCTGGCAAACAACAAATCATGGGTATGTCCTAAACGGAAGCGCGGCTTGACCTATAAGTCTGAAGCCGGCGAATTTGATCCCAGCATAACGGGTTTTCTTTCCTATGGGTTCAACCTGGTGGGTGTATTTGGCGTTCCTGTCACGGCTGGCTCTTATAACAACAAGCCCTTCAAAATCGCCAGTTCTGCCAAACCCTCGGACATGGTGATGATCACGGATTCCAGCGGCTCCAATGACCCGGCCAACTGCTCCGCAGGCGATCTCAGCGGCGATGCGGCATGGCTGGATATCGTCTGGGCGGGTAACGGCTCTGATAAGTATCCCCGCCTTCAGACGGTCTATGCCAAGCATAACAAACGTGTGGCTGTAATTTATGTGGATGGCCATTCCGCTTTTTCGCGACCCAGCCAGCTTACTTGGGGACAATTTTACGGAAAATTCAGCGGCGCAATGGATAATGGGGCCTCGGCAACCTCGGCCATCTGCAACCCATCGTTCGATGGCAAGGAATGGAGTCCCACGCCAGAATGACGCCACCTGATCAACACAAGGGGGATCATTTGCGCATTGACATGAAAAGTTTCAAATCTAGCCGGGGAGCAACAGAGAGAGCCACACACACACCCATCGAGAGTGTCGCTTGTTTGGGGAAACGATGGAAAAATGGCAATATGAAACTCTCGTGGACCTTCATGCGATTGCTGGTATTGCTGTCGGTTGGCTACGGCATGGCCATCGAGGCGAAGGCTGCACCCTTGGGGCTCCATCGGTTATTTTCCAGCCACATGGTGTTGCAGCGTGATGCGGATGACCCGTTCTGGGGCTGGGCCACACCTGGCATCACGGTGACAGTGAAAGTTTACAACCAAAATGCCGCACTGGTTCAGACCAAGACGGCGGTTGCCGGTTCAGATGGTCGCTGGCAGGTGAGCGTGGGCCCTTTCGGATTGGTGGCCAACAACGCCGCTTACAGCCTCACGATTTCCGATGGGGCGACCACCCTGACGCTCACGGATGTCCTCATCGGCGACGTCTTGCTATGTACTGGTCAATCAAACATGCAGTTTTCGCTTAGTGAAATCGGCGTGACCAATTATCAAGCGGAGGTTGACGATTCGACAAATTATCCAACGATTCGAAATTTTAGTGTCCCCTTTGTTTCCGCGTTCACACCTCAAACAAACCTGCCGAGTGGTTCCTGGCAGGCGGCCAGTCAATTAACCACGCCCGGCTTCACTGCAACTGGCTACTTCACTGCGCGGGAAATCTACAAGCAACAGCATGTTCCAATTGGAATCATTCGCTCGGCCTGGGCAGGATCTGAAATCAAGAGTTGGCTCGACACGGAGTTTGTTTCCAGCATCTCGGATTTTACCCAACCGGTTTTCGATCAGGGGTTGCAACCGGCGGGACGAGATACGTTTTCCGGTCCTTACAATGCGATGATTGCTCCGCTTGCGCCTTTTCGGATAAAAGCCGTCGAATGGTATCAAGGAGAATACAACGTCAGTTGGCCCGAACAATACAGCCGGTTGCTGCCAGGCTTGATGAGCAAGTGGCGCTCGCTATTCGGCCAGCCGAATCTGCCATTCATCATTATTCAATTGCCAAACTTTGGGAACACACAAACCCAGCCTGTGGAGACAGGCAGTTGGGCCGAGCTCCGCGAAGCACAGGCCAAGACGGTTCTGAACGACGCCAACGCCTGCCTTGTTACCACGATTGATATTGGCAACGGAGACCTCCATCCAACTGACAAGCAGGACGTGGGCCAACGCGCAGCCTGGGCCGCCGCAAATCTGGTTTACGGACAAAACATCGTTGATCAAGCGCCATCTTTGGCCGGCATCACGATTTCCGGAGCGAACCTCATTTGCACTTTTACGAATGTTGGCGCTGGATTAATGATCGGGACGAAAAGTTTGTCGCCATTGAGTCCGGCTCAACAAGTCGTGGGTGGAACGCTTGGAAACTTTGCCATCTGCGGTGCGAACAAAACCTATTTTGCCGCAAATGCGGTGATAACCGCCACCAACCAGGTGACGGTTTCCAGCGCGAGCGTTCCGACACCCGTGGCCCTGCGTTACGCCTGGGGCAGCAATCCTGCCTGTAATCTTTACAACAAAATCACGGATGCGTTTGGCAATGTCACGAACGGTCTGCCTGCGGGATCTTTTCGCACGGATCCCGTCAACCTCCTGACCGTGAACTTAGGAATCGGCACAGGTTATTATGCATCGAATGCGGTGGTCGCCATCACGGCCAGCAACCTGACCGCTCAGACGTTTCATCATTGGAGCGGCGATACCAATCTTCTGGCCAGTGCTTTGAGCTCTGCCACAACGGCTACGCAGGCTCAGGAATATGTTTCCGTGCTCGCCAATTCTCAGATCGCCGCCGCACCTACCGGAGTTACGGCGTCGGGACAACCAAGCCAGATAGTTATCGGTTGGAATCCGCTGGTTGCGGTTCATTACAATTTGAAACGGAGCCTCATAAACCTTGGGCCTTATACAACCGTGGCTCCTAATCTGATCGGGGTGACAAATTATGTGGACAACAATGTGACCGTTGGCACCGCCTATTACTACGTTGTCTCTGCAACCAACCTTCTTGGAGAAGGGCCGGATTCACTTCAAGTCAGCGCGATTCCGGTCAGTGGATCTCCCATTGCGACAAATATCTGGGATGCGAACGGAGTGACAAGTCCGAATCCTGTTGATGGAAGTGGAAACTGGCTGACGGCCAGCAACTGGTGGAACGGCAGCACCAATGTTAACGGTCATTGGACCAACAACAGTCCCACCGACAGCGCCATCTTCGGCGCTGGAGTTGCTGGTGCCTACACGGTGAATTTGGGCGGCAATACTATTTATGCTTCGAACCTCACCTTCAGCACCTCCGGTTACACGCTGACGAATGGCTCTCTCATTCTGCTGGGAGCCGGCACGCCGATGGTTGTCAATGCGGGCGTTACCGCTACGCTCAAGAACGCATTCACTATGAGCGTTAGCACAGTCGCTGTTCAGGTAAGCAGCGCTGGCACACTGAGCCTTGCTGGAGGTGGAACGTTTGGCGGCAATCTCACGGTAGCCGGAGGCGGCACGGTGGATTTGAACGCCGGCACGTTCGGCGGAAATTTTGCGCTCTGGACACAAACACCGGTAACTCAAGAAGCCGCCACCCTGAACACCTACCGCATCATGATTGGCTACGGTGGAAACAGCACCTACACGATGAACAGTCCGAGCGCTTTGGCCACTTCCACTGGTGGTGGTGGCGACTCCTTCATCGGGCGGGCCGGGAGCACGGGGATATGGGATTTGAAACAGGGAACAGTCACCTTGACGGCGGCCAGCGGTGACAATCTGCGGGTGGGCCACGATAGCAGCAGCAAAGGCACGTTGACGGTTGAAGGCGGGACTTTCAATCTTGGAAACAACGCACTTTACGTCAACGCCGGAGCGACAAGTTCCGGTGGAATGGGAACCTTCAACCTGTTGGGCGGAACGTTGACAGCTAGAACCATTCAGTTTGGCGATGGCGCCAGCACTTTCAGTTCAGGCAGCACAGCTGCATTGAACATTACTGGTGGAACACTGTATGTGGGTGCGGGCGGTATTTCCAAGAATGCGCCGGGAACATTGGCCAGCACGATCTCGCTTTCCGGTGGAACCATAGGCGCATCTTCGAATTGGTCATCATCCCTGCCAATGACCTTGACCAATGTGAACGGGAATATCGCTTTCCAAGCGGCGGATTCCAACAATGTCGCTCAGGACATCGCACTGTCCGGCGCTCTATCTGGAGTTGGTGGACTGATCAAAACCGGCGGCGGCACATTGACTTTGAGTGGAGCAAATACTTATACGGGCGGCACTACAATTAATACCGGCACGCTGGCGTTGACCACCACTAACAACGCTTTGATGTCCTATACGAATAATGGCGGCACACTCAAGTTGACTGTGGCCAGCGTTGGCAGCTCTTTAGTTATGAGCAACCTTGCCTGTGGCAGTAGCAGTCCGCAGGTCATTTTTGATCTGGCCAATCTGGGCATCACCACCGTGCCGGTTATCAACAGCAGCAACCTGACTATGAACGGCAACGTGACCGTCAATGTGTTGAACGCACCGACCAACGGCACCAGTGTGCTGTTGCGCTACTCTGGCAGTCGAAATGGTTCAGGCAGCTTTGTGGCCGGAACTGTTCCCGCTGGCGCTTCGATTGTTGATGATATAGTGGGGAAGAAAATAAGTCTGGCCTATCCGCCCGCCAACCCGCCGGTGATTACGGGAATCAGCTATAACGGCCCAAGCATCGGATTTTCCGGCAGCAATGGAACCGCCCTCACCACCTATCGGATTTTGAGCGCCACCAACTTGATAAATCCAACGTGGCTTCCAGTCCTGACCAACTCGTTCGACAACTCTGGAAACTTTAACACCACTCTTCAAGTCAATCTCACTAACGCAAACAGCACATTCTTCCGCCTCGTTTACCCGTGAAATTAAAGACGGAACGTCGTAAACTCAATGACAACCAAAATATTAAAATTTGCCGGAGCATTGTGTTTTTGTTCCGTGACGTTTTTGTTTATTGATCAAACCGCCCAGGCTCAAGACCCGTTTGCTGCTTATTTGAACAGCATTCCGACGGTTGTGAGTAACATCAGCTCGGCAAATTCCGGTTCGGGTTCGTTGGCGATCATCACCAAAAGATTTACTTTCAGTTCAAAAGGCGGGGTCAATGTGGTTTATGCGATTATTGTGTATCCACAGGCAGCGGGAGTTTATCCGGCGGTGATGTTCAATCATGGTGGCGGCAGCGATGCGGAATCTCAACTGGGAGACCTTCAAGCTTATGCAGCGCGCGGTTATGTGACGATTGCTTGTGACTTGCCCGGCATTTGTGGAACAAACAACACGCCCAATTCGTCCGGGCCGTGGAAAGTAGCGGCGAATGGCGAAGGGCCGCGGCTCAATGTCGTCGGCGGAGCGCAAAACAGCACGCTCTGCGACGCAGGCGTGGCCGCGCTCGAAGCATTCAATTATCTCTGTTCACAAAGTAATGTGGATACGAATAATATCGGAATTTCCGGATCGTCCTGGGGTGGCTATATGACGACGCTATTATCCGGGTTACTCGGAAATAAAGTGAAGGCAGCTTACAGTCGTTTTGGATGCGGTTATTATGATGCGGGTTCGTTTTGGAGCACGATGATTGCGGACATGTCAATTGCCGACCGATATGTTTGGACTACTTATCTGGATGCCGGGCGTCGCGCGCCAAACATCACCGCGCCTTACTTTATAGAAGAACCTTCCAACGACACCTATTTCTGGCCGGAAGCGGTTGCCGCGACGATGAATGCGATTCCAAATGTAAAAAATCTCGTTTGCATGCCGAACCTCAATCACACTTCGATTGCTGTTTCAGGCACAATGAAACAGCTGTATTTCGATTACTATTTGAAAAGTTCTGGCAGTCCATTTGGAAGCATCAGCATTTCGAGCGCGGTGACCCAGGCGGATGGAAGCAAGAAATTCACCTTCGACACCAGCGTTCCTGGCGGAGTATTAATTTCATCGGTTCAACTCTATTACAGCGTCCCTGCGGCAGACTGGCAAAGTCGCAGTTGGATAGCGCTTGCCGCAACGAATGTTTCGGGCAGCATTTACAGCGCAACGGTTTCTTCAAACTTGATCAGTCAAAATGTAAATATCTTTGGTTATATGACCGATTCGCGGACGGTCGCCGTCTCGACTCTTGTGACGGATACAAACGGCAGGGAAGTTACCACCATCGGCGATGTGGTTGGAAAAATGGTTGCAGGCTATCAAGGCTGGTTTTCCTGCGCGGGCGATAATTCGCCAAATAATAAATGGGTCCATTGGTCAAGCGGCTCTGCGCCTTCTCCGGGAAATCAAACCTTTGAACTCTGGCCGGACTTGCGCGAATACACTGCTACTTATCAAACCGGCTATGGCAATTTGGGAAATGGCCAACCCGCCAAGCTCTTTTCCCCATGGGACACGCAAACAGTCAATACACATTTCCAATGGATGCAACAATATGGAATTGACTGCGCCGCGCTTCAACGTTTCGGCAAGGGCAATTCACAATTGGACGGCACCGCCACGCGCGTAAGAAATTCCGCGCAGGCTTATGGCAGAAAATTTTATATCATGTATGACATTTCCGGTTGGACTGCTTTTCAAACGGAAATGAAAACAGATTGGACCAATGACATCATCGGCGCGCTCAATCTCACCGCATCTTCTGCCTATGCAAAACAGGATGGCAAACCCGTCGTTTGCGTTTGGGGAGTCGGCGTTTCAGGGCGGCCGGGAAATGTCACCTCCTGGACTGATGTGGTTAATTTTTTTAAAGATCAGGGTTGCTACGTCATCGTTGGCGGGCCCAGAGATTGGCGCACGCAAACCACCAACTTACCAGCCTACAATGCGGCCAACATGGTTATGCCTTGGGCAACCGGAAGTTTCAATGGTGTGTCCGGTGCGGATAGTTATGCTTCAACCATTGCGGCTGACTTCGCCTATTGTAACTCGCATGGCATGGATTATCAGGCAGAAGCATTTCCTGGTTTTGCATGGTCTAACTGGAATGGCGGCGCACGGAATTTGATTCCACGACTTCACGGTGATTTTATGTGGGAACAATTTGCAAACATTCGTAATCAGGGAGTCCCCAGCGTCTATGTTGGAATGTTCGACGAATATGACGAAGGGACAGCGATTGCAAAAGCCGCGGAAGACAGTTCAATGATTCCGACCAATCAATATTTCCTTACTTTAGATGCCGATGGAACTCATGTCTCATCGGACTTCTATCTACGGCTCGCGGGGGATGGTATTAAAATGATCCGAGGCCAGACTTCTTTAGTATGGTCCCATCCTACTCCATTTGTTCCACTAACCGCACCTCCCGCCATGCCCACAAACTTTCTGGCGAACCCTGGCAATGCCCAAATTTCTTTAAGCTGGTCGGCGTCGTCTGGCGCCTCCAGCTACAACGTGAAGCGCGCGCTGGTCAGCGGGGGAGGTTACACGACCATTGCCACCAATGTGGGCAACATCAGTTACATTGACACTGGACTGGTCAATGGCACGACTTATTACTACGTGGTCAGTGCCGTGAACTCGCTCGGTGAAAGCACGAACTCCGCGGAAGCCAGCGCTACTCCACTCATATTGGTTGCCGGGACATTGACCTGGGACGCCAACGGCGGGACTGCGCCAAACCCTATGGATGGCAGCGGAGACTGGTCGGTTGCCAGTTGGTGGAACGGCAGCGCCAACCAGACCTGGGTGGATGGCGGCAGCGCTATTTTCGGGGCGGGCACGCCGGGCAATTACACAGTCACCTTGAGCGCTTCAGTCCTCGCCAGCAACATGACCTTCAACACCTCCGGCTATACTTTGAGCGGTGCTGCCCTGACTCTAACCGCGCCTCCGGCCAACGGGACCAATTTGGTTGTGGCTGGTAATGTCAGCGCGACAATCAACAATGCCATCAATCCGGGAGGCAATACCATTTGGTCCATCGGTTCCGGCGCGTCATTGAACCTCAACGGTGGCGGCTTCAATGGCGGGGGCAACTTTATCCTGCGCGGCAACGGCACCAATAACATCACCGGCGGCACTTACACTCCCGCCGTGTGGTGGCTGCAAAACGTCAACATCAATCAAAGCGGCGGTTCGATCACCCCGGGGACCGGTTTGTTCGTCGGCTACAGCGGCAATTGCAATTACACGATGAATGGCGCGTCCGCTTTGCTGACTGTGGCGGGCGGTTCGGGTTACAACTTCAGCGTAGGGCGCGGCGGCAACAGCGGGACGTTTAACCTGCAAAACGGGACTGTGTCGGTCGGGAGCGGTTTTGCCAACGTGCTGTTGGGCCACGACAGCAGCAGCACCGCGACCTTGAACATCAGTGGCGGCACATTCACCTTGGCACCCGGCAAGGCGATCTACATCAACTCCGGAGCGAACGCCTCTGGTGGCAGTGGAACGTTGAACCTTTCCGGCGGAGCCGTGACGACACCGACGATTCAATTTGGCAACTCCGTTTCGGCATATAACGCGAACACCTTTGCCAGCCTGACGGTCAGTGGCGGGGCGCTCTATGTGGGTTCAGGCGGCATCATCGCCAACACCAACACCGGCGGTTTGCCCGGCAACAGCAGCATCAACCTTTCCGGCGGCACGATCGGCGCGACGGCCAGCTGGAGTTCAGCGAGACCCATGATATTGGCGACGGCAAACGGACCGATCACCTTCCAAACTGCAGATGTCGGCAACAATCCGTTCAACATCACATTATCCGGCGCTTTGTCCGGCCCCGGCGGCTTGATCAAGGCCGGCCCCGGCACCTTGACATTGAGCGGAGCGAACGCTTACACCGGTGGAACCACTCTCAATGCGGGAACTCTGAGTTTAATGACCACCAACAATGTTTTGATGGCTTACACCAATAACGGTGGAACGTTGAGTGTGCGGTTAGTGAGCGTGGGAAGTTCATTGCCCATGAGCGCTGTCGTTTTCGGCAGCAGCAATCCCCAGTTGACCTTTGATTTGGCAAGTTTGGGAAACACCACCGCGTCATTGATCGCCGGAGAGAGCCTGACCATGAATGGAAACGTGATGGTCAATGTATACAATGCACCCGCCAGCGGGACCAGCGTCTTGCTCACCTATTCGGGAACTCGTAGCGGTTCGGGAAACTTCGTGGCCGGAACTGTTCCCAACGGGGCTTCCATCATTGACGATGCCGTGGGCAAGAAAGTGTGTCTGGCCCATCCATCGGCCACGCCGCCGATGATCACGGGAATCAGTCGTAATGGCGCAAGCATCGGATTTTCCGGCACCAATGGAACGGCATCGATCACTTATCGAATCTTAAGCACCACCAACCTTGCCAACCCCGTATGGCTCCCGGTCTCGACCAACTCATTTGATGCAGCGGGCAATTTCAACATCAACTTGCCCTCGGACCCCACAAACCCAGCCGCTTTCTATCGCCTGATCACACCGTGAATACCATGATGACGCAAACAGCTCCGCTTATGCTTGTTTTTTTAAGCTGGCTTACCAAGTAGAAATAAATTATGACCAAACTACGACCCTTCCTTTGCTTGGTAATTTTTTCGGTCAGATCCATTTACGGCTTAACGCAAGTGGAATCGGGGATGAACGTCTTGCGTGCGGTGATTGCCGACAACCTCCTCAAAAGCAAGGTTCGGATCAAAAACAACGGTTCGCGGCAATTTCAAATCCACGATAACGCCACGGACGAATCGCAACCCTGAAATTTGAATTCAATGGAATCAACCGAAAGAATTTAACACTATGAAACACATCTTTTTTTACGGCACCTGTGCGGCCTTGGTCAGCTTGGCAACTCCCCTCTTCGCTGGTAAGACCAACAATCAACCAACCGTGCCAGCCATCACCAACACTGCCGCAATCCCCACGGTTCACGCCAACCGGCAGGAAGATGTGCAACGCAAACTGGATCGGTTCGCGAAAAAGCACGCCGATATTGTTTTTGAAGGGGATTCAATAATGAACCGCTGGGAGACGACCGGTAAAGAAATATGGAAGCAGCGATATGTCGGGATCGCCGCCGATTTTGGGATTGAAGGCGACGGGGTGGAAAATGCTCTGTGGCGTCTTGGCAAAGGCCAGGTTGATGGAATTGATCCGAAAGTTGTCGTCCTGATGATTGGGACCAACAACAGCGGACGGAACAGCGCTGACGAAATCGCCGAGGGCATCAAAATACTGGTCACTGAATACGAAAAGCGTTGTCCTCATGCGCACATCATCCTCATGGGAATCTTTCCGCGTGGAGAAAAGCCCGGCGACGGTGGCCGACGTAAAGTTGCCTACGTGAATTCCATAATCAAATCCCTTGATGATGGACAACGGGTCACGTTCATTGATATCGGTCCGCAAATGATCGAGCCGGATGGCACGATTTCCCACGACATGATGCCAGACTTCGTTCATCCCACCGCCAAGGGTTATCAGATTTGGGCGGATGCCATTCAGCCGGTTATTAATAAATATGTTCCCTCAACACAATAAAGCCGGATGGTTGATTCTCTGGATTTAATAATCTGGTCAATGCTCTGTTTGAATCGAACAACACACGCCCAATTGCCTTGTTCTTTTCCGTAACGCATCCGCGAGTTTTAAATTTATGAAAAGCATATTAGTTGCTGCTGCTCTTTTAGGGGTGAGTCCTCCAGGCTCTTGGGGAGCGATTTCACAACCAGTTGACGAAGTTCTTCCATTAGTCGGCACGGGCGGGCACGGTCACACTTATCCGGGTGCGACAGTGCCGTTTGGTTTTGTGCAACTCAGCCCGGACACGCCCATCAAAGGTTGGGATGCGTGTGGGGGTTATCATTATTCAGATTCCACAATTCTCGGTTTCAGCCACACACATCTATCCGGCACGGGCATTGGTGATTTGGGCGATGTACTGATACTTCCGATCACGGGTGAGTTGCAGGAATCCAGCAATTATCAAGCGCTTACGGTGGACCGCCTGCGTTCGGGTTTCTCGCATGACAACGAGTTTGCCACGCCGGGATATTATCGGGTGATGCTCGACAAATATCAGGTGCTGGCGGAACTCACGGCCACAGCCCATGCGGGCATGCATCGTTACACTTTTCCTGCTTCAAAGGAGAGCCACATATTGATTGATCTCGTGCATGGCGTGAACAACCAGGTGACCGACGCGTCTCTAAAATTGGAAAACAAAAACCTTATCACAGGCTATCGTTCTACAACAGGATGGGATAAACATCGAACTGTCTATTTTGCGATCGAATGTTCGCAGCCATGGAAAAACTTTGGAATTGAAGCTGATGGCAAACCATTACCGTCAAATCAGACTGAAATCAAAAGCAAAAATGTGCGGATGCATTTGGATGGCAGGACTTCTGCCGGTCAGAAAATTTTATTGCGCGTAGGACTGTCGGCGGTGAGCACCGAGGAAGCCAAAAACAATTTGCAGGCGGAGATGCCCTCTTGGGATTTTGACGCCATTCGCACTGCGGCCCATAACAATTGGAACGAGCAACTTTCACGCGTCAAAATTGAATCGCCAAATCCAACCATCCGTCAGACGTTTTATTCCGCGCTGTATCACACGATGACCTCTCCGACATTATACAATGACGCGGATGGCTCGTATCGTGGGCCGGACGACCTGGTCCACACCAATGCGGGATTCCAATACTATTCCACGTTCTCATTGTGGGATACGTTTCGTGCCGAACATCCCTTGCTGACTTTGACGCAGCCCGGGCGCATCAACGATTTCATCCAGACCATGCTGGCGTTTTATCAGGAATCACCCGACCACGCGCTGCCGATGTGGCCGCTGGCCAGTTATGAAACCTGGTGCATGATCGGTTACCATTCTGTGCCGGTGATTGTGGATGCTTACAACAAAGGCTTCCGTGGATTTGACGCCGAACTGGCATTCAACGCAATGCGGGACACGGGCATGAACAGCCGCAACCGGCAGGACGAATATGCGAAGCAGGGTTATGCGTCATCCGAAACCGGCAAAGGCTGGCGCGGCACCGCCCGCACGTTGGAATTCGCCTATGACGACTGGTGCATTGCACAAATGGCAACTGCGCTCGGCAAAACTAAAGATGCGGCGTTGTTTAATCAACGCGCGCAGAATTTCACCAATGTTTTTGATTCTGAAACTGGATTTTTCCGCGGCAGAACTGCGGTTGGTTCTTTTCGCGTGCCGTTCGATCCCAAATCCTTTTCTCCCGACGACTACGCCGAGGCAAACGCCTGGCAATATACTTTCGCCGTGCTTCACGATGTGCCCGGCATGATCAAATTGTATGGCGGCAACGAAGCCTTCGTTCACAAGCTCGATGAGTTATTCACCCAGGATTCCGACATCCATTCTTACCTCGTTGATTTTTCCGGGCTGATGGGGCAATACGCTCACGGCAACGAACCCTGCCACCATGTTCCCTATCTTTATGCACTGGCTGGCGCGCAATACAAGACCGCACTCCGCGCGCATCAGATTATGCTGCTGCAATATGACAATACTCCCGAAGGAATTTGCGGCAACGATGATTGTGGCCAGATGTCCGCGTGGTATGTGTGGAGCGCGGTGGGACTTTACCCGGTGAATCCGGCGGACGGAAAATATATCATCGGCAGCCCCCTCGTGGAAAAGGCGACGATTCAGTTGGATCCGAAATTTTATTCCGGCGGCGAGTTCACCGTCATTGCCAACCGGGTGTCCAATCAGAATATTTACATACAATCGGCAAAGCTAAACGGCGCTCCATTGAACCGGCCCTGGATCACTCACGCCGAAATTGCGAAGGGCGGAACTCTCGAATTGGAAATGGGAATATTGCCGAACAAATCATGGGGAACAGATACAAATTGATTTCAACCTCGCACATTCCATTATGAAAATTTACCATCGTCACTTTTGGTTGCTGGCATTGACCGGAATTTTCTTCTCACACTTTTCCAATGCCAAGGCAGATGTTCGGATGCCCGCCATCTTTGGCGACCATATGGTTTTGCAGGAAAAAGCAAAGCTGCCGGTCTGGGGCTGGGCATCGCCGGGAGAAAAAATCACCGTCACTTTCAAAAACCAAAAAAAGACCACTACTACCGCCGCCGATGGAAAATGGCGGGTGGATTTGGACAAGGTTGATTCCAGCAGCGAATCTGGAACACTGACCGTGACTGGGGACAATACAATCACCTTCACGGACGTTTTAGTCGGCGACGTTTGGGTTGCGTCCGGCCAGTCGAACATGGAGTTTGGCATTCAAACCGACAGCCGGGGCAAAGAAGCCATCACCAACGCTACTGATTCACAAATCCGATTTTTCTTTGTGCCGTGGGCGACTGCACTGCAACCACAAACCAACATTAGCACAATTGTCCCGCCAAGTCCGTTGAACGGAAAATGGGTTGTTTGCAGTCCAGAAGTCATTGGTGCAAACTGGGCGTGGCATGGTTTTTCGGCGATTGGTTATTATTTTGCGAAAGAAAGGCGGCGCATTACCGGCCGCCCGATGGGAATGATTGCCACTTACAAGGGCGGCACGCCGGCGCAGGCGTGGACGAGCATTTCCGGTTTGAAAAAGGATGCGGCTTTGGATCATTACGTCGACGAGCACCACAGGAGAGTTGATAATTATACGAACGCCCGGGCTATTTATTCCAAAGAACACGCTGACTATGAAATTAAGATGAAGGAATGGAACAAGGCAAAGGCGGCAGGGCAAGTTATGCCGGAAAAGTCAGCTCCAAAAGAGCCGACCCGTCCTGAGGGGGGCTACGGTGCGCCGGCAAATCTTTTCAATGGCATGGTTTCGCCATTGATTCCTTACGCCATCAAGGGCGTTATCTGGTATCAAGGCGAAAGCAATGGAGACAACATGAGGGAAGCGGAAGAGTATCCAATTTTATTTACGCGACTCATCCAAGACTGGCGCGAAAAATGGGCGCAGGGAAATTTTCCGTTCTTGTTCGTCCAATTGCCAAATTTCAATGCCCCGTCCAAAACTCCATCGGAAGGACGATGGCCCTTGGTTCGCGAAGCTCAACTCAAAGCCTTGTCGCTGCCGAATACCGGAATGGCTGTGACGATAGATATTGGCGACGCCGATAACATTCATCCGCCAGACAAACTTTACGTCGGCCAACGCCTCGCTTTGGTCGCCCGCCATGTTGCGTATGGAGAAGACCTTGTTTATTCGGGGCCGATTTACAATTCAATGACCATTGATGGAAATAAAATCCGGATTAATTTCAGCAATATCGGCGGCGGTCTGAGGTTGGGAACCCCGCCACCAACCGCCACTGGAGAAGCTCTTGCCACGCCGACAGAACTCACTGGCTTTGCGATTGCGGGCATGAATCAAAAATTCGTCTGGGCAAAAGCAATTCTTGATGGAAGCACGGTAGTTGTCTTCAGCGATGCGATTCAACAACCGCTGGCCGTTCGTTATGACTGGGGACAAAATCCCTCCGGTGATCTCTACAACATGGAAGGACTGCCGGCTTCTCCCTTCCGGACGGATGATTGGTCGCCGGAGGCGAGTCAGCAGTGAAAAGCGAGCCGGCTGGATTCTTTTTTGATTCCAAAAATAAATGAAAAAAAGCCATCCCTGCTTGTATTTCCTTTGTTTCTTGACGGCCTACAGCGGGTCGGAAGCCCTCCTCGCCAAAGAAGCGGTTGATTATGTTGACCCCTTCGTTGGGACAGGACACGCCGGGAAGACCTTTCCGGGCGCGACCACTCCCGGTGGAATGATTCAACTGAGTCCCGACACAGTCACCGGTGGTGATAATGGTTCTGGCTACCGCCACCAGGACAAGACGATTCAAGGCTTTAGTTTCATTCATATGAGCGGAATTGGTTGGTATGGAGACTTGGGAAATTTTCTGGTAATGCCGACCACGGGGCCGATCAAAACTTGGTATGGTGAAACCGATCATCCGGGATCGGGATATCTTTCAAGTTTCTCCAACAGCACTGAAGTAGCTCGAACTGGCTATTACGCTGTTACGCTGGAGGATTATAAAATCCGCGCCGAAGTCACTGCTGCGCCGCACAGTGGTATGTTGCGCTTTACTTTTCCAGAAAATAAAAGTTCGCGGATTCAGATTGATCTCGCACGCCGGGTGGGCGGCACATCCTTAAAGCAGACGGTGAAGGTCGTCAATGACCGTGCGATTGAGGGAACAATTGTCTGCACGCCCGACGGCGGCGGTTGGGGCCACGGCGTGGGCAAAGTAGATTACACTTTCTATTTTCATGCGGAGTTCAGCAAGCCATTGACGGATGTTGGCCTTTGGAGCGCGGAGATGCCGCAAGGCAAAAACTATCATGATGCGCTGGGGCAGGCTTGGTTTGCCGAAGCCTGTCGTAATGCCAGGATATTGCCAAACCAACGCGAAGGGGAAGGTTCTCATCTTGGATTTTATACTGAATTTCCAACCAAGGGTGACGAGCAGGTGAATATGAAGGTCGGGATTTCCTTCGTCAGCATTGAAGGTGCCCGAAACAATCTATTGGCGGAGATCCCCGGCTGGGATTTCGACGGCGTCCGGCAGAAAGCCCGCAAGCTTTGGTCCAACGAATTGACGCGCATGGAAGTGTCCGGCGGCACTGAGGATCAAAAAACTGTGTTTTATACCGCGCTTTACCACACACTCATTGATCCTCGTATCTTTGCCGATGTGAACGGCGACTACCCTGGCGGCGAAGGCAAGGTGCACAAGACGAAAGCGTTCACCAAGCGCACGATATTTAGCGGTTGGGATGTCTATCGCAGCACTTTTCCGCTGCTCACGATCATCGCTCCTGAAACCGTCAACGACATGATCAATTCTTTCATCGAGCTCGCGGACCAAAATGGCACCGGTTACTTTGATCGGTGGGAAATTTTCAACGCCTATAGTGGGTGCATGAATGGGAGCCCCGCCGTCATCGTGATTAATGACGCATGGCAAAAGGGCATTCGCAACTACGACGTCAACAAAGCGGTTCTGTTGGCCGCAGCCACCATTGATCACGACGCGGCCCAGCTAAACAAGAAATTCCTTTTGTCGAACCTGATGGAAAATTTGAACGCGACATGGAGCGCATACCGCCTTGCCGAAGGTGTGGGGCGAAGAGAGCTCGCCGATCAATACTTCAGTCGCTCGCAGCAATACCGCGGTTTGTTTGATCCCAATGTGCCGTGGATTTATGATAAAGCCGGACGGCGGAAAAATCCCGATTGGAAAGGTTGGTTTCGGGCACTTAATGAGAACGGCCAGTTCTACGATTGGAAGGGGTTGGAAACCGAGCAAACCTGCCAAGAGTGCAGTGTTTATCAGCAGGGTTGGCTGGTTCCTTATGATGTTCCTGGCCTGATAAAATTGCTGGGAGGCCAGAAGTTATTCCTCGCCAAATTGGAAGATTTTTTTGACCGCACGCCCGATGTCACCCAATGGAATCCTTTCTATAATCATCCCAACGAGCCGGTCCATTTGATTCCATTTCTTTTCAATCGAGGCGGGGCTCCGTGGCTGACCCAAAAATGGGTGCGCAAAATCGCCGAGGCTTACAAACCCGGACCAGATGGGCTTTGTGGCGATGAAGATGTTGGCCAAATGTCATCATGGTTCGTAATGGCCGCGAGCGGTCTGCATCCGGCGTGTCCGGGGGATCCACGTTACGAAATTTTTAGCCCCCTCTTCGACAAAATCACGTTCCGGCTGGACTCAAAATACAATAAAGGCAAAGCGTTTACCATAACCACACACAACAATTCACCAGAAAACATTTATATTCAATCCGCCCGGTTGAACGGCAAACCCTTAAATCGTTGTTGGGTCACCCACGAGGAAATCGGTGCAGGCGGACAACTCGATTTCACATTGGGGTCCAAGCCAAACACCGGATGGGGCTTGGCAGCTGAGCAGCCAATGATAATCGGCAACATTACCATGCATATGTTGAGACCTCTACAAAAGTGCTTTTGCAGAGGTCTCGAATATTCGGAGAACGTGTTGCGGCGTATTAAAACACCGCATAGTATCTAGAAATTATCTTCAGTTTATTATGACTAACAGGAACGGCTGATTTAAAAAATTATTTGAGAGAACAAACAGTTTTACATTAGACTGAACAAACTATGTATTCACCATCTGATTCACGTTACCATTCACCTGATTTATATCGCCGTTGTGGACGGTCTGGGGTGCGGCTGCCTCTGATTTCACTTGGGCTCTGGCATAATTACGGGGCCAAGGATTCGTATGAGAACGCACGGGCGATAGTGTTTCGGGCCTTTGACGCAGGCATTACCTGTTTTGATTTGGCAAACAATTACGGTCCACCGGACGGGGCGGCTGAGGTGACATTCGGGCGCATCCTGCGTGAAGATCTGATGAAATGGCGGGATGAACTGATCATCACGACGAAGGCGGGGTATTATATGTGGCCGGGGCCGTACGGTGAATGGGGTTCGCGCAAGTATCTGCTGGCGTCGCTGGATCAATCGCTCAAGAGAATGGGGTTAGAGTACGTGGACATCTTTTATTCGCACCGACCGGATCCGGACACGCCGCTTGAGGAGACGATGGGCGCGCTCGCGCATGCCGTCCGCAGCGGCAAGGCGCTGTATGCGGGTATTTCCAACTATCCGCCAACAGAAACTGTGCAGGCAGTAAAGATCCTGCGCGAATTGGGAACGCCCTGTCTGATTCATCAACCGCGATATAGCATGCTGGACCGATGGGTGGAACCGCAGTTGTTGTCCACGCTGGAACAAGAGGGGGTGGGTTGCACGGTCTTTTCGCCATTGGCGAAGGGAATCCTGACGGATCGTTATTTCAAGGGGATTCCGGCGGATTCGCGGGCGGGCCATGACCAGAGGTTTTTGCGCCCGGCGGACATCACGGATGCTCTGCTGGCGAAGACGAGAAAGCTCAATGAACTGGCGCAATCGCGCGGGCAGACCCTGGCGCAGATGGCGCTGGCGTGGGTGCTGCGCCATAAAGT
Source organism: Pedosphaera sp. (assembly GCA_028293325.1). Taxonomy (GTDB): domain Bacteria; phylum Verrucomicrobiota; class Verrucomicrobiia; order Limisphaerales; family Pedosphaeraceae; genus JAQGOT01. The sequence goes on along the minus strand of JAQGPA010000151.1, from coordinate 4,819 downwards.
TGTGACGAGCGCGCTCATCGGCGCGAGCAAGGTGAGCCAGGTGGATGATTGCGTGGGCGCGACGCGGAACCTGACCTTTACCGGTGAAGAACTGACAAACATCGATGAAATCCTGACACAATAGCTGGGTGGCCTTGCCTTGATTTCGGGTTGTTGTTTACGGATATTCCGTTCAATGTTAGCCATTCATGGCGTATCTCTCCATACTGACTCACGTGCTCAAGTTCCAGCAGTCCCCAAAACGGAAACAAGCCAGACGCTCGGCATTAATCACAACCGCTATCAGGCAAATCGAAGGCCAGGCTTTTTCAAAACAGAACTTGGTCAACAGAATTTGGTGAGATAGACTTCTTAAGCCAGACAGCTGTATGCTCAAATTTGGAAATATTTTTGCTGCCTCCATCTTGACGATAGGCATTGTATTTTGTTCGTTGGCGCAACAATCACCTTCGAAGAAGGTGAGCAATGCACTTGAGATTCGTTCGGTAACCGTGGATGGCAAGCAAGTACCATTTCGTCGTGAAAGGGAAGTAAAACTTGGGGCGTTTCCTAGCGATACCGTCTTTGATTTTGGTGAAAATACGAACGCCCAGCCAGTCAGGATTCGGAGCCGGTTGGACGGATACGAAAGCGAGTGGAATTCAGGCAACGGGCATATGTTTCTGGAACTTCGCTTTTTCAACACCTCAGGCGACGCGGTGAGTCACACGATTTTTCCAGTTAGGGGAGAGAGCGCGGGTTGGAATGGTTCTCTAAACACGTCTCCGCTCACTCATCGCCGGGAAACGGTGGTTGTGCCGCCGCAAGCCTCCCAAGTCATGGTTTTGATCTCTTCCGCCGGGCCGCCGGCTACGCTTGGCATTTATGCGGTGGCCAATTTGGTTCTGTCAAAGCAACCAAGCAATGCGTCGCCGGTGGTTTTGCTCCAGACGCCGCTTGATCATTTGCCAGACGTGACCACCAATCAGTCTGTGCCGGGATGGATGCGTGATGGCGTTCATTTGAGCATGGCGAAAATCGTAAAAATCGGTCATGATTCCCAAACAAGAGCTTTTGCGATAATAGACGAAGACATTGCGGCTCATGCGGAATGGCGCAATCTGGCTGCAGTTGACCCAGCGGTCACTCCCGGTGATAATCTGGTGATCGAATGGAACGAAATGTATAGCGTTGGAGTAGGCGATTATCATACGACCAGGTATCTGAATTTGCCAGCTGGAGATTTTCGATTTCGGATAATTGGTGTTGATACCATGGGCAAGCCAACCGGTGCCGAAGCTTCGTTGTCGGTTTTTGTACCGCAGCCATTTTGGAGGGCGACGTGGTTTTGGGGCATGGTTCTGGTTTCGATCACCGTGCTGGCGATTGGCAGCTGGCGTTATGTTCTCTGGAATCGCATGCGGCGTGAAGTTGCAATCCTGAAAAATCAACAGGCGCTAGAACAGGAACGGCTGCGCATCGCCCATGATATTCATGATGGTTTGGGTGCGCGGGTAACTCAAATTTCAATGGTGAGTTCACGTGCTCAGGATAACCAAACTTTTCCCGCAATGGCGCGCGCTGAATTTGACCGGATTTCCAAAATGTCGCGGGAATTGGTGGCCGCGCTGTATGAGACGGTTTGGGCGGTGGATCCAGAAAATGATAATCTGGATGAACTCGGGAATTACCTCTGCCAGATAGTAAACCAATTATGTGATCAGGCACAGTTCCGATGCCGCTTTTATGTGGGGGATTTGCCATGTGATGTTCAAGTTTCCAGCCAAACCCGTCATAACATCAGCATGGCGGTGCAGGAGGCGGTGCATAACGTAATCAAACATGCCGGGGCAGCAGAAGTCACGATCACCATCAAATTTACGAATGATTTACTGGCCATCACAGTTCGCGACGACGGGCACGGTTTTAAGCCGGTGGACAATACTGTCGGGAACGGATTGGCCAATATGAAGCAGCGGTTGAGCGACATTGGTGGCAGTTGTATTATTGAAAGTCAGCCTGACAAAGGAACTGCAATCCAAATGAGCATGAAGCTAAAATCCATCGACAAGCAACCCGGCAAAAATTATCCGCGAGCCGCTGATGGGCAAACTTAAATTACACACGAGTGGCAGTTTTGTTTATGAAAAAAACAGTGATTATTGTTGAAGATGATCGAGGGTTGCGGGAGGAGCTGGTTCGAACCCTTGAAACCGCTTCGGATATCAAGTGCCTTGCAGTTTATGCTTCCGCTGAAAATGCGTTACCAAAAATCTTGGAGAAAAAGCCGGATGTTGTCCTGATGGACATCAAGCTGCCGGGCATGTCCGGCATCCAGTGCGTGGTTGAAATAAAAAAAGTTCTGCCGGACATGCAAATCATCATGGTCACAGTTTATGAGGATAGCGAGCGCATCTTCCGGGCACTAAAAGCTGGAGCTAGCGGCTATTTGGTCAAATCCTGCCCGCCGGAACAGTTGCTCGCCTCCATTCGTGACGTCCACAGTGGCGGTTCGGCGTTGTCCACTCACATCGCGCGGAAAGTAGTCAAACATTTCCATTTGTTGGGACCTTCCGACAGCGAGACGGAAAACCTGACGCGGCGGGAGCGCGAAGTGCTCGATTTGTTGTCCGAAGGATTTATTTATAAAGAGATTGGCGACAAGTTGAACATCGCATCCGAAACCGTTCGCACCCATGCCAAAAACATTTGCCAAAAAATGCACGTGCGCAGCCGGGTTGAGGCGGTCGCCAAACACATGGCCGAGTAACTCGTTTCTAATTCAGTGCTGGCTGTGGTTTGTGCCACTTTTTGGATTTCCATAACGGCGCGGAAAACGCCATGCCGCGTTGCAAGGAATATCCAATATTAAGGCCCATCGTTCTTACTTGAGAAAGCAGGGGCCTTTGGCATTGCATCCTTTAGAGTCTCGCCTCGAATTAATTTTGTACCAGCGCCAACCATTTTTAAATAGTAGTCACTCGCTAAGCCGTCATAATTTATAAACTTTGATTTTTCTCCAACGGGCAAGTTGTCGGCGCATTTAAAAATGGCGGTGCCTTCGTCAACTTCGTCAAACATGGCCACATAGACCATCGAAGCACCGGCTTGTTTTGCCCCCTGGAATTGCGACCACAAAAACTTTCCACGCTGGCGTGGAATCAGATCATAAGCTTTGCCATACATGTTATACCAACTGAATCCTGGGAAAACTACTGGCAGGTAATCAATCCCTTTTTTGCGACACCATTCCAAATCTGGCTTAAGCAGTTTCTCCGCGTATTTATTGGCCCCATCAAGATTGGAGTAACGCCCGACTGTCCAAGGGCTGATCACATCGGCTAGTTTGATCACCTCAAGCAATTGGGGATCACTTATCGCGTCTTGATCCAACTCACGCCAGTGAGCGGGGACGCCAACCATGACCGTGCAACCACCGGCTTCGGCGTCATTTTTTAAAAATTCAATCAACCGGCGGCATTCCGCTAAAGTATATTTGCGGCCATCATTGAAACCTATCCCCCAAACCGCCACCACGGGTTTGCCGCGGTGGTGCAGATATGCGGGGTCTTCCGTGATCAACATTTTCTTGCGGAGCACACGCCAGTCGTTCATCACGTCCTCAATGTGACCAGCCGGCAACCCGCTTAAATCATACATGACTGCATACGTTCTGCCATGGAGATTGGCCCCTTCACGGCAATTGGCCAAAACCGTGTTGCAATAATCCAGATTGCGCGCGGTCCGCACACTGTTGGCGAACCGCTGAACGAAGACGCCGTCAATGCCATAGTCCTGCATCCATTGAAAATGCCGCAACACTGTCGGCTTGACGTAGGCGCTGAAGACTTCTGCAGGACTGCCATCTGGCAGTTTGAAGCCAGTGGGGAAACGCTCTGCGGGAGACAATTCCGATACATCCGGCCACAAGTCCACCTTGGCGTTGTCATCCATGAATGGACCTTTATGTTTTGTCCAGTGTCGCCAGCCGGATTCCGGACTACCATCGCCCGGTGCGCCGAACCAGCCCTGATAACCACACATGACTTTGCCATCAAGCGTTGTGGAATCAACCCCTTTGACCACGGGGTCTTTATACGGCGAAACCACGCCAGTATTTTGTCCGACCGCTTCAGTGGCGGCATAGAAAATGAAGGCAAAGATGCCCAACACAACGGCACGGGTGTAAAACTTTATTCTTTCAAGCATCGCGTGTAAACTAATTCTGGGTTTAGACAATAAACTTAAAACTTTGGCCATAAGACCAACCTAAACCTAATCCAGAATATTTTGACATCCCCGAAAGCGGGCAGAGCGCGATCCAAAAGCAATTGTCTAAAGCACCGGGCAATTTAATAACCGGCGCGGGCGTGGTGATTTTTCGCGCCGCTCGTCAGGAGCGCTTCCGCGGTCAACGGACATTTCTCCTAGCGATGTCCTTGTTGTTGCTGGGAGCAACTGTCTGTCGCTGGCGTGGGAACTTGGCTGATCCTGCAGAGAAATTCGACGGACGTTTTCCTGCGCCGCATCTCATTTTAGAACCAGTCCCCAACGTGTCGGCGGGTAAGGGCGATAGCCCGTCCCGGCCGTCTTATCGCTTTTTGCTAAAGGACAACGGGTAGATGTCCTTTAGCCGGCTAGAGCCTGTTATGCACTTTTGCTGAACAAGGTTTTCAACATGAGCATGGCGAACGCAACCCAATGATAACCCGCCAATGTTGTCGCCAGCCGTTCGTAGTCTCTGGTCAGCCTTCTAAAGCGGGCCGCCCACGCAAAGGACCGCTCCACCACCCAGCGTCGGGGCAACAGGACAAACCCTCGCTTGACCTCGTAATGCTTG
>JAQGPA010000010.1 GCA_028293325.1 Pedosphaera sp. | reverse complement strand
TCACGCCTGAGGTCACCATCAATACCTACGTCACCTACCAGAAGACCAGCGATATTTTGGAGCTGGCCTCAATCAACAAGGAGTTTCCCATCGATTATCTTTACGAGAACACCACTCTCGGCAGCACCAAACGACTCACACTCCACGGCCAATATACGGTCAAGGCCGGTTATGATTTACGCGAACGGTTCACCGTCCAGGTTGACCAGAAGACGCACCACATTCGCGCTGATTTTCCCGCGCCGAAGATTCTGTCCGTGCAACAGAACAATTATAAAGTCATGCAGGACGACGGCGGATATTGGAATCGCCTGACGCAAAAGGACCAGGAATTGGCAGTAAACGGCATGAACGATAAGGCGCGCGCCGCAGCCGTGGAAATGAAAGTGCTGGAAGAAGCCAAGGCCTCCCTCCGCCGCCAACTGCTCGAACTTTCCCAAAAGGCGGGACAGGAGTGGGAAATTAATTTTCGCGACGAATCTCCTCTGTTCGCCAGTCCACAGTACACTGACCGTTAGCGGCTCAGGCCGATTTGCGCTTGGCGAGACGGCGGGATTGTTGGAACAACCGCAACGTCTCCGGATGTTCTTCAAAAAACTTCGCGAGGTCGGACAACACTTCCACCGTGTCCGGACTGAGGTGATGTTCGATGCCTTCGATATCGCGTTTCTGGGTTTCCGCGTCGAGGCCAAACAGGGAGAAAAAGCGGGAAAGGGTTTCGTGGCGGCTGCGAATTTTGCGCGCGACTTCGCGGCCCTTGTCGGTGAGGATGAGCCCGCGGTATTTTTCGTAATTCAAATAGCCAAGTTCGCCGAGCTTTTGCACCATGCTGGTGACCGAGGCCTGCTTGACCTTGAGCGAGGAGGCGATGTCCACCACGCGGGCGTAGCCCTTCTCCTCGATTAACTCATGGATGCGCTCCAGGTAATCTTCCGCGCTCTGACTCGGCGAGGATGGCGTTGGCATCGAGGGAATAAACCACAAAGCAACGCGGTCTGGCAAGTATGAGCCGCGTAAAAAGCGTTGCCGCCACTTGCCAGTTGCCGGTTTGTTGGCGAAGATAAGGCCGTACTTATGTTGCGTTGGAACCTTTTAATCTGCTTGACGTTGCTGGCGGGCGGGGTGGTCGCATGCAAGGAACAGCCCGCGCCGCCTGCGGCCCCGCCGACGGTGGCCAGCACCAACCTGCAATACTTTCAGGTCAAAGGCGTCGTCAAAGAGGTAAAGCCCGCCAACAAATCGGTGGTCATCAAGCATGAGGAAGTTCCCAATTACATGCCGGCCATGACCATGCCGTTCGATGTTAAAGATACGAACGAACTCGCGGGCTTGCACCCGGGCGATGCGGTCTCTTTTCGCATGGTCATCGCTGGCGAGGATGCGTGGATTGACCAAATCAAGAAACTGGACGTGCCGCGCGCAGCTGAACCGGCGACACCGGCGCCCATTCGGATTGTCCGCGATGTGGACGCCCTGAAGGTCGGCGACCCCTTCCCCGAATATCATTTCACCAATGAATTGGGCCAGGCGGTCAACACCAGCCAGTTCAAAGGCCAGGCGCTCGCGTTCACCTTCTTCTTCACCCGCTGTCCCTACCCGACCTTTTGCCCGTTGGTGTCCAATAATTTTGATGAAGCGCAGAAGAAACTTGCCGCGTCGGCCGATGGCCCGAAGAACTGGCATCTGCTTTCAATTTCATTCGATACCGAGAACGACTCTCCCGCCACGCTGAAAAGTTATGCGGAGAAATACAATTACAGTCCCGAGCATTGGAATTTTGTTACGGGCGACCCGCTGGAAATCAACGCCATCGCCGATCAAGTCGGCGAAACCTTCTGGCACGATGGCCCCAGCATCACCCACAATCTCCGCACCGTGGTGATTGATGCCCAGGGCCGCGTCCAAAAAATAATCCCCGAGAACAAATGGACGAGCGACGAGCTGGTGGCGGAGATGGTCAAGGCGGCAAAAGCGAAGCCTTGAGTATTGGACTTGGCGGACGGTTTTATGTTCTAATGGGTTTCGGAACAGGATAATGTCTAAATGGAAATTCTCGACATTCTAAAACGAGCCAGTCTTCAGTCTGACAAACGTTTCCTGGTGATTGGAGGTTATGCCGTCAACGCCCATGGCTATTCGCGCCAAACCGTGGATTTGGACATCATGATCGAGAAATCGCAGGCCGACTTCTGGAAGAAGTTGCTGCTGGACCAGGGTTACTCCATTTTCGGTGAGCGTGACGCATTCGTGCAATTCACCGCGCCAAAACCCGAACAGCCGCCGATTGACTTCATGCTGGTCAATGAACAGACATTTGCCGGCATGCATGCTGAAGCAGTGGAGGGATCGCTTGGTGGCATAACCGTGAAACACCCTTCGCTGCGTCATCTGATTGCCCTCAAACTTCACGTTCTGAAACAGGAGCTTCCACATCGCCATATTAGAGACCTCTACGACGTTATGGAATTGCTGCGGATAAACAAGGTTGACACGACCAGTCAGGACTTTAAACAGTTCTGCGAGAAATACGGCAACTCGACACTTTATGAAAGCCTCGTCCGCACAACCAAATAATTCGCGCCGCGCCGTTGGACTGTTCTCATCCGGCCCGGAACTGGAATTGCCGGATGACCCCGGCTTTGCTTCCGAGTCGCCTCGCCTCAGCGGCGATGCCCTGTTTCGGCTCAATCAATCACAATGGCCTTTTTTCAACTCCCGCCCCGGCGCGGAGGAGCAACGGCTGCGGGAAAAGTGCAGTGTGCCGTTTGAGCTTTGACCCTCACGCCAGATTCACCGGATCAATATCCACTGACAGCGTCACACCATCCGGGAGCGAGAGCGCCTGCATCAGAACCGCGAGACGTTGGCTCACCGTGGTCATCTGTCGCGCGCGCAGCATGATTTGATAACGGTAATTGGATTCAGCACGTGCCAGCGGGGCCGGTGCGGGACCAGCGATGACCATATCCTTCATCCCCGCTAAGCTTTTTTCCAACTCCCGGCGCAAGTGATCGGCGGAGAGGCTGACCTTTTCTTCATTGCGCCCTTTCAACGTCAGCAAGGCCACCCGGCTGGACGGCGGATATTTGAGTTGCTCGCGAAATTCAATCTCCTGTTCGTAAAATCCCGCGAAATCATGCCGTCGCGCATATTGAATCGCCGGATGAAACGGCGTGAACGCCTGCACGAAAACCTCACCCTCAATGTCGCCGCGTCCCGCGCGCCCCGCCACCTGGGTCAACAATTGAAACGTCCGCTCGCCCGCGCGAAAATCGGGCATGTGCAACGCCAGGTCGGCATAAATAATCCCCACCAGCGTCACGTTGGGAAAATGCAGTCCCTTGGCAATCATTTGCGTGCCGACCAGAATATCAATTTTACCGACTCGGAAATCACCCAGGATGCGGCGGTAATCGTCCTTGCGCTTCAACGCGTCGGAATCCATGCGCTTGATGCGCGCGTCCGGAAATAATTTCACCAGTGTGTCTTCAACTTTCTCCGTGCCCAGGCCCGAGTAACGAATTTGCGGATTGGCGCATTTCGTGTTGGGACAGATGGGCGGCACCGGCTCCGTGTGGCCGCACACATGGCACGCGAGAATTTGCGCGCGGCGATGAAACGTCAGCGAGACACTGCAATTCGGGCATTCCGCCACGTAACCGCACAACGGACATTGCAGCGATGTCGAGAAGCCGCGTCGGTTTAAAAATAAAATCGTCTGCTCCTTGCGCTCCAGTCGTTGCGTGATGGCTTCCTTGAGCTGCGGCGAAAAAATGGGAATCGTCTTCCCTCGCCGCATCGCCTGGCGCATGTCGATGACGCGCACGATGGGCATCTTTTTATTGTCCACGCGCTCGAGCATTTCCAGCAGCGTATATTTGCCGCGACCGCAATTGTAAAAACTCTCCATCGACGGCGTCGCCGAGCCGAGCACGACCACCGCGCCTTCCATCTGGCCGCGAACAATCGCCACATCCCGCGCGTGGTAGCGCGGCGATTCCTCCTGCTTGTAGGTGTGCTCGTGTTCTTCATCGACGATGATCAACCCGAGCGGCTCCACGGGCGCGAAGATGGCCGAGCGCGCGCCGATGACAATTCGCGCGCGACCCTGGCGAATCTTGTGCCATTCATCGTGTCGCTCGCCGGCGGACAAATGGCTGTGCAGCACGGCCACCAGCGTTTGCCGCGGCCCCGAACTGAACCGCGCCTTAAATCGCTCCACCGTTTGCGGCGTCAGCGAAATTTCCGGCACCAGCACGATGGCACCCTTGCCCTGTTCCAGCGCATGGGCAATCGCCTGCAAATATATCTCCGTCTTCCCGCTGCCAGTCACGCCGTGGAGAAGAAAAACCGATTTGGAATTATCGGTTTTGGTTTTCGGACTGACGCTTTCTTCGGGTTGCAAACGGAAATCTTCCAGGACCGGCTTGAGCTTCGCGATTTCGGCGGGCGCGGGCGCGTGGCCTTTGTCCATCGCTTCGATGACTTTCTCAAGGACACGGACTTGCTGCACGTTCAGGACCAGCGGCTGCGTGGGCAGGATTTGTTCGCGCGCATAAGGATCGCGTTCGGAAATTTCCGTGGTGATGGTCAACAGCCCTTTGTCCTCCAAATGTCGTACCGTGGCGCCGGTGGTTTCGGCAAGGTCAATCAACTCCTGCAACGGCAGCTCGCGGCGTTCCTCGATGATGTTCCACACCTCGCGCTGGCGCTTGGGGAGCTTGGGAAATTCACCGGTCACGGGCAACGCCCGCACAAACAACCGCTCGCGCCAACCGGCCTGCTCTTTGCGCACCGCTTCGGGCAAAACGCTTTTCAGCGCGATCTCGGGCGGGCAGCAATAATACTCACCGATCCAGCGGGCCAATCGCAGGATCTTGGGCGTCACGAGCGTTTGCGCGCCGATGACTTTCAGGATGAACCGCAACTTGGTGCGGTCGGATTCCTCGGCCAGCGCCGTCACGCAACCCAGCACTTTGCGCGGCCCAAACGGCACCTGCACGCGACTGCCCACATCGACCTGTTCCACCAACTCCGGCGGAATGAGGTAGTCGAACTCCTTGCGGAGCGCGAGTTCCAATGTGACGCGAGCAATCATCGGGAGAAGTTAAGAGCAAATTAAAAAAAGTAAAATGCCAATGTCCTGCCGGACGGGTCACTGGAGAAGTGACGGCGCTGTTTTTATGCGAACAAACAAATATGTCCCGGTTCGGTGCGGAAGTTCTCGCACCGCAGCACGCTCAATGCGCAAGTTGCGGGGCTGGGATTTCAAACGGCAAGGCCTCCACCGAGCCTCGTTGCGTGCGCAGAATCACCAATATTCGCACATTGTGCAGCCGGTTTTCCTCAGCGAACTCGGCGGCCCAGCGCGATTGCTCAAAATCCATCGCATCCTGGTAACTCACCGTCCACGCGTTGGCTTGCCGCAGGAAGAGCGACGTTTCTTTGTGCTGTAGGAATATTTTCATGAGGTCAGGTTCAATCGTAAATCTGCCAATCATCCCCCGCGCAACCCGCAGCGGGCCTCGCTGCCGGAAACGACGGAAAAATCCCCGCCAGTATAAGTTCAACGCCCCCACGAACAACCCAAACTTATTCACAACATTTTCCCTCCTTTTCCACATTGCCCGCCCGCCAGCACCCGCACAGGGCTGAAAGCCCGCCATGTGAGAGCCTGGGCTGAAGCGAGGCCCGGCGAGCGCAGGCCCAGGTAAACCCCACAAACCTTCCAAGCGCTGTAAGCGCGACACCAAATCGGCCAATTCCGCACTCCGAACTTGAGTTGCAGAACCTTGTCCAAGTTTGTCCCATAAAAAACATCTTGGCGATACCTTGACTGGCCTTGCTGCTTGTCGCGCCGTCTTGTCCCGCCGATCCCCAGCGCTGAAGGCGCGCAATAAGACAGCTTGGGGCAACACCTCAGGAACTGGCCCCCACATTCCAACACACTTCCGCGCATTGCGCGGCGACCCGTGCGCCTGCACCTTCTCCCACCTTCGTGCCCTTCGTGATCTTCGTGGTGAAACTCCCCCTCCAGTGTCCATGTCCGTCCATGCCTTCCCCCCAACCAAAAATCGCAAATCAAAAATTCGCCAATCAACCCAGAAATCCTTGGCGCCGGCGACCGAACATAATTCATGCTCATGCTTTCATTTGAGCACCTTCGGCCGCCCTCGACTGTCGCTCATGTCGCTCAGCTTTTTTCATGGAAAACCCCAATAACCCCCTGTGTTCATGCACCTTTTATGCGTTTTACTCTCCCCCCGTCGAAAAAACAGCCATCAAAAACTCCAACTTTGGACTCCTTCCTTTTGAGCCGTATGGACGGTCAATGTCCCACGCCCCATTTTACGATTCGCCAAATGAATAGTTCACCCATCGAAAAAGACCATGTTCGCCAACCCGAACCCATTGCCATCTTTGGCGCCGCCCTTTTGGTCAAACGCCTGGACGGCAGATTTGGAACCATCGGCGGCACCGAAGGCGAGCGACAGCAACTACGCGAATGGGCCGAAACCTTCCTAAACACTGGCTCCGATCTGCGGTGGTGTTAGAATACCTAAGATTTAATCTGCCTTAAGCACCGCGCCATGGTGACGCGTGCGGAAGCACCGCGGTAAATATTTCTCATCCGACAACCCGAACCCATAGAGCATTGACAGAAATGATGTAGCGCGGCGGAGCGAGGATTTTTGACTTTGGGCGAGGCTTTGGCGAGGGAGCATGCCCAAGCTGGCCTGTGACCGAGCCGAAACGAAGCCAAAAGTCAAAAAGA
>JAQGPA010000144.1 GCA_028293325.1 Pedosphaera sp. | reverse complement strand
GCCGGCGACACAAACCGAACTCTTGGGTGACTTTAATTCTGAAGACATGAAAGGCGTTTCTATCATGAAGGTGGAAGACATGGTTAAAGTCGCCGTCAAAGGAATGCAAACCGATCGGTTTGAAATTCGTCCAGGTCAGGCGAATCAACTCAAAATGATGAGTCGCATGGCGCCTGGATTTATTTTGAAACAAATGAGCCGATCGGTTGATCGTATGCTCAGAACACAGAATTAATTCGGAGTTCCGAGTTGGGGGATTCCGGAATTTGCGGAGGGGGAGTTTTTTCCGCGAAATAATCGAACTACGCGAATGAACTCAGGGGGAAGTTTTTAATCGCGGATTCGCACGGATGTAGATGGGAGGGGTTTAGCCACGGCTTTAGGATTGCGCTATAGCTTAGGCGTTAAAAGTTTCCGTAAACGCGAGGCCACAAGCCAAGGATTTTTTAGTTTGCATTCCCAGAACCTGACGACCTTCCATCCGTGCCTATTTAGCTGGCGTTTTACCTGCGCATCTCGCCTTAAATTTCGCCGGATTTTAGCTTTCCAGTATGCCACATTGGATCGCGGCTGGCGGTAACACTTAGGACAACCATGCCAAAAGCAGCCATCTACAAATACCACGAGACGTTGTTTAGGAAAAGTGAAGTCGGGTTTTCCGAATAGCGGCCAACCACGCCGCCAACCAGTAATGCGGCCTTGCTTCAATATCTCAATAAAGCGGAGTTCAGTGTCTTTGTTCCCCGAAGACCTGATCTTCAACATGATCTCTGAACGTCTCTTTGTGCTGAATACATCCGACACTCGTAAACTTTATACAGACATCGAACTTTTTCAAAATGAGTTTTTGGCAGGCTGTAGTTGATAAAACCTTGTCATTGTTCGAGTTTCTAAATGAGCCTCGCTTTTCACAATTCAAGAGGCAGCCTGTAATTATCCAGACAAACGCTTCGCCCCTTGCAGCCCCGGCTCAAATCGGGTCTAATCTCTCCACATGATTTCTTCAGTATTGGAACTCTGCGCGGGCGGTGGCGGTCAGGCCCTTGGCCTTGAAATGGCCGGCTTCCATCACGCTGCGGCCGTTGAATATGAGCCACAGTACTGCACGACTCTGCGTAAAAACCGGCCGCACTGGAACATTATACAGCAAGACATCCGCCACTTGCGCTATCAGAACTTTACGGGTGTGGATTTGCTCGCCGCCGGCGTTCCTTGCCCGCCGTTTAGCATTGCAAGCAAGCAACTCGGCGCCGATGACGAACGGGACATGTTCCCAGCTGCCCTCGAATTGGTCGAGCATATCAAACCTCGCGCTGTTCTCTTTGAAAACGTCCCTGGCTTAGCCTCCGCAAAATTTGAGCATTACCGCCGTGACCTGCTAACAAAACTTTCAAAGCTGGGCTACGAGCCAGAATGGCGAATTCTCCAAGCCTCAGACTATGGGGTTCCTCAACTCCGTCCGCGGTTTGTGCTCGTCGCTCTTAAGGCCAAAGATGCCGAATATTTCGCTTGGCCAATCGAGACCGGCCCTCTTGAAACGGTGGGCAGTTCTCTTGTGGATCTTATGGGTGCAAATGGCTGGCCAGCGGCAGAAGCGTGGGCACGGAAAGCAGGCGGTATTGCCCCGACAGTTGTCGGCGGTTCGAAGAAACACGGAGGTCCCGATCTTGGCCCCACTCGCGCTCGCCTCCAGTGGCGCCAGCTTAGCGTTGACGGTATTGGTATTGCGGATGCGGCCCCGGATGCAGCATTTCCGGAAGACAAGCTTCCGCGCTTAACCGTTCCCATGGTTGCCCGAATCCAGAGCTTTCCAAATGAATGGCAGTTCACGGGCGGTAAAACATGGGCTTATCGGCAGGTAGGCAATGCTTTCCCTCCCCAAGTTGCTAAGTGCGTGGGACAGTCAATTCTGAATGCTCTTAATCGCCGACGCGTCTCTGCAAACGGCAACAATGGCAAGTTTGCTGAGATGCGATTGGTTGACGCACGCCGCTCGCTTCGTCGCTTGCCATTCCATTTCAAGCCTAAAGCTTACTAGTAATTTTCTTCGAAACTAGCCTTTGTCTTTCGTTACCCCATATCGGTTTCATTTGGAGTGGGGATATAAGACTTTCCAAATTCTTATGCTAAGCAAACACATACCATAGTCTATGGACGCTTTCTGATGTAGGTGGCACAAGAAGCCTTCAATGCCAATTTCGAGCATATCGAAGCACTTCGGGATAGCCGTCCGCAACCGGCGGGTAGCTGCAGATCTGTCTCAGGAGATGCTGGCCGAACGTGCAGGGCTTCACCCAACTTATGTGAGTATGGTTGAGCGCGGTGTCCGAAACCCGACGCTTGATGTATCGGCTCGAATTGCAAAGGCGCTTAAAGTTAGCCTTCCAAAACTTATCGAAGAGGCTCAACCGCAGCGCGGGATCAGTAACAGGAAAGCATAGCGCTTCGCCTAATGAACCCATCGACTCTTATCGATAGCGAGCTGCAGGCCGTCGCGGCTGAGATTCTAAAGTTTGATCCCAATGGCTTTCGCACGGCGCAGGTTCTTCGAGACACTCTCGACCAGCTTTACGACGGCCAGCGGACTGGCCGCTATAAATGGGACCAACTTTACAAGACGGAAAAAACGCATTGCGGGACGCTCGTCGAAATCAACCTTCAGCGCGAGTTTGAATTCAAAGACGGTACTAATCTCGACTATCAAATCGCCGGGGTTGAAGTAGACTGCAAATACTCCCAAAGGCTCAACAATTGGATGATCCCTCCCGAGGCAATTGGCCACTTATGTCTCGTCGTTTGGGCGGAAGACAGCAAAAATCCCACTTGGTGCATGGGGCTTGTTCGTGTGACCCCTGCCTGCCTGAACACCAATGGCAATAGAGATGGCAAGACAACGCTAAATGAGGCCGGTCGGAATTCCATCACCTGGCTTTTTAAGGATGCGCCGCTCCCGCCAAACGTTCTTCTGCAGCTCGACCACGGAGTAGTCGAAAAAATCATGGCCTTAAAATCGGGACAGAAGCGAGTAAACGAACTCTTTCGAGTTGCGATGGGAATGATAGTTGGGCGAGCAGTTGTCGCAACTGCTGGTGAGCAGGCCGATTATATGAGACGCATCCGTTACAATGGGGGCGCCCGTACACCGCTCGGGAAAGAGGGCATTATAATTCTCGGTCAATATAAAGACCACGTCGCTATCGCTCGTGCGCTCGGCGTGGCTACGCCCGGAGCTGGTGAATTTGTTTCTGTTCGCGTCGTTGAGGCAGTGTCCCCGGGAACAGGCGTTGCCGAGATCGGTGGCAGTTTATGGAGGGTTGCACAGGTTTCCGACCCGGTTGTCACTGCCCCTAAGCTTCCCAAGATTTGACCGCACGCACGACAAAAAAGGGTCTCGAAGATACGCAATAGCTAGTTGGGGTGGGAGGCAAACAGTTCCGCGTTCGGAGTTTGGGCTTCAGGGTTGGCCGGGATGCTCGCGAAGCTCGCCGCGCGATGCGCGGAAGTGAAGGGTTGGTTGATGGGTGTTTCCTGGGGTAGCTCGCTGTTGCTCGTAACCCCAGGCTGGATGATTCAATCCCGTTGGGATTGGTTCGGAATGGGGCATCGCAAAATCAGGGTTTTTCAAAAATCGGGCAGTCAAAACCCATAAAATGCCCGTAAACAAAGGCTATTGTGGGCGTTTTCTTTGGAAAAAGCTGAGCGACAGGAGCGACACGAGCGACATCCAAGTGTTAAGGGATGTGATTAAATCGCCAAGATGAACGATGAAATAGTTCGGAATGCGGAGTGCGGAATTTCAAAAGGGGATTCTCACGCAGAGGCGCAGAGACGCGGAGAAGGCGCGGAAAGGAGAAGATTTTTTGACAGGATTGGGAGTGGATTGGGAATGGATTGGGGCATGCAAATTTGGAGTGCGGGTCCTTCCGGACGGGGCACCACGGAGTGCGGAATTTTCCGAAAGGGGGGAGTTTCACCGCGGAGGTGCTTCCCATCCTCTCTAAACACGATTGCAGATTAGCTATTAGCTACTAGCTGTGTTACAACGAAAACAAATAAGGCAGAATATGATAGACCACATTATTCTCACGGTCAGTGATTTCGAGCGTTCAGTCGCTTTTTATGCCAAGGCCCTGAAGCCACTTGGGATCACAAACTTTGTAGATTACGAAGGCCATGCCGGACACCCCGATTTGAAGGGTTTTGGTGACGGCAAAAGAGCCTTTTTCTGGCTCAAAAAAGGAAAGCCCGATCCCCAAGCGGTCCATGTTGGATTTGTAGCGAAAAACCATGCTGAGGTAGAGGCATTCTACAAGGCGGCTGTGAACGCCGGAGGCAAAAGCA
The DNA here is from genome assembly GCA_028293325.1 of Pedosphaera sp. Classification (GTDB taxonomy): domain Bacteria; phylum Verrucomicrobiota; class Verrucomicrobiia; order Limisphaerales; family Pedosphaeraceae; genus JAQGOT01. The sequence continues at coordinate 18,052 of JAQGPA010000144.1, read as the reverse complement.
AGGAATCACCTCAAACTCGGCCCGAATACTATCCTGGCTATTATGCGACATGGGTGCTCGATCCTGACGGCCACGATATCGAGGTCGTTCATAAGAGCTAAGTGGGCTCACTCTGCCTTCGCCAAGGCTTCCGCCGCCGCCGAGCTATGGCGGATAGGACGGCGGACAGGATGGCGGACAAGCGAGGACGACGACGAGGACGATTGGGACGTTAAGGCTGGTCAAGGTGGAGCCTTAAAAATAAGGCGAATTTAAGGTGATTTAAGAATGGATTTTTTTATGGTCCTGGGTCCTTCCGGACTGGTCATTATGAAGACAAAATACAAAACAAAAGGTTCTGCCACCGCCGTCCGGGGTGGTGGGGGTTTGGGGACCGGTTCCGGAGGTGTCGCTGCGCTCAACCTCCGGCTACTGTCTGGCACCCCCTCGGGGTGCGCGTGTCCTTCCGGACGGGGCACCCTGGGGACAACAGCACCGATCACAACCGGGCTGGTCAGGGGGGTGAATTTAAGGATAGTCAAGGCAGCCTTAAGGATGGACAAGGCGGGTCAAGGTAATTTAAGAATGAATTTTTGTCCTTCCGGGTGTTTCCACACGGGTCATTATGGGGACAAAATACGAAATGTTCAGCGTTCTGAGTTCGGCGTTCAGGGTTGGGGAGATGCTCTCGGGGCTCGCCGCGCGGTGCGCGAATGTGGTGGGTGCGTTGGTGGATGTTTCCCAGGGTAGCTCGTGGCTCGCAACCCTGGGCTGGATGACGCAACCCGCTTCGGGGTTGGGTGCTGGCGCACGGGTGGGCGGGCTGCTTGATTTCTTCCGTGTGCGGACGGGCTTTGTCGGGTAGGGTTGGGTTCGGGTGATGGGTTTGCTATATTATATCTACAATTATGAATGTGCTGTCGTTGCATGAGTTTCATGAAGGGTTGGGCGGGCGGTTCGCTGAGGTGAATGGCGCGGAGGTGGTGGAGCATTATGGCGATGCGCTGGCGGAGCACGCGGCGTTGCAAAGCGGGGCGGGGGTGATGGATTTGAGTTTTCGCGGACGGCTTTGCCTGGCGGGCGCGGATCGGGTGCGACTGCTCAACGGGCAGGTGACGAATAATGTAAAGGACTTGCGGGTGGGGCAGGGTTGTTACGCGGCGCTGGTCACGGCGAAGGGGCGTTTGCAAAGTGATTTGAATATTTACTGCCTGCCCAACGAACTGTTGCTGGATTTTGAACCTGGCTTGAGCCAGGCCATCAGCGAGCGGTTGGAAAAATATATCATCGCTGATGATGTGCAGATCGTGGATGTGACATCGCCGTATGGTTTGCTCTCTGTGCAGGGGCCGAAGGCGGGCGAGGTGGTGCAGGGTCTGGGTTTGACGCTGGAACTTCCCGCCAAGCTGATGGATTTCGTCACGGTTAACGATGCGACGCTCGGAGAGATTTATGTGATGAACCATCCGCGACTGGGGACGAGCGGTTTTGATTTTTTCGTGCCGACGCCGGCGCTGGGTGCGGTGATGGATAAGTTGATTGCCGCGGCGAAGGGTGCGGGTGGCGGGGCTTGCGGATGGCAGGCGTGGGAAATGGCGCGCATTGAGGCGGGTATCCCGCGCTTCGGTTTGGACATGGACGAGAGCAATCTGGCGCCGGAAGCGGGGATTGAGGGTCGGGCGATCAGCTATGCGAAGGGTTGTTACATCGGGCAGGAAGTCATCGCGCGCATTCGCACTTACGGGCAGGTGGCCAAGGCATTGCGCGGGCTGCGGTTGGCCGACGATTTAAAAGCGCTGCCGGTCAAAGGGGACAAACTTTTTCACGAGGGCAAGGAAGTGGGTTTTGTCACGAGCGTGCTGGCCTCGCCGAAGCTGAAGGCAAATATCGCGCTCGGCTACGTGCGCAAAGAGACCAACCAGATTGGCGCGGAACTGAGCGTGCGAACGAGTGTGGAAGAGAGTCCGGCGAGGATTGTGGTCCTGCCATTCCAAAGATGAGCATCACCTTAACCAACGGTGGGAGTTTTGGGCGTCACCAGTTTCACCAACAAGGGGATGCTGGCTTCCTGGCGGCCATCCACGGCGATGTCGATGGAATAGAGGCCGGGCTTTTCGAATTTGAGTTGCTGGATGCTGACGATGAAATTGCAGGTGAGGAAATGGTTGTCCGGCGGGACGCTGATGTGAAAGGGGAGGTCGATGCCCGGCATGATGGATTTGCCATCTTCATCCACGAAGTTGAGCCGCAATTTATGCGGGCCGTCCTCCACGCTGTTGAAGGTCGCGCGCAAGGCGATGGCGCATTGCAAATGGCTGGCGGGCAGTTGCTGGGTGTGAATGCAATCGAAGGCGCCCAGGAGATTCAATTTCCCGCCGGATTCCGTGGCGGCGTCACACAACACGGCGATTTGAATGTTCATGCGGGGAGGATAAACAGGGCGCGCGCGCAAGGCGAGCTTTTGCGGCGGAGCGGTGAACGGGGTGATTCACCTTGACTTTTGGGCGGTTTTTTGGTTCCCTAAAACCGCCTGATAACTGCACCATCATTGCCATTATCATGGTTCGCCAAGTCTATCATTCCCTACTCGACAACTTCGAAGTGCTCATTGGAAGACGCGACAAATCCACGCCCCCGCGACGCCTGGTGGAGGGCATCGGCGGCGGGGATTTCAACCGTATCGGCTCGGAATTCTTCCGCCATTTCCTGGAGATCGGGGCGCTCCGGCCGGACGCTTGCATTCTGGATGTGGGTTGCGGTTGCGGCCGGATGGCCATTCCGCTGACCAAATATCTTTCCGACCGCGGCGGCTATTGGGGGTTCGATATCGTCGAGGATAACATTGCCTGGTGCCAGAAAAACATCGGAGTCCAGCATAAGAACTTTCATTTCCTGCTGGCGGACGTTTATAACAAAACCTATCACCCGAAAGGCCGGTTCAAGGCCGCCGAATACCGGTTTCCCTACCTCGATGATTTTTTCGATTTTGTGTCGCTGACGTCGGTGTTCACGCACATGTTGGCGGCGGACATGCAAAATTACCTGGGCCAAATTTCACGGGTGATGAAGCCGGGTGGGCGCTGTCTGATCAGCTATTTTCTCCTGAACGCCGAGTCCAAAAAGCTGCTTGAGGAAGGAATGGGAACGGTCAAATTTCCTTATGCCGAACAGGATTGCATGATCAACCACCGCAAATATCCCGAGGGGGCGGTTGCCTTTGAGGAGAGCTTCATCCGGCAATGTTATGCGGCGCACGGGTTGGAGATTCTCGAACCGGTCCGCTACGGCAGTTGGTGCGGTCGCGACCGAATGCTCAGCTACCAGGATGTGGTGGTGGCGATCAAGTCGGCGAAGCATCCGGTGGGATAAGGACCGTTACCGGTTGGACCGTTTCCGGCTCGTTCTTTGAGGCGGAGGAAACGGAGCGGGCTTCGAGGAAAGTCTTCAACTCCGCCGCTGCCTTGCCGCCAAAGCCGGGCACCTCAGCGATCTGTTCCACGGTCGCAATCCGAATGCGCTGCACGGAGCCAAATCTTTTCAACAGCGCCGCCTTGCGTCGTTCGCCGATGCTGGGAAATTCATCGAGGATGCTCTCGGAAATTTTCCGCAATCGCAGTTCGGCATTGTAGGTGTTGGCCAGGCGATGGGATTCATCCCGCACCCGCTGCAATAATTTCAACGCGCCGGTATCGTGGGAGAGTCGCAACGGCTCGCTTTCGCCGGGCCGGTAAATCTCCTCAAATTCCTTGGCCAAGCCCAGGATGGGAATGTGGCTCAACCCCAATTCGGCCAGTTCGGCGCAAGCCGCGCTGAGTTGGCCCTTGCCGCCGTCGATCAAAATCAAATCCGGCAGGGCGAGCGGTGGGGCTGTGGTTTCTCCAGTTGCTCCTTCTTTGTGATTTTTTTTGCTTTCACGCAGCAAACGGGTGTAACGCCGGCGGACGGTTTCGGCCATGCAGGCAAAGTCGTTTTGGCCAACGACCGATTTCATTTTATACTTCCGATAATTCACCCGGTCGGGGCGGCCATTTTTGAAACTAACCATGGAAGCCACGGCGAAGGTGCCGCTGATGTTGGAAATATCAAAACCTTCGATGCGCACCGGCGGCGCGGGCAGGTTGAGGACGCGCGCCAGTTCGGCGAGGTCCCGTTGCGGTTCGATGGCCAGTGGCAGGGTGTACGGAACGCGCTCGAACTTGTTGGTCTTGTGGGTGGTTTGGCGGAGATCGCTGAGGGCGTCGCGGAGCATGGCGGCGCGCTCGTAATCCTGGCTTTCCGCCGCCTTCCGCATCTCCAAGGTAAGTTGCTCGTGCATCTCACCGGTCTGGCCGGCGAGGAAATCACACGCGGCCTGCACCTGTTGCAAATATTGTTCGCGCGTCACGTTGTTGATGCATGGCGCGGTGCAGTGTTTCAGGTTGCCGTAGAGACAATGTTTGTAATCGCGATCGTTGGGCGTCAGCGGACGGCAACCGCGCAGATGAAACTGGCGGCGGACCAAATTCAAGGTGTTGCGCAAGGCGGAGGAATGCACGAATGGGCCAAAGTAACGCGCACCATCGTCCTGCTTGAAGCGGGTGAGGGTGAAGCGCGGGATGGGGTCGTTCAGATTGACCTTGAGCATCAGGAAACGTTTATCATCGCGGAAACTGACGTTGTAACGGGGATGAAATTCCTTGATGAGCTTGCCTTCGAGCAACAGCGCCTCGGGTTCGTTGCGCACGACGTGGACATCGAGGTCGTGAATGGCTTCGACGAGGGCCTTAAACTTGGGGTCCCAACCCAGGCGGCGGGAGGGTTGGAAATATTGGCTGACGCGCCGGCGGAGATCGCGGGCTTTGCCCACGTAAATGACCGTGCCGAACCGGTCTTTCATTAAATAAATGCCGGGCTTGTGGGGCAGGTCATTGAGTTTTTTGCGAATTTGCGCCGCGACAGCCATAACAGTACTTAACGCGAATTCGACCGGATGCAACCCCGAGCGGACTTTTCGTCGTCCAACGCTCCCCGGCGAAACTACAGTTTGCCGAGGTCGGGATTCTCCATGAAGGCATAGCAGAGCATGTGGCAAATGCCCATCTGCGCATCTTCGACTCGTCCGTAATGCGTGGAATCAATGACAATGGTTTGGTGCGCAATTTCAGCCATGCGCCCGCGTTTGGCGCCGACCAGGGCCACGACATGCACGTCGTTGGCCACGGCCCATTCCAGCGCTTTGATCACGTTCGGCGAATTGCCGCTCACACTCAGGGCGAGCACCATGTCACCGGGGCGAGCGTAATTCATCAATTGCCGGACGAAAATCTGGTCGTAGGCATAGTCATTTCCCAGCGCGGTCATCCAGGCGATGTTGTCGTTGAGGGAAAGGACGCGGAAGCGCCGCCCGAGCTTGTCCGAGGAACCTTTGCCCAGATCGGTCGCAAAATGGGAGGCATTCATGGCGCTGCCGCCATTGCCAAAGACAAAGATCTGGCGATCCTCGGCGAGGATTTTTTGGAGTTTCTCGATCAGTTGGGCCACGCCAGGCACCGGAATGGAATCCAGCGCCGCCTTCTGGCCGTTCACGAAATCAGTGATCCATTGCTTCATTAGACGGCGATTATGACAGCTCTTTTGAAAAAAAACAGAGAGAATTTGCGGCGGCCGGCCAACATGAGTTTTAGCTCAGTGTTCGCCAAAAAATGAGTGGTTTTGGCCTTTCCGTTGTCTCAAATACAACTTTGACGGATAGCGGGTTTTCCGATACGGTTACCTATTGCAAATGCGTCTTTTAGCCACAAATGGTTCATGGCTGCGAAAGCCGGCGGTGTTGCTGCTGGCGGGTTTACTATGCATGCCGGCCTTGGCGGCGGGCAGGCACGGCGCAAAAATTGAGTTTTCGGAGCCGGCCACACCGACGATTGCCTCCAATCTGAATCGCCTGAACACAAGCCAATCGGCGTTTAAACAGGCGCAAGATGAAATGTTCCGGCCATTTCAACCGTTCAACGCCCAGGATGCATCCGACGTTGGCACCATGCCATTCCGGCCACGCACGCCGACGGTAGTGCCGGATAAAAAGACGCTGGAAATGATGGAGCGTCGCAAAAACTGGGCCTTCACCGATTCGGCGGATTTGATGCCCCAACAGAGTTACGAGGATATTCTGCACGTCAAACAATACGGCCCGGATGGGAAGGAAAAGGCTGAATTGAGTCCCGTGCAGAAATATTACGAAAGTCTAGGCGTCAAGAACAAGCCGGCCAAAGATCCAATGGTCGATGCCTTCACCGGTGACAAGAGACCGGAAGCTTATCGGGACTTTGCCGGCACCAATGCGTTCAGTCCTCAGCAGTTTACATTCTCGGCAGCGGAAGGCCGGCAAGCCCCAAGTATCGAGCAGTCCGCTTTCAGCGGTTCCGGCCTGGCCCAGGCGGAACACGAACGGCAACAAAGTCGGCAACGAACAGAGAATTTCAAGGCGCTGTTGGATGGTCGTGATCCGGTGCAGTTGACCACAGCGCCCGGATCGGTGAACGCCGCGAATCTTTATGATCGGCCAAACACTCCGATGCCCGCGCCAGCAGCGCCCGTGGAATATCGCAGCGTGCTGAATTCCCCGGTGCTGCAGCCATTCAGTTCCGCCACGCAACTTCGCCCGCGTATTCTGGATGACCCGACTGCGCGCGCGTTGGGCCTGCCGCAGCCGATGCCGCAGATCAAAGTTGAGCCTCCCAAACAGCCGGCGCCATTGCAGACGTTTACCCTTCCGGTGCGCCGGTTTTAAGCGTTCCCGATAGAATTAGCTGGAAATAGCCAGCCGATGGGCAGGGCTTTTTCTCCGGCCAGCATTATTCCCAGTTAAGCACCTGTACTGCGGCGCCCGCAGGGAGCGAGCTTTGCGGCGGCAGGTCGAGCAAGCCGTTGGCGGCGGCGAGTGAATTCAGGATGTGCGAGGCTTGCGCACCAGCGGAGCGGACCTGTCCGGCAGTATCGATGCGCACGCGCAAAAAGTGCCGGCGGTCACCCGGGTTTGCGAGCGGCTCGGCCAGTATTCCCATCTGGCGCGGCAGGTGGACGTCGGTTGCTCCCTGCCAGCGACGTAATGCCGGTCGTACCAGCAGGAGGAAAGTGACGAAAGCGGAAACCGGATTGCCTGGCAGGCCGAAAAGAAATTTCCCACGCCACTGGCCGAACACGAACGGACGGCCCGGGCGAATGGCGACCTTCCAGAATTGCAGTTCACCGCCCAGTTCCGTAAAGGCGCTCTTGATAAAATCGAGTTCGCCTACGGAAACGCCGCCAGACGTGACCACCACATCGCATTGTTCGAAAGCCGTCGCGAGCGCACGGCGGGTGGCGTCCGCGGTGTCGGGCACGAGCGGAAAAACCTTGGGCACGGCTCCGGTCCGGGACAACAGCGCGGCCAGTCCGGTGCGGTTGCTTTCGTAAATGCCACCGGGAGTCAACGGTTGGCCGCCTTCGATCAATTCCGAACCGCTGGCCAGGAGACCCACGACCGGCATTTTGCCCACACTGATCTCCGTGAAACCAAGAGCAGCCAGCAGACTCACCCGACCGGCGGTCAATTCATTGCCCGGTTCGCCTGTGATGGTGGCGCGCTTCACATCTTCGCCGCGGAAGCGAATATTTTCCCATGGCTTGACGGCGTCCCAAAATAAAATGGTTTCCGGGTGGGCAGCGTCGATTTGGGTGTCCTCCTGCATGACGACAGCGTCTGCGCCGGGCGGCAAAGGCGAACCGGTGAAGATGCGCACGCAAGTGCCGGTTTCAACTGCACCGGTAAAATTCCCGCCTGCGGCAACGCGGCCGATCAAGCGGAGGGATTTGGGCGAACTGGCGGAAGCGCCTTGAACATCCTTGGCCTGCACGGCATAGCCGTCCATGGCGGAGTTGTCGAATGGGGGAAGCGCGAGGGGAGAAACAAGTTGTTCCGCCAGGATGCGTCCGTGCGCCTGGGTGAGCGGGATGCGTTCCGGTTGGGCTGCCGGGAGGGTGGCAAGAATTTGGGCCAATGCCGCTTCGTATTCGAGCATGCGGGATTATTGGAGCGCGGGGGGAAAATGTCGAATATTGAATGCCAAGGCGGCAGCTAACTTTCCGAACGGAGAATGGCCAATGGGGGTTGGTTCAGGACGCCGCGGCTCATCAAGAGGCCGGTGACAACGGTCAGGGCGGGCACCGCGAGCAAGGCGATGAGCAAAGGCAAGGCTGATGGCGCGAAGTGAACATGAAACACAAATTGAGAGAGCGCCCAGGTGGCGAGCAGAGCCAGGAAGATGCCGGTCAGGGCGGCGAGCAGGCCGAGAGAAAAATATTCGACAAAAAGTATTTTAAAAATCTGTCCGCGCGAGGCGCCAAGCGTTCGCAACAGGATGCTTTCCTGGATGCGCTGGTAGCGTCCCGTGAGCAATGCGCCGACGAGCACGAGCAGACCGGTCAGCACGGTAAACATGGCCATGAACCGGACGACGAAGGAGATTTTGCCGAGGAGGGAATCCAGGGTTTGCAGCACGAGGCGCAGATCGATGGCGGAGACGTTGGGGAATGATTTAACGACGTCGCGTTGGAGGCGGGCGGAGGCGTCCGCCGAGGGAACATGGGTGACGAGGACATGCGTGGCCGGGGCTTCTTCGAGCACGCCGGGCGGAAAAACGAGGAAGAAATTCGGCTGAATGCGCCGCCATTCCACCTGACGCAAACTGGCCACGCGCGCGGTGATGGGAACGCCCTGGACATCGAACACGAGTTCATCGCCCAGCGTGACATGCAGTTCCCCGGCCAAACCTGCCTCCACAGAAACCGGCACGGGATTCGTGTCCCCCGCGACGCTGGGGGACAACCTGCCGGCGATGATTTTTTCACCATCGCGCAAGTGGTCGCTGTAAGTGCTGCGGTATTCATGGCGTAGCGACCAGTTGGGAACCTGTTTCTGTTTGTCCGCCAGGAGAGATTCAACCGGGCGGCCCTTCACGGAAGTCAGGCGCATGGTGACGATGGGGGCCTCATCCAAAATGGGGAGATTCATGGAACGAACCAGATTGATGACTGGCTCGCGTTGATCGGGTTGGATATCGAAGAGAATGGTGTTGGCCTGGTTGGTGCCGCTGGAGGAAATCAACTGGGTGAGCAAGGTCTGTTGCACCAGATAGAGGTTGAGCATTAGAAATGTGCCCAAGCCGAGCGATAGCAGCAGGAGCAACGTTCGATTATTTGGCCGATGCAAATTAGCGAGACCTTGCCGCCACGCAAATGAGAGCGTGGCGGGGGTGAATTTTCGAGTAAGATAAACAAGGATTGAAGCCGTGCCCGCCAGAATGGCGAAGACTATCCCCAATCCCAGAGTGAAACCGAGGCCGATCCGCCAGTCGCGACTTTGTGTCAGCGCAAAGCCAAGGATGCCCGTCGCGAGACTGGCGCCCACCAACCAGCGGAGGGGATCGCGCCGGGCGGTGTCGGATTCAACGGCAGCGCGAATGGCGGCCAGCGGTGAAACCCGGCGTACGGCCAGGAGCGGCAACAGCGCAAAGAGCAGGCAGATGCTGAAGCCGATCAGGACAGCGCGACCCACGGCAAACCACGAAGTGCTGAAATGAAACGTAAAGGGAATGAAATCAGCGAGGACCCTGGGGAGCGCCGATTGAATGGCGATACCGAGCGCCGCACCGGTCAGGGCGCCGAAACAGCCGAGCGCCATGCCCTGGACCAGATAAATGGCGAAGGTTTGCGCGATGGAGCCACCGAGGCAGCGGAGCAGGGCGACGGTGCCCAGCTTTTGTTTGACGTGAACGTGAATGGCGCTGGCCACGCCGACACCGCCCAACAGGAGCGCGATAAACCCGACGAGATTCAAAAAGTGATAAAGATTATCCAGTGAGCGGCCGAATTCCCGCTTGCGGTCAGCCACGGTTTCATGACGGAGGCGCAATTTATCAAGTTGCGGTTGAATTTCCCTGACCGCGCTGGCGGCATCGACGCCGGGTGGGAATTTGAAGAAAATTTTGTATTGCGCCAGGCTTCCCGGGCGCAGCAAACCCGTTTGCGGCAGATTGTCCAGCGACAGAAAGACACGCGGAGCGATGGCGGCGAGGGTGGCGGTTTCACCGGGAACTTTTTTAAGGACGCCAATGATGGGCGTGGTGAGATTGCCGAGCCGGATGTTGTCGCCAACATTGGCCGCGAATTGAGTCAACAGGGTTTCCTCGACCAGCGCGCCGTGGCCACCGCGAAATTGCGCCGTGGCCGAGGCTGGTTCGGTTTCCAATTGACCATAAAAGGGAAAGCCGCCGCTTAACAGGCGCGCCTGGACGAGGCGGGTGCCTTCGTTGTGCGGAAAATAAATCATCGTGGAAAAGGAAATCTCGCGCGATTGTTCGCCGCCCAATTGCTGGAACAACCGCTCCGCTTCCGGTGAAAATGGCTCGCGGGAACTCAATACGAGGTCCGCACCCAGAATCGCCTTGGCCTGCTCCCCAATGGCGCGCTCCAGATTGCTGCCCAAGGAACCGATGGCAGTTAGGGCGGCGACGCCCAAGACGATGGAGCAGGAGAGCAGCAACAATCGGCGGCGGCTGGTGCGACTGTCACGCCAAGCCATTCGCCAGGTCCAGGGCGAGAGCAAATGCCGGAAGAACCCGCGGGCCGGTGGCGTGACTTCGGTTGGCGCAGAGTTGGCCATAGGTTCTACCCGCCATTAACCATCAGGCCACCTTTGAGCCGGATGATGCGCTGGGCGCGTTTGGCGAGCTCCGTGTCATGGGTCACGAGGACCAGGGTGGTGCCGGCATCAGCATTCAAGGCAAAGATGCTTTCGATGACCAGTTGGCCGGTCTCGGCGTCCAGGTTGCCGGTTGGTTCATCGGCGAAGAGAATTTTGGGACGATTAATGAAGGCGCGGGCGAGGGCGACACGTTGTTGTTCGCCGCCCGAGAGTTGCACGGGATAATGCGCGAGACGTTCGCCGAGGCCGACGCGCTGAAGGAGGCTGACCGCGGCATCGCGCACATGATTGCCACCGCGCAGTTCAAGCGGAACCATGACATTTTCCAGCGCAGTCAACGTGGGAATGAGCTGGAAATTTTGAAAAACAAAACCGACAAGCTGATTGCGAATGCGTGCCCGGCCATCTTCATTGAGCGCACCGAGATGGATGCCGTTGAGGCGCACTGCGCCGACCGAGGGTTGGTCGAGGCCGGCACACAGACCGAGCAGGGTGGTCTTGCCGCTGCCCGAAGGCCCCAGAATGGCGCAGGTGGAACCCGCAGCGAGCGAGAAGTTGATGTCCTTTACGACCGTCAACGTGCCGGCGCCATTGGGATAACTCTTGGATAATTGTTGAACTTCCAATATGGCGTTAGAATTCACTGCTTCCTTATTCCATGATGCGGGCGTTCCGTCAAACGGGCGAAGATAGCGAATGGCTGGCGAGAGCAGGGTTAGCTGCTATATTGGCGTCATGTTGTGCAGAGTGGCCTGGTTATTGATTTGCGTGATGATTGGATTGTCGGTGCCGGTGACGGCGCGCGCGTCCGATGCGGCGGGGCCGGAGCCTAAACGGCGGACGGTGGTGGTGCTGGGCGACAGTCTGGCGGCGGGGTATGGGTTGGACCCAAGCGAGGCGTTTCCAGCGTTGCTGCAAAAGAAAATCGATGAAGCAGGCTGGAACTTCACTGTAGTTAATGCGGGTGTCAGTGGTGACACCACGGCGGGCGGGTTGCGGCGCATCAATTGGGTGTTGAAACAGAAGGTGGATGTGCTGGTATTGGAACTGGGCGGGAACGACGGGTTGCGCGGCGTGCCCGTGGCGGTCACCCAAACGAATCTGCAGGCAATCATTGACCGGGTGCGCGCGAAGAATCCGCAGACGCGGATTATCGTTGCCGGCATGCAAATGCCGCCAAACGTGGGCGAGGAATATAATCGCGCGTTCCAAAAAACCTTTTCAGACCTGGCCGCAACCAACCAGACGGCGCTGATTCCGTTTATTCTGGAAGGGGTGGGTGGGCATCCGGAGTTAAATCAGCCGGACCATATTCACCCCACTGCGGAAGGGGACAAAATTGTGGCGGAGAACGTGTGGCAGGTCTTGAAGCCCGAGCTGGAGAAAATAAGCCCGGCGAAATCCTAGCCGTCAGGAGCGGGAGCCGGTGGACTGAGCCGGGCCGAAGGACGGTGGGGCGATGTTGACATCGGGGGCATTATAATGGACGACGGCGCCACACAGCGTGAATAGCTTGATGAAGCAGTAAGGCAGATCCAACTGCCACCAGGCCAGTCCGCTGCGGGCCAGCCGTGGATAAGCATGATGGTTTTCATGCCATTCCCCGGCGATGACACCATAAAAAATCTGGTTCAGCGGCATTCCTTTGCCTTTGGTGCCAAACAAGCCCGCATGGCCGCGGTAATTAAAATCCCGCACCAGAAATGTGTAGAAGAAAACCCCGGAGATCCACGCCAGCACGCCCGGCCATGCCGCCACGGCATAGGCCAACGAGGTCCAAAGCAGATTGGCAAAGATAAAGCGGGCGACATAATGCCAAACTGATTCCACGGACCCGTTTCGTTGAAACTGTTCGTAATTGTTTTTTTACAAAACCGATGTGTTCCAGGCTTTTTGCCAGGCGATCGTAATCCGTCCGGCTCAGGTTGCGATTGAGCTTTTGCTGCGATTCGGTAGCCAGATAACTGCCCAGCCAGCCGAGATGGGGGCCGTAGGGATCGCCCACTTCGTCGGAATGGGAATGGTGCAGGCGATGGGGAATGACGTAGCTTTCCTCGCGAAAGCAAACGGGATTGGACCAGAGAAAGAGGCGAGGCCACCAACGGTTGCGGAATTTGAAGGCGCGGTGGGAACAATAGCGGTGATACCAGACCGTGTTGTAAACGGTGGCAATCACGGTGGCGATGCCCATGACAGCCAGGATGCCGATGATGGAAAAATACCGGGTCACGAACAAAATAAAGACCGCAAAAGTAGCCAGGTGATAGGCAAGATACAGCGCGGGCAAAAACGCGAGGAGTCCCGGAAAAAATTCACGGCATCAACCCATTCCACGCACATTTCCTTGAAGGTGGGCCGACGGGGGATGGATTCCACATGCCCGTAAGTTGGCGTGACCAACAAACCGGTCTTGAATGGCTTAGTCGCCAGGTCCGTCGTGCATTTGATGGCTTGAGCGTGGTTAGGCTTTAATGGGCAGAGGTCAGCACCAGCACCTGTTCCAAAGTGGAGATGCCGTCTTTGACGCGGTCGAGCGCGACCATGCGCAAGGTGCGCATGCCCTGGCCGATGGCGACCTTGCCCATTTCGCGGGTGTTGGCGCGGGCGATGATCAATTTGCGGATGTCGTCGCTTACCGTCATGGCTTCGATGATGGCGAGACGGCCGGCGTAACCGGAATTTTTGCAGCGTTCGCAACCGCGTCCGCGATAGAGCGTGACGCCGTCAAACATGCTCGGATCAATGGTGAGGTCCTGATACATTTTTTCGCTGTAGGTGACCGGTTCCTTGCAGTGCGTGCAGATGCGGCGCATGAGGCGTTGCGCGCAGGCCAGGATGACCGACGAGGAAATCAGGAACGGGGCGATGCCCATGTCATCCAGGCGGGCGATGGCGCCGGGGGCGTCATTACAATGCATGGTGCTGAGCACTTGATGGCCGGTGAGCGCGGCTTCCACCGCGATTTCTGCGGTCTCGGTATCGCGGATTTCGCCGATCATGACGATGTCCGGGTCCTGGCGGAGAATGGAGCGGAGTGCGTTGCCGAAGGTGAGGCCGATCTCCTTTTTTACGGGAACCTGGTTGATGCCGGGAACCTGAAATTCGACCGGGTCTTCGACGGTGACGATGTTGTAAGTTGGGTTGTTGAGTTCGTTGAGCGCGGAGTAAAGCGTGGTCGTCTTGCCGGAGCCGGTGGGGCCGGTGACGAGGAGGAGGCCGTGCGGCGCATCGACGGCGGCTTTGAACTGCTGGAAGGTGTCGGGATCAAGGCCAAGTTTGTCGATGCTGGCGGAGAGATTCGATTTATCCAGCACGCGGAGCACGGCTTTCTCGCCATGGACCGTGGGCAGGAAGGAGACACGGAGATCGTAGTCCTTGCCGCCGACTTTCACGCGCATGCGCCCGTCCTGCGGCAAGCGTCGTTCCGCAATATCGAGACAGCTCATGATCTTTAGCCGGGAGGCCAGCGCGAGTTGCATCTGCTTGGGCGGGGGCGTGACGTCAATCAAGGAACCGTCCACGCGATAACGCAGGCGGATCATCTTTTCAAAGGGTTCGATGTGGATATCACTGGCCCGGTCCTTGATGGCTTGGACCAGGATGAGATTGGCCAGCTTGATGACGGGCGCTTCTTCGCTGGAGGCGGCGAGTTGATCCAGGTTGACTTCTTCCATCGCCACCTTGGCGACTTCAAGATTGTCCGCGTCGGGATCATCCGCCTGCTTTTGGACATCCATGATGATGTCCTCCATGCTCCCGCTTTTGGCGGCGTCGATGTTGTTAAGCTTGTCGATGATGGACTTTTCCGGGGCGATCATCGGCATGATCTCCATCCGGGTGAGCCGCTTGACGTCGTCCAGGGCCAGCACGTTCAACGGGTCGGCCATGGCCAGGAACAGCTTGTTCTCCAAGCGCGAGACTGGCACGACCTTAAAATTGTGGGCGACTTCGCGCGGCAGCAGGTCGGCAATTTCCGGGAGAATATTGATGCGAGCGAGATTGACGGGTGGCGTGTTGAGCACGCGGCCCATCGAGACGGCCATGTCCTGGTCGGTCACGTAGGCTTTTTCGATGACGAGCTTGAGGAGGCGGGTGCCTTCCTTTTTCTGCAACTCCAACAGGTCATCCACCTGTTTGGTGGTCAACAGTCCGTCTTCGACCAGTGCGTCGGCGATGCGTTCTCCAAAAGATTTAACAACGGGTGGCATGGTAAAAGGGGTTAGCGGAATGCCTTGCGCAGGTTTAGGACGATTTCGGAGGGGGGCACCAGATACCAGAGGAGGCGGCTGGGCGTGACATCGGCCAGATCTTTGGCTGCCTGGCGATTGAACGGATTGGCGGTGGCCACCAAAATGGATTTACTCATTCGGTCAAATGGCATGATGCACCAGCGCCGACAGAGATCAGCGGGAAAGCTGCGGGCCAGTTCCAAGTCAACCTCGTACTTGTCCAGCGGCAAATATCCCAGGCGCGTTTTTTCCACGAGCACCTTCAGGCTCTTTTCCGAAAGCACAATGCCTTTGTCCGCCAGAACCTGGATGAACGGCTCCACCACGCCATTGGGGGGAAGCGAAATGTCCGGCGTCGTCCAGCACAAATCAAAGTCGCCGGCTGAGATGATTTTGCTCTCGACGAAAATCTTGTGCATCATCTGCCGGCCGTCATCCACTTCGGCGGCCTGGCCTTTGCCGGGCAACTTCCGGCCATTGAGGGCAGCAGGCGCCATTTTGGTGAGTGCGGCGGGTTCGGCGGTGGATGCTTGTCCGCCCAGGTTATTGGCCTTGTTCTCGATTTCCTTGAGGGCGGTCTGGACATCCGGATCGTTGGGGAACCGCTGGAGAATGGTTTCATACTCCAGAATGGCCGAGGAAAGTTGTCCCAATTGGACGTAAGCCTGGGCAATGCGCTTGGACGTGCCGACCACATCCTTCTCGCGTCCCAGTTTGGAATAGGCTTCCTTCAGGATTTCCAGGGACTGATAATCCTGCGGCTGCGACTGAGTGATGACCTCGAACATTTCAATTGTCTGCGACAATTGAGCTTCTTCACTCGTAGTTAGCGTGGCGGACATGCTATTTTTTCGGCGTTAAACTGCTATGTTGCACTGGTGCCGGTCCCGGCTGTTTCCGGGAACCGATAAACTGAGCCAATGCCAGCAATTTCGCTGCCAAGATTGCGTGGTGGAAGGACTTAACAAAGTTTTCGACAAGCCCGCGTTTGGTGGAATCGGGCTGTGGGACAGGATTTTAGGTGGTAGATACGCTGTAGAATTGCTTTCCCGCGCCGGGTTAGGGATGGTAAGGGGCGGGACGCAGCCGCAACTGACAGTCCAGTAATGATGCAAAAACCGATACCAATGATGAAACCGCCCGCTGGGGGGCGTCTCCAGCGCTTCGTGGGCGACCGGTTGCGGTTTAGCCTGGCGGACCGGGAGGGGAGGCCATTGCCGGAAGGGTGGCGCGCCCGGTTGCGTACCAACCTGGGTCGGGCGGAACTGCTGTGTAAAGAAATCATTCAGGCCCATACCAGAAAATTGCCGCTGGCGGGAGCTTCCTGGCATGACCTGCCGATGCGGGCTGAGGGGAAGGACTGGGTTTTGGAACTGCCGCTGACCGAAACGGGCTATTTCAGCGCCAAGGCATACTTTATCGATCCCCAAGGCTGGCAACATTGGCCGGCAGGCTCGGACCTGGGCATCTCGGTTCATCCGGACAGTTATCGGACCGGCAATATCATTTATTGCGCGTTCACTCGCATGTTTGGTGAAACCAAAACCGCCGTGCGCACGGAGAATGAAAAGTTGGAGGCGCAATTCAAGCAGTTGGACCAGCAAGGCTACACGGTAATTCCCCCTTCGGGAAAATTTCGCGACCTGATCAAGGAACTGCCGCACATCATTGATACGCTCGGTGCCCGCATCATTCATTTGCTGCCAGTCAACCCCACGCCGACGACGTTTGCCCGGTTTGGACGTTTTGGCAGTCCTTATGCGAGTGAGGATTTGACCGGCATCGATCCGGCGCTGGTGGAGTTTGATCGGCGGACCACAGGGGTGGATCAATTCCGTGAACTGGCTTATGCGACGCACCTGAAGGGAGCGCGGCTTTTTCTCGACATTGTCATCAATCACACCGGCTGGGGTTCGCAATTGCAGGAGACGCATCCGGAATGGTTCTTGCGCGGACCGGATGGTTCGTTCGTGAGTCCGGGCGCGTGGGGAACCACGTGGGAGGATTTGGCGGAACTGGAACATTGCCATGTGCCTTTGTGGGATACCGTGGCGGAATCCCTGCTGGTCTGGTGCCGGCGCGGCGTGGATGGTTTTCGTTGCGATGCCGGCTACAAAGTGCCGTTGCCGGCGTGGAAATACATCACCGCGCGCGTGCGCCAGGAATTTCCCGAAACGATTTTCCTGCTCGAAGGACTCGGTGGCGCGTGGGAGCTGACTGAGAATCTGCTGACGGAAGGGGGCATGCAATGGGCCTACTCGGAATTGTTTCAGAATTATTCGCCGCTGGAAGTTTCCGGTTACCTGGATCACAGCCTGAATAAATGCGAGCAGGTTGGTTTGCTGGTGAATTACAGTGAAACCCACGACAACGAGCGGTTGGCACAACGCGGGCGGGAGTGGTCGCTGTTGCGCAATCGGCTTTGCGCGCTGACGAGTGTGAGCGGCGGGTTTGGTTTTACCTGTGGCGTTGAATGGCTCGCGCCGGAGCGGGTCAATGTCCATTCCAGTCGCGGCCTGGCGTGGGGCAACCCGGCTAACCTGGTGCCCGAACTGGCCCGGCTCAATCGTTTGCTGGCGGAGCATCCCTGCTTTTTTGACGGGGCAAAATTGACACGACTCAGCGCGCCGGAGTCGCCGGTCTATGCGTTGCGACGCGATTCCGAAGAGGGGCAGGACTCGGTTGTGGTGTTGGCCAACACGGATGTGAAGCAGGCGCAAACGGTGATCATTCCAGCGGAGGCATTGCGTCATTGGGGTGAGGCGCGCTTTGAACTGACGGGCGGGCCATTGCCCAAGGCAAAAGCCGCCAAGGGGGGCGGTGTGGAATTTTTGCTCGAACCGGGTGCATCGTGTTGTCTCTCGTCCAACGCAGAACCGCAGGGGCTGAGCGGGGATGATTATCGGCGCGCGCGGGCACAGACGGCCTGGGCCATGACGGCATTTGGACAATTGCAGCCCGTGGAACTGATTCCGCATTTGCCCTGGCGTGAATTGGCCGAGTGGGTGGATGAAAATCCGGGCGGTTTTCTTACGGCAATTTCCGCCTTTGATGCCAAACCGATCAGTGTCAATCCGGGTGGAGTGATGGCGCTTTCGCGTGCGAGCGCGCAGGACAATTATTC
>JAQGPA010000140.1 GCA_028293325.1 Pedosphaera sp. | reverse complement strand
GTCGCCCGACGATTGACCAATGAAGGGCGCCTCGCCGAAGCGGCTGAACTCTGTGAAACCCATTTGCGCGAACAGGGTGTTTCAGCGGAAGCGTACTTTCTGCTGGGTTTGGTGCGTGATGCCGCGGTCGCAGACTCGCAAGCCTGCGAGTTTTATCGCCGGGCGCTCTACCTCGAACCGGATCATTACGAAACCCTGGTGCAATGGGCCTCGTTATCTGAAAAAAACGGTAACCATGCGCGGGCGCGCATTCTGTACGAACGCGCCGGACGCGTTAAAAAGCCGGATTTGAAGAGCTCTTAAACTGTGGATCCACGCAACCAGAACTCTGATGATCTGACGCCCGCCAATGGGAAAAGGTCAACCTCTCCATTTCCGCTGCCAACCAGCGTCGATGAAATCTATGATTGTTGGAGCAAGGTGGGCGTCAGTGGCGATGGCACATGTCCGGAATTAACCAAGTTTGTCCATTGCCGGAATTGCCCTGTCTATTCCGCGGCTGCCGCCCAACTGCTCGACCGTCAACTGCCCACGGAATATCGACGCGGCTGGACGGAACATTTTTCACGGCAGAAGAAACTGATTGTAGCCGGCAGACAATCCATCGTTATTTTTCGCATCCAGACAGAATGGCTCGCCTTGCCAACCCGCGTATTTCAGGAGGTTTCTGAGCGACGCACCATTCATTCTCTGCCCCATCGTCAGCAGGGAATTGTGTTGGGCCTCATCAATGTTCGTGGCGAACTGTTGATCTGCGTTTCGCTTGGGCGGCTCTTGGGCCTCGAAGCCGACCCGGCCAGAGATAAAACCAATGCCATGTACGAGCGTCTCGTAGTGGCTGAATGGCAGGGAAAACTTCTAACCTTCCCGGTCAACGAGGTGCATGGGATTCACCGCTACCATCCCGAGGAATTGAAGGAAGTGCCCGCCACCGTGGCGAAGGCCGGCTCCAGTTTCACCCGCGATATCATCGCTTGGGAGAACAAGTTCGTCGGCTGCTTGGACGAGGAACTGTTATTCTCCACCCTGAACCGGAGTCTCTCGTGAAAAACCAGAACCTGGATGATTTGAGTAATCTTTCCATGCTGGAACTTTTCCAGGTGGAAGCCGAGAACCAGACGGGGGTGCTCACGACCGGCCTGTTGGAATTGGAACGCAATCCCGGAGCAACCCAGGCTTTGGAAGCCCTCATGCGTGCCGCCCACTCATTGAAAGGTGCGGCGCGAATTGTCAACCTCCAAGCCGCAGTGAATGTGGCCCATGTGATGGAAGACTGTTTCGTGGCCGCTCAGCATGGAAAAATCCAATTACGTCAGGGTGAAATCGATATTTTGTTCCGTGGAGTTGACCTGTTATTGCATATTTCCAAGCGGCCGGAAACTGAGCTCGCTGAATGGGAAACAGCACACGCGACGCAAATCAAAGCTTTCCTGATCGAATCGACGCAAATTACTTCCGCCAAACCACGTCAGGAACTGGACACCGCTTCGCAGAGGTTAACCTCGAATGCCAGCCTGACCACGCAAGTTCCCGCTGATCTATCCGTGCGGGAAGCAACGACTGGTGATGTCCGCGAGTTGGACACTCCTCCTATTACGGCTCAAAAGAACGTCCCACCTGACCGCGTTCTACGGTTGGCGGCGGAAAACCTGAACCGTCTCCTTAGTTTGGCGGGTGAGTCGCTGGTGGAGTCTCGCTGGTTGCATCCATTTGCAGACTCATTGCTCCGATTAAAACGTCTTCAATCCGATCTTGCGCAATCCATGGAAGGATTGCGCGATTCACTGGAGCCATACGAGTTATCTGAGCGGATCGAGGATCAGATGGCTGAAATGACCGAGAAGGTCGCCGAGTGCCGACAGTTTCTATCGGAACGGCTGGTGGACTTGGAAATGTTTGATCGCCGTTCAGCAAATCTCTCACATCGACTGTACCTCGAAGTGTTGCAATGCCGCATGCGGCCATTTGGTGACGGCATCCGCCGCTTCCCTCGGATGGTGCGTGACCTTGCCCGCACACTCGGCAAGGAAGTCCGGCTTGAAATTCAGGGTGAAAATACGCAGGTGGATCGGGATATACTCGAAAAGCTGGAAGCGCCGTTGGCCCACCTGCTCCGGAATGCCGTGGACCACGGCTGCGAAATGCCGGAGCAACGGCGGCGCGCCGGAAAACCGGTCGAGTGCACCATCCGTATTGAAGCGCGCCACACGGCAGGCATGCTGCTCATCACCGTCGCCGATGATGGAGCCGGGATTAATTCTGAAAACCTGCGTGAAAACATCGTGCAAAAGCGGCTGACCAATCGGAACGTCGCCGAAAAATTAAGTGAAGCGGAATTGCTGGAGTTCCTGCTGTTGCCAGGATTTACACTGCGCGATACCGTCACGGAAATTTCCGGGCGCGGTGTGGGCTTGGACGTGGTTCAGAACACGGTTAAAAATGTGCGCGGCACCGTCCGGATTACCGCCAAACCCGGCCAGGGCATGCGTTTCCAGTTGCACCTGCCACTGACGCTTTCCGTCTTGCGCACTCTGCTGGTGGAGATTGCGGGCGAGCCGTATGCCATCCCGCTTTCTCAAATCACACGCACTTTGAAGCTACCCCAGGCACAAATTGAAGTATTGGAAGGCCGCCATCATTTCACTTTCGGCAATCAGCAAATCGGACTATTGACTGCACATCAGATATTGGGCCACGCCGAGCCTCTCCCGGCACAGGAATCATTGCCTGTCGTTATTTTGGGCGACCGCACGACCCGGTATGGACTCATCGTGGATCGTTTGTTGGGTGAACGGGAACTGGTGGTGCAAAAACTGGATCCACGCCTCGGGAAAATCAAGGACATCAGTGCCGGCTCGCTCATGGAAGACGGCTCGCCCGTGTTAATCCTGGATGTGGAAGACATGGTCCGTTCGATCGAAAAACTTATCTCCACCGGTCACTTGAACAAGATGCAGCGGGATGTTATCGAGGTAGTCGCTCAACGCGTCAAGCGCGTCCTGGCGGTGGACGATTCCCTCACAGTGCGGGAGTTGGAACGAAAGTTACTTACCAGCCGGGGTTACATCACCGAGGTAGCGGTGGATGGCATGGACGGGTGGAACGCGGTTCGAGCAGGTAACTATGATCTGGTTATCATCGACGTAGACATGCCCCGAATGGATGGCATCGAACTGACCACCCTCATCAAGCAGGATCCGCGCTTCAAATCCTTACCGGTCATGATTGTTTCCTACAAAGACCGCGAAGAGGATCGCCTGCGAGGATTGGAAGCCGGGGCGGACTATTATTTAACGAAAGGCAGCTTCCATGATGAAACTCTTTTGCAGGCGGTGATGGATTTAATCGGTGAGGCGAATGCATGAGAATTGCCATTGTGAACGACATGATTATCGCCGTCGAAGCGATGCGGCGGGCGCTGCTGCGCACGCGCGGACATGAAGTGGCGTGGGTCGCACGGGATGGCGCTGAGGCAGTGGAACGTTGCGCCAACGATACTCCCGACTTGGTCCTCATGGACCTGATTATGCCTGAAATGGATGGCGTCGAAGCCACTCGTCGAATCATGGCCAAAAACCCTTGCGCCATCGTGGTGGTTACCGCCAACGTGAATCAGAATTCTTCCAAGGTCTTCGAAGCCATGGGTGCTGGGGCATTGGATGCAGTCAATACTCCAACCTTGGAACAGCCGGGGATTCCCAATGGCTGCGACGCACTCTTGGGGAAGATTCAAACCATCAACCGGCTGATCGGTGGAGACATCCACAAAAGACAGCGCTTCGCATCCCCAACACTCACCCCACCAACACGAATCCAAAAACATCAATTGGTGGTGATTGGCGCTTCCGCCGGCGGACCGGCCGCTTTGGCCCGCGTACTGTCATCTTTGCCGGCGGATTTCCCGGCCGCAATCATTGTGGTCCAACATGTGGATTGCCAATTTACCGAAGGTTTGGCCCACTGGCTCAATCACCAGACTGAGTTGACGGTGCGACTGGCGCAGGAAGGCAATCGAGTGGCGGCGGGCACTATCCTTTTGGCTGGTACGGAAAATCATCTCGTATTCGTCAGCCCAATGGAACTTGGTTATACAGCCCAACCCACTGATTCCCCTTATCGTCCATCAATTGATGTCCTGCTCAACAGCGCAGAGGAATTCTGGCCGGGTGACATCGTCGGCATTCTATTGACCGGCATGGGCAATGATGGTGCCAGCGGGCTGAAGGCGTTGCATGATGCCGGACATCATACCATCGTGCAGGACCAGGCCACCAGCGCGGTTTACGGCATGCCCAAGGCCGCCAAAGAACTAAAAGCTGCCTCCGAAGTCCTGCCGCTCGACAAGATTGGCCCGCGGCTCTTGCAACTTTTGAATCACCCTCTCAAACACCACCGGCACTGATATGACCACTCCGACACCCGAGGACAATCCAGCAGCCCTGCAGTTGCCTGAATATCATGTCATGGTTTTGCTCGTCGATGACCAGGCCATGGTCTGCGAAGCCATCCGCCGTCACCTCTCCAATCAGCCCGACATTGATTTCCATTATTGTGCCGATCCCAAGGAAGCCATTGTCGTCGCAAATCAAATCAAGCCCAGCGTCATCCTCCAGGATCTTGTCATGCCTGGCATGGACGGATTGACCCTCGTAAGTCAGTTCCGCAACAACTCATCCACTAAGGATACTCCCATCATTGTTCTTTCCACGAATGAAACTCCCCAAGTCAAAGGCCAGGCCTTTGCGGCGGGTGCCAATGATTATCTGGTCAAACTGCCCGATAAGGTCGAATTGATCGCCCGCATCCGCTATCATTCCAAGGCGCACTTGAACCAGGTGCAACGGGACGAAGCCTACCGCGCTTTGCGGGAAAGCCAGAAGCAATTGGTGGAAAGCAATTCCACCCTCCTCTCCTTGAATCAAAAATTGGAGGAGGCCACTCTCGCTAAATCCGAATTTCTGGCCAACATGAGCCATGAAATCCGCACCCCCATGAATGGCGTGATCGGTATGACCGCCCTTCTCCTCGACACCGAATTGACTGACGAACAACGGGAATACGTCGAAGCCACCCGCAGCAGCGCCGATGCCATGCTGACGATCATCAATGATATTCTGGACTTCTCCAAAATCGAATCCGGCAAGCTGGAGTTGGAAAGTCATCCCTTTGAACTGCACGCCTGCATCGAGGAAGCGCTGGATTTGCTCGGGCCAAAAGCCGCCGAGAAAAAACTCGATCTCGCCTATATTGTCGATGATGCCATTCCCAAAATTTTGGTGAGTGACGTTACCCGTGTGCGTCAAATCCTCGTGAACTTGATCAGCAACGCCGTCAAATTCACTCTCCAAGGTGAAGTCGTGATCGAGGTCAAACCCGCCGCCCGCGGCCTCCGCAGTCCGGAACCCGGACGGGAGAAGGACACCGATTTTATCCGTCATCCTGAGCAATGGCTGCTGCATTTCTCCGTTCGCGACACTGGCATGGGCATCCCGCTCGACAAACAGCATCGGCTCTTCAAGTCGTTCCAACAGGTGGATGCCTCCACGACCCGTCATTACGGCGGGACTGGCTTGGGACTGGCCATCTGCAAGCGACTGGCCGAGTTGATGGGTGGCCAAGTCTGGGTGGAGAGCGATGCCGGCAAGGGCTCCACTTTCCATTTTACAATCCAAGCCAAATCCGCCACGGCCACCACTCCGCCGAATTGGCAAAACTCCCAGTCCCAACTCGCCGGCAAACGCGTGCTCATCGTCGAGGACAATTCGACGAATCGTCAGATCATGATCCACCGCCTCAAACAATGGGGTCTCACGCCTGAGACGGTGCTCACTGCCCAGGAAGCTCTGGCCATGCTTGCCAACAGCCCGCCGTTCGATGCCGCCATCCTCGACCAACAACTGCCGGAGGTGGACGGCCTCGCCTTGGCCGCGCAAATTCGCCACCTGCAACACGGCGTCACCCTTCCTCTGCTCCTCCTTTCTTCCGTGCGCTTGCGCGGAGATGACACCCAACCGGCGGAACTCGGCATCTCCGTATTCGTCCACAAGCCGATCCGTCCCGCACAACTCCTGGATGCACTGTATCGCTCCATGAGCATCCAGTTGCAACGCGAGAAAAAATCACCATTCCTACCAGTCCTTGATGCCAATTTTGCCAAACGTTTCCCCATGCAATTGTTGCTCGCGGACGACAATACCATCAATCAGAAAGTTGGCCTCAGCGTCCTGCAAAAACTCGGCTACCGCGCGGATGTCGCCAATAACGGTTTGGAAGTCGTCAAAGCCCTCGAGCAAAAACTCTACGACATCGTGTTAATGGATGTGCAAATGCCCGAAATGGACGGCTTGGAAGCCACTCGCATTATCGTCCAGCGCTGGCCCGAACCAAAACGTCCGCGCATCATCGCCATGACCGGCAATGCCCTGCTCGGCGACCGCGAGAAATGCCTCGAGGCTGGCATGGACGACTATATTTCCAAGCCCGTTCGCATTGGCGAATTGCAAGCCGCACTCGAACGCTGGGCAACCCGCAAAAACAAACAGTCTGACACCGCCTTCTTTGCGCGGGACATTACCCGCAGCGATCTCCTGGACGAATCACTTATCGCTGAATTGCGCGACATGCCTCCTGCCGACGGTGCCACCATGCTCAAGGAACTCGTCGATTTTTTCCTTGAGCATGCGCCCAACCGCATCGCCCAGATCAACCAGTTTCACAGCGACCCCCATAAGATGGCCTTTCACGCCCACGCCCTCAAAAGCATGAGCCTGAATCTCGGAGCCACGCGTATGGCCGAGCTGTGCCAGAGGCTTGAGGAGATGGCGCATTCCAGCAACGAGGAAAGCATCGCCAAATTACTGCGCGACGTGGAACGGATTTTTCGTCTGACCCGTGAGGAATTGCTCCCACTAAGGAGTAAATCTTCCTGAACCATTCCAAAGTCCCCGCCGATTCGCGGAAAAACTTCCTTCAATTCCATCTGCTGGGTGAATCCCCCCATTGCTGGAATCCCATGCCCGTTGATATTGGAAGATGAAAAAATGGGAGAATTCAGAATGGTTCGAGCAGTGGTTGGCTTTGGCCAGGAACACCACGGAGGAAGCCCGCCCCACGCGTGAACAATCCATCAGTTTTTCCTCCGGCCACCGCCAGATTACCCAACCAACAGATGCCGGAGAGCCTGCCGTCTCTTCTCAATGGGAAATCACTGAATAAGGCGTGCTTGCTGCCGCAATGGGCGGTGACCACTTCAAACTTGCCCGCACTTATTATGATTCCCTATTGCAATGAGACCCGTTCAAGTCGAACGGTATTTTAAGGAAAGGATTTGCTATGTCAGAGAACAAGGGAAAGCCAGGCGGGAAGGTCGCTGAAACCAGCCGTGGTCCCGCTCAGAATGCCGGCGGCCCTCGCCATCGAGGGGCGGATCCACACGAGGATCGCAATCCTTGACGTGCATTTATGCATCTCAGAATCCTCAAGCGAAAGACACCTCGGTTGAACGCTCCAGCGCCGCCAACTAAACTGTTCTGCGAACCGCCAAAGTGCCGGGGTCGCCGCACCAAGCTGCTCAGATATGACACCGCCGTTCCCGGTGATCGTGGAGATTGCGAACCGCAAACCCTGACCCAGGGTAGCGAATAA
This sequence comes from Pedosphaera sp., assembly GCA_028293325.1. Taxonomy (GTDB): domain Bacteria; phylum Verrucomicrobiota; class Verrucomicrobiia; order Limisphaerales; family Pedosphaeraceae; genus JAQGOT01. Next base: position 17,610 of record JAQGPA010000140.1, on the reverse strand, counting down.
GCCGCGCTTCCTTAAGCTGAATATCCTGCTGCGCTTGCCTCCGGAAATTACGGTTTCATTTTCCATTGGCGCAAAATGCGCTATAATGGGCCCATGAAACTTGATGCAGTTCAGCAGGCGGCGCAGGAACAATTTGCTCGGCAAAGTCATCGCTACGGGTCGGGACACATTCTGGAAAACGTGGAAGACGTCCAGGTTGCGATTGATAAAATCCCCCTGCCCGCCAAGGCCAGCGTCCTTGATGTTGCCACCGGCGGCGGGCATACCGGCCTTTATCTGGCCAGCCTCGGCCATGCTGTGACCCTCGCCGACATCGCCCAGCCCATGCTCGATCGTGCCGCCCGCACCGCGGCGGAACGCGGCTTTACCGTGCAAACCCGCCAACATGCCGCCGAACAATTCCCGTATCCCGACGCCCATTTTGACCTCGTCACCTGTCGCGTTGCGGCGCATCACTTCAGTTCCCCTCCCCATTTTATCCAGGAAACCGCACGCGTTCTAAAACCCGGCGGATACTTCCTGCTCATCGACGGCTCCGTTGAAGATGACCAACCGGAAGCTGAAGCCTGGTCGCACACCGTGGAAAAACTCCGCGACCCCAGCCACCACCGTTTCCTCACGCCGCGCGCCTGGAGCAAACTCTGCGCCGCCAGCGGACTTGCCGTCCAACACGTCGTGCTCACCCCGTTCAAGCAGCCCGACCTCAATTGGTATTTTGAAACCGCCGCCACTTCTCCCGAAAATCGAACCAAAGTCCTGGAACTCATCGCGCACGCTCCCGAGTCCGCGAAAAAATTATTCCACCTCGGCGAAGAGGACGGAAAAATCATCTGGTGGTGGCAACGGCTCACCCTCATTGCGCGCAAGCACTGATTTCGGCCCTCGCGTCGCATGGCGGCTATTTCTTTTGAAAGACCAACTGCCCGCCCTTGGCGGTGACTTTAATGGTGTCGCCCGGCTTGAACTCGCTGCTTAACATTTTCATCGATAGCGGATTCAGCACCAGTTCCTGGATCGCCCGCTTCAAAGGTCGCGCGCCGAATTGCGGGTCATAACCTTCGTGGGCCAGCAGCTTCTTTGCCGCCCCATCCACTTCCAAACGCAGATTCTGCTCCGCCAGCCGTTGATCCAGCCGCTTTAACTGAATGTCCACGATATGCGTGATTTCCTCTTCCGACAAACTGCGGAAAATCACAATCGCATCCACTCGATTTAAAAACTCCGGCCGGAAATGTTTCTTGAGTTCCGCCCGGACCCGTTTTTCCATCTCCGCGCGCTCTTTCTCCGAAATTATCCCGCTGCCGTAAAATTCCTGAATGAATTGCGACCCGATATTGCTGGTCATATGATGATCGTATTCCGGAAATCCACCGTCCTTCCCTGCCCATCCGTCAGGCGCCCGTCATCCAACACCTGCAATAGTATGTTAAACACATCCGGGTGCGCCTTCTCAATTTCATCGAACAACACCACGCAATACGGCCGGCGACGCACCGCTTCCGTTAATTGCCCGCCCTCTTCGTAACCCACATATCCTGGCGGTGCGCCGACCAATCGCGCCACCGCATGCTTTTCCATGTACTCGCTCATGTCAATTCGCACCAATGCGCTCTCGTCATCGAACAAAAATTCCGCCAACGCCCGTGCCAGTTCCGTCTTCCCCACGCCCGTCGGCCCCAGGAAAAGAAATGAGCCAATCGGCCGGTTCGGATCCTGCAATCCGCTCCGCGACCGCCGCACCGCGTTCGCCACTGCCTCGATTGCCTCCCGCTGTCCCACCACTCGCTGCTGCAACCGTTCCTCCATGTGGATCAATTTCTCCCGCTCTCCTTCCAGCAATCGGCTCACCGGTATTCCCGTCCACGCAGCCACCACCTGCGCAATATCCTCCGCGGTCACTTCCTCATTCAGCAATCGCTGGCCACCCGGACTTTCGTGCGAACTCTTTTGCGCCGCTGCCAGCTTCTGCTGCAACTCGGGAATCTTGCCATATTGGATTTGCGCCGCCGTGTTCAAATCACCTGTGCGCTGCGCCTTTTCCTGTTCCTGTTTGGCATTCTCCAACTGTTCATTAATGATGCTCACCGCGTTAATGGCTGCCTTTTCATTCTGCCACTGCGCCTTCAACCGACTCGCCTGCTCCTTCAAATTGGCCAGCTCCTTCTCCAATATCTTCAACCGCTGCCGCGACGCCTCATCCTTCTCCTTCTTCAACGCCGCCTGCTCAATCTCCAACTGCATGATCTGCCGTTCCAGTTTATCGACTTCCGTCGGCATCGAATCCAACTCCATCCGCAACCGCGCCGCCGCTTCATCCATCAAATCCACCGCCTTGTCCGGCAAAAACCGGTCCGTGATATAACGGTGTGACAATGTCCCCGCCGCCACCAACGCCGAATCCTGGATGCGCACCCCGTGATGCACCTCATACCGCTCCTTCAGCCCGCGCAAAATCGCGATCGTCGCCTCCACCGACGGCTCCTCTACGAACACCGGCTGAAAACGCCGTTCCAACGCCGGGTCTTTTTCAATCCGCTTCCGATATTCATCCAGCGTCGTCGCGCCGATGCATCGCAAATCTCCCCGCGCCAGTTGTGGCTTTAGCATATTCGCCGCATCGGCTGATCCTTCTGCCGCGCCCGCCCCCACCAGCGTATGCAATTCATCAATGAACAAAATAATCCGCCTCTCACTCGACGTGACCTCCTTCAGAAACGCCTTCAACCGATCCTCAAATTCCCCGCGATACTTCGCCCCCGCAATCATCGCGCTCAGGTCCATGGCCACGAGCCGCTTGTTTTTCAGCGATTCCGGCACGTCGCCGCTTACAATGCGCCGCGCCAATCCTTCCGCAATCGCCGTCTTCCCCACCCCCGGTTCCCCAATTAAAACCGGGTTATTCTTGGTACGACGCGAGAGCACCTGCATCACCCGCCGGATTTCCTCATCCCGCCCAATCACCGGATCAATCTTCCCCGCCCGCGCCAGTGCCGTAAGATCCCGCCCATACTTTTCCAGCGTCTGATATTTCTCCTCCGGATTCTGGTCTGTCACCCGCTGATTCCCGCGCAGCTCCGCCAGCGCTTTCAGCACCTCGGCCGCTTTGATTCCGTATTTTTGAAAAATCTTTTTGAGCGCCGGATTCGGCTCGCTCAACAAACCCAGCAACAAATGCTCGGTGCTGACATATTCATCCTTGAGCTTCCGCGCCTGGGCTTCTGCCGCGTCCAGCGCCTTCTTGAGTGAATTGCCCAGATAAGGCTCCGTCGAACCGCTCCCCTGCACCTTGACCCGCTGTTCCAGTGCCTGCTCCAAGTCGGCCCCAAGTTGCGCGATCGGGACTCCCAACTTTTGCAACAACGGCTGAATCAGCCCATCTTCCTGCGCCAGCAAGGCCGCCAACAAATGCTCCCCCTCTATTTCCTGATTGGAATGCTGTTGCGCAATCCGTTGCGCCTCCTGCAAGGCCGACTGCGCTTTGGTGGTGAATCGTTCAAGTTGCATAGTGTTTAGAAGTTACCTGTTCAACCTTGGAAATCATGACCCGGATGCCCTTATTTGTTCATAGCCCATATCAAACCCGTACCTTTTCAAAAACTACTCTATTTTCATAAACGGGGCAATACCTCCCGAAAGCCCGCCATGTGACAGCCTGGACTGAAGCGAGCGCCGGCGAACGCAAGCCCAGGTAAACCTTGACCCACAAAAAAACAACCTTCCGATACCTTGACTGACCTTCCGGCTACCTTCCGATACCTTGACTCATCTCGTTGTGGCTTGCGCCCTGCGCCTGCCGTCCCGAGTGCCGGAGGCACGACAAAATTTAGCCCACGGCGCCAGCCATGGGATCCGCGCGCAAACTTTCCAAGCCCCGGAGGGGCGACACCACCATTCTGCAAACTCCTCATATATGTATAATCCCTTTCCCCATGGTGACCCGTCCAGAAGGACACAAAAAATTGATTCTTAAATTGCCTTAAATTACCTTGTCCATCCTTAAAGCTACCTTGACTAACCTTGTCCAACCTTAAAGCCCGGCAGCCACCCGGACGGATCCTTAAGCTACCTTGTTTAACCTTGTCATTCATAATGCCCGTCCGGTCCCCGTTCGTCCTCGTCGTCGTCCTCGTCGTCGATCCCATTCCCCCTTCTCCCACCTCCGCGACTCCGCGATTCCGCGGTGACCCGTCCGGAAGGACCCGCACTCCGAACTTTTATATCGTTCATCGTGTCGATTCAACCACATTCCATAATCGGACGCTGTCGCTCGTGTCGCTCCTGTCGCTCAGCTTTTTGACGCCAAATACCCCCTCATTTCAGACAACCCAAATAAATTTTCACTTGGACACCCTTTGTCCAACCCCTCCTGTTAATTTTGGTCGCATAAAACGAAAGGTTATTTATGACCAATCAAAAACAAATGGAACTGGGTCTGGCAGGAGCAAATCGTTGTCCGCGCGTTGTTCAACGCGAGCGCCGTCGGCATCGCGCCCATTGGTGGTTCGACCACATGCGCCAGGTCGTCGAACGCGCCATGGATTGGGAGCCCGCTCCCCGCTTCCAGCCGGAACAAATCTGGCTGCCCGAAGCCGGCAAAAATAATAATCACTCCTGATCTTCTCCTCGCCAAGGCGGCCGGGCTCCGGTTCCTCACCTCCCGGCCGCCACCGCGCCGAAGCGCCGTTTACACCGGGCCATAACCCGCGATTATAAAATCGCGGATCACCGACAATTCCGCTTCGCCCGCAATATTGTGCGCCTTCACAAACTCGTGCCACGAAATGTTCAGCCCCGCCCGCTTCAACAGGTTGATTTGCTCCCGCGTCACGGCAAACGGCACGATCGGATCATGAAACCCATGCGTGATCAGGAAACGCTGCTGCTTGGCCACCGGTGAAAATTCCCGCGCCACCAACTCCGGATCCGCCACATAGCCGCTGATGCCGACCAATCCCGCCAGCTTGTGCGGATACCGGCACCCCACCTCGATGGTCATCAGGCAACCCTGGGAAAATCCGCTTACCACCGTTTGACTTGTGGGAAATCCCTTTGCCCTCTGCGCGTCCAGCAATTCAAACAGCAAATTCCGGCTGCGCCGCACCCCCGTCTCCATCTGCCCCATGAAATCGTACCAGGAAAAGCCGCCGTAGTAAGGATCCGGCGCATTGACGAGCAGATAATTCATCCACGGCAACCGGAGCGCCTCCGGCAGCCAGCGGAACCCTTCCATCGTGTCCCCCAGCCCGTGCAACATCACCATCAACCGCCGCGTCTTCTTATCCGTCGCTGGAATAAATTCAGTTTCTAACATGCTGTAGTGTGGAGCACCTCCGCCAAATTTCAAATGGGTTTTCTACGTAGTGACACCCGTACAGAAAACACCTCTTTCGCCCTCTTCTTATCCGTGTCAATCCGTGTACATCCGTGGTTAAAACCTTTCCCTGCTGTGCTCTCCCTTATTCCTCGCTCTTCTTATCCCCCGGATCATACCATTCCCCCCGCAACCAGTCCGCCAGCAACCCTATCTCCGCGCTGCTCAGAATCTGTTTCTCCCCAAACGCCGGCATGCGATCATTCCGGTCGCCATAAAAATCCGCGTGACCCGGATTTGTTAAAAACCTGGTCAACCACGCCTTCGACCCGTAACCCGTCAAATCCGGCGCAAACGCATCCTGATCCTTGACCTGAAACTGATGGCAATCCGTGCACTTCATTGTCTCCCGCAACAACGTGCGCCCCTCCCCAATCATTGCCGCCTCCTGCTGATCCACCCCCAGTTGACTCTTAAGCTGCGCCTCAGCCGACACCGCCGCGATCACTTTTTGTAACTGCTCCTTTTGCTCCGGCGTGTAATGAGCAACCTCCTTTTTCACAAACTTGGACATCTTGCCATCCTTGAATTTCGTCCCGCCAAAATAATTCGTCGTGCTGATCCGTTCGGGATCCAACAACCCGGTCAACCATGCGCGCGATCCAAACCCTTTTAAGTCCGATGCCAATTGCGGGTCTTTCACGGGCTGCCCGGTCCCATCACTCCCGTCGAAGCGATGACAACTCGCGCAATTCTTCGCAAACAGTTTCGGTCCCTGCGTCAGCGCATCATTTCGCAGCAACGTCACCGCGCCACTGCTCGGAATCCCCATCGGTGAATGCGCCAGCGCCTTCACCCGCTCCGCTTCGCGGTCGGCGCTTTTCACCGCCAGTTGATAATTGCTGTTCTTCGCATCTTCCGCCACGGCCAGATACGTCAGCAAACCCGCCCCCGCCAGCACGCAGGAAATAAATCCCAGGTTAAACCGGTGCCCCAGCTTCCATTTGCCCAGGAAGGGCATCAAAAAAATCACCAGCATCACCAGCGATGGAATAATGATCGCTCCCCAGATTTCCCCGCTCCCGGCAAACACCTTCAGTTTTAGCAACTGGAACAGGAACAGAAAATACCAGTCCGGCCGCGCCGCGGAATACGGTTCCGAGGGATCCGCCGGCGCGCCCAATTCCGCCCCCAACTCTCCCGATGCCGAAAACATCCGCTGTCTCAGGATCAAAAAGAGCACCGTCGCCAGCACCGCCAGGCACGCCACTGCATCCTTTAAAACCTGGTCAGGCCAAAACGCCGCATCCGGCTTGCGCTTCGGTTCCTTGGCCGTGATCCCGTGGCGGCGAAACAAATAAATATGCCCCACCACCAATGCAATCACTGCCCCGGGCAACACTCCCGCATGCAACGCAAAAAACCGCGTCAGCGTATGATGTCCATAATCCGCCCCGCCAATGACGATTCTTTGCAAACTGCCCCCCACCACCGGCGTGATACCCAGGATGCTCGTCGCCACCTTGGTTGCCCAGTATCCCTTCTGGTCCCACGGCAACAAGTAACCCGTCAGCGACAATGCCAGCACCAATTGCAGCAGCAGCAGCCCAAACCAGAAGTTTACTTCGCGCGGTGCCTTGTACGCGCCGTCAATCAGCACCTGCATCAAATGCAGCACCAGCAACACCGTCATCGCTTGCGCCGTATAATGATGAATCCCCCGCAGCAACCAGCCCCCGTACATCTCGTTCTGAATGTAATTAACACTCTCCCACGCGGTCTGTGCGCTCGGACTGTAACCCATCCAAAGAAAAATCCCCGTGATGAACTGCACCGCCAGGCCGAACGTCAACGTGCTTCCCCAAACGTATCGCCACCGCGAGCCGCCCGGCACATTTTCAAACAACGCCTCGTGCGTCAGCTTCCGGACACCCGTACGCTGCTCCACCCAGTCGAACAACATCTTCATGCGACGGGCACCTTCTCCTTCTCGCCAGTCTTAAAATTCTGGAACACCACCCACACTTCCCCATCCTGCCGCAGTTCCACCGGCAACGCATCCAAATCGCGCGGACTCGGACTGCCGGGGTTGATCTTCCCTGCCACGGTAAAACTGCTGTTGTGGCACGGACACAGAAAGCCGTTGCGCTCCGCCGAAAAATCCACAAAACAACCCGCATGCGGACATACCACATTAAACGCCTCCACGATGCCCTCGCTCGTGCGACGCAAATAAACCGCTCCAACCGGCACATTCGCATATTTGTTCCAGGCATCCGTGCGATTCGCCAGCACTGGAAACTTGCGCGGCACGCCATCCTTCGGCAACGCCTCCAGCGTCGTCACCTTGATCGCTGCGCCCGCCGCCGCCTTGCGTCGCAATGGATCCAATAACACCATCAACCCCGCCGCCGCCGGCACCAGTCCGGCAATCCCGCCAATCACCACCGCCAGCGCTCTTTTAACAAAATCGCGCCGGTCCGTCTTTTGCGTTGTCTCTTTTAATTCCATGCTGCCACAAACTGGTCTGCTAAATGCCGAGATACTTGGCCAAATCCTGCCAAAACACAACCCACAACACCATTCACCCTATATGACACCCCAGCCTCATTTTCTATTCCCAATTTCCGCTTAATCAACGCTCAAGTAAGGAAATGTTCGCGCCTCCAACCGCCTTCCCATCTGCCCCAATCGTCCTCGTCCTCGTCGTCGATTCTCCCCGTCGACCATGCGCAACCACCTCCGCGGTAAGAATCCTCTTTCCTATCCGTGTTTACCCGCTTGCATCCGTGGTTAAAAAATCCCCCTCCTTCACCCACAAATCACTATGCAACAGCCCCCAATCAAACAACCGCCGCTCCCGCAGTACAAACCCGGATGCCATCAGCAATCCATCCGGCGGCGTCAGCGAACCCGCCGGTAAACGCGTGACCCTCCGAAAGAACAAATACATCAACCCCAGAATCAACCGCGCCCGCCATTTCATCCATCCCTTCGGCGGCTCCCTAAAATCCGCCAGCAACCATCGCGCCTCCCGTGTCGCTAGGGCACCAATGACTGGCACAATCTTTTCCAATTGGTCCCGCCGGAAACAGTCCAGAAAAAAATGGGAAACGATCAGATCGAATTGTTCCGCTGGTGGCGACCAGTTGAGGACATCCGCATGAATGAATTGGACCGCGTCACCATTTAATCCACACGCCTGAAGTTGGGCCCGCGCGCAATCCAGCATTCGCACGCTCCCATCCACACACATAAAACTTGCCCTCGGATGCGCGCGCACCAACTCAACGAGAAATCGCCCATTGCCCTCGCCCAACAGAAGCACGCGACGCGGCGCGGGAATGGTGTCCAGAAATGCAATCCGGCAATGCTGCAGTTTGGACCCCGCCAGCACCCGCTCCATCCAGCGATAATGCGGCGCCAGCCGATCAAAACCCGTTGCCATTCTCAAACCAATTCTTGGATTCGATTCATCGGGCGCATCGCATTGTATTGCCAGCGCCCACCCTCCGCCACCACCAGAAAAATGCCACGCATGCTCCCGCTGCATAGGCTACCACATCGAGTGGATCTCCTGTCGCGCGCATGATGTGCGGCCCAATAATTTCAAACAACACCGACCAACCCACCAGATGCCCCGCAATTTCCGGACCGGTCGGCGGGTAGTCATGCGCGCGCAATCCCAGCCAGCGATGCATCAGCAATAACGGCGGCAGTGCACATGGAATGAGCAACAAATCATCAAACCAATAATGAAAAAAGACCGCGTGCACGTGCGGCTTCACCACCCAACGGTTTGTGGCATACAACAGGCAGCAAACCAGAAAGAGCGGATCACGAAGATAACTAAATCGCTTCACAACAGCGCGAGAATGACCAGACCGAAGCCCAGCCCGAGAAGAATTTTGAGCAGCAATATTTTAGTCAGAATCATTGCGTTTAATCTTTCATATTATGGCATAAGGTTGAGCCCCAAATCCACACTTGCGACGCATGCCATCCGCCGCCCGCAATACCACTATCCAGTTAATTTAAGTGAGAATTCCCCTTGAAGATAGCTTTTTCCAGCGCCAACCCAATCCACCATCCACCCTGAAAATCACTGGAATGTTGTGACCCGTGAAGCCTGCTTCCGCTGCTCTCTCCCCCCATCCCGCCAACCGGCCTCGCTGCAATTATCCGCGCGTAAAGTCAGTTGCTCGATCGTTTGGGCAATGACGACCAGGTCGCAAAATCGTTCTGGTTTCGTGAAATAAGCGTCCGCCCCGGCGCGGCGCGCTGCCTGGCGGTCCTTTGGGCAGGGCGATCCGGTCAGGACCACCAGCAGGGGCAGATAGGATAATCCCACCCCCAATCCCAGCAACAGCTTCTGGCTTTCCAGGCTGGGCATGTCCAACTCGGTGACCACCACATCGGGAAATGGAAACCGCTGCCGGTCCGCATAGCCCCCATTGCCAACCAGATAGTTAATCGCCTCCCGTCCCGTGGTCACACTGTGCACCGCCTGCAACCATTGCGTCTGCCGCATGGCGCAGGCAAGCAGAATGCAATGTTCGGCAAAATCATCCACCACCAACGCCTGGTATTTGCGCGGCAATCGGCTCATGACACGTTTCACTGCCGGGTCACCCCTTTATCGGCCTCGTCGCCTTCCGTCTCCACGATGAGTTCCACATCTGTCAACCCCAACTCACGGCAAAGATCAGCCATCTCCACGAGGCTGTTGTATTGTGTGGCTGCGTCCGGCGACTCCACCCATCTCCCACCCTCCAAAAAATAGAGACCTGTGGCTTGGTTTCGGATGACTCTTCTGGCTGATTGACTCCTTAGCATAAATCCCATCATCTCAAGCAGGCCGTGCGAATAAAATGGGGAATTTCCCCCCGCCCTTTCTCAGGTCAAACCAGACTCCCCGTATTCCCGCAACCCAACCGCCTCAGTCCGAATTTTGTGCGTGATTTCATCTGCCCGCGAACGTATGCTGTCGGCATGATTATTTGGATTCTTGCACTGCTGCTGTTCGCCTGCCTCGGTTTTGTCGGTTATCGCATGGGCGGCATCCGCGCGGCTTGTTCGCTGCTCGGCTTGCTCTTCGCCTCTCTCCTCGCTTTTCCGTTCGGCCGTTTGCTCAACCCCATTCTGCCGCTCATCGGCATCAAAAATCCCTTCCTCATCTGGATCACCGGCCCCTTTATTATTTTCCTGGTCATCCTCATCGCTTTCAAAATCGTCGGGCTCTTTGTCCACCGCAAAGTCGATGTCTATTACAAATACAAGGCGGGCGATCTCCGCATGGCGCTCTGGCATCGGTTGAATGCCAAGTTGGGACTTTGCATCGGTCTCGCCAATGGCGCCGTTTATCTCATCTTGTTCTCCCTGGTCATCTATGTCTTCAGCTATGCGACGGTGCAAATGGCCGTCGGTGACAATGCTACCGGCATGTTCAAGACGCTGAATCTTCTCGGCCGCCAGGTGCAGTCCTCGGGTATGAATAAAGTCGCGACCGCCGTTGATCCCATGCCCCCCTCCTATTATCAGGCGGCCGATGTCATCGGGCTGATTTACCAGAATGATTTGCTCGAAAGCCGCCTTTCCCGCTATCCCGCCTTCCTTTCCCTCGGCGAGCGCGCGGAATTTCAAGACATCGCCAGTGACAAGGAATTCACCGAACTGCGCCAGCGCCAACCCTCCTTCGCGGAAATCGCCAATCATCCCAAGGCCCAGGCCATTATCAATAATCCCGATCTCCTCCGGGAAATCTGGGCCGCGGCCGAACCCAACCTGAAGGATTTGGAAGCCTTCCTCAAAACCGGACAATCCGCCCGCTACGACGAGGAAAAAATCCTTGGCCGCTGGACCTTCGATCTCAACGGCGTCCTGGCTTTGATCAAGAAGAACAAACCCACTCTCGGCTCAACTGAAATGCAGCGACTGCGGGCGCTCATTGGATTGGCCCTCGGCAATTCCACCTTTATTGCCACCCCCGGGAAGGAAGCCATCATTAAGAAATACGGCACGGTCACTCCCGCCACCAAGGCCAAACCTCAAGCCACCGTCGATTATCGCAACCTCCAGGGCCAATGGTCTGCCGATGGCAGCAATTATCAACTGGCCATCTCGGAAAAGCCGGGACTGCAAGTGTCGGTGGAAGGCGACCGGTTGACCATCACCGGTGATACCTGGCCATTGCGCTTCAGCCGGAATTTCTAGAGCATTGACAGAAATGATGTAGCGCGGCGGAGCGAGGATTTTTGACTTTGGGCGAGGCTTTGGCGAGGGAGCAGGCCCAAGGTGGCCTGTGACCGAGCCGAAACGAAGCCAAAAGTCAAAAAGACCGCTTCCCTCACTAACTTTTCCGCCGCGCTACAGCATTTATGGAACTGCTCTAATACGCCATGGCCTGCGCCAACTCAAACGCAGTCTCTACAGCACAACGGAATAATTCCGTCGGTAAGAAATTGTTTAATGAAGCAGCGCGCGGCAATTTGCCCGCGTTTCGTTTCTATCGAAGTTTCCTGGCCTGATTACTGCCCGTTGCCGGAAGTAAAAGATACCGGCTGCATATTCGCGCCCAGAGAACTGAACGGCGAACCGGGGACATTGCTGTCAAATATGGCGTTGGTGCTGGCCTTGAGATCAGAACCAGTTTGCCCCACCACGAGTGAAGCCGACGGGGCGGAAGCCAAATTCATGACACTCTCACCACCGGGAGCAATGGCCACGGAGGGTTGATCCATATATTGGGAATAAACGACACCGCCCAGCAACAAAGCGCACATCGCCGTGGCAAAACCACCGGCGGCCAGCGCGTTGGTTTCCATCAGGCGGAAGAACCGCGCCAACCACGGCGCCTCTTCCCACAAACGCCCAACGTCAGTTTTCGCCTTCTCACGCTCAATGCCGTCCAAAACGCGGCTCGAGAAATTATTGAAAAAACGGGGAGGTGGCTGCTCATGCCGTTTCAACTTCAGCAATTTGCGCAACTGTTCGAAATCTTCAGGAGCTGTGCTCATAATTACTTCAAATAATCGGATAAATACGCTTGCATCTGCTGGCGGGCATAAAATAAGCGGGACCGCACGGTGCCGATGTTGCAATCCATGATTTTCGCAATCTCTTCATGTGACAAACCCTGAACATCATGCAATGTGACCACTATTCTATGGTGTTCAGACAGCTTTTGCATCGCTTCGTTCAACTTTTCCTGTAACTCGGCCAGATTTATGTCCCGTCGGGGCGTTTTGTCGGATATCAACGCCACCAGGTCCGGATCGTGCTCAGCGTTGAAGTCCAAGTCGTTAAGGCTCATTTGCGCACGATTCTTCCTCTGTTTCAAGAAGTTAATCGTTTTATTGACCGCAATCCGGTAAATCCACGTGTAAAAGCTCGACCCCCCTTTGAACGATTTCAACGCCTGGTACGCCTTGATAAACGACTCCTGGGCCAAATCGCTCGCATCCTCATGATTGGACGTCATGTGGTAAACCGTGGCATAAATCCGCTCCTGGTAACGCCGCACCAAATCATCGTACGCGGCCATATCCCCGTCCCGGGCGCGCCGCACCAGCTCCATTTCTTCGACGGGAGCATTCGGAGGGGCTGGATTTGCCGGCGTGACAGCAGACGGCTCGCTGGAATGCGCGCCTTCTCCTGCCTTGCCAGAAGCCGGGTCAGTCATAGTCTCAAGCGTGGCGTTAGGCACAAACTCCCAAAGCGTCGGTTTGTCGCGCGAGAAATTCCGTCAGCCCGATCAACCCCGAGAGATTTGCCGACTCAGGCAAAACTGTTAGGGTCCCACGTGCCTGCGCGAGATATTGATGAATAATTTCCAAAGATTCCGGTAACGTTTCATACTTCGCCAATAATTCCAGCACCGGTGCCAGACTCCGCGGCTCCCATTTCTGAATCAACCCCTCCAACCGCTCCTTTTCCTCCGCATTCGCCCGCTCCCAGAGCAGCAATATCGGCAGGGTCAACTTCCCCTTGGCCAGGTCTGTCCCCAATGATTTCCCCGCCGCCACTTCGGACCCAAACAGGTCCAGGCAATCATCATAAACCTGATACGCCGTTCCCAGCGCCACCCCAAATTGTCGAAGCGCCGTTCGCTGCGCGACCGTTGCCCCGCTCAAACACGCCCCCAAATCGCACGACAGCGCAAACAACTCCGCCGTCTTCATCTCCAAAACCTTGAAGTATTCCGCCTGCGAAAACTGGAAATTGCGCCGTTGCTGCGTCTGTAAAATTTCACCCGAACACACCGTATTTGTCGCCATCGCCACCGCGCGGCAAATCTCCGGCGTCGGAAAACTGGCCGCCAGTTTCAAGGCATGCGCAAACAGGCAATCGCCGAACAACACCGCAATTTCATTCCCCCAGTTGGCTGCCAAGGTCAACCGCCCCCGGCGGATCTCCGCCTCATCCATCACGTCGTCATGCACTAGCGTCGCCAAATGCACCATCTCGATAATCACGGCCACCGTGATGTGCGAGTCATTCACCGGACCCGTGGCACTGGCACTCAGAGCCACCAGGGCGGGACGCAATTGCTTCCCCTGCCCCATTAACGCGTATTCAGCGTAAGGCAGCAGGGCGGGATCAAATTCACGGACTTGCTTTGCTAAACGCTGGGCCACAGCCTCTAAAAATGGCTCCACCGGTTCAGCTATATCTTTCCACGTAACAAGGGTTTCCTTTTTCAATGCACTGGTGACGGGAACAGCAACCGCTCTAGTATCGGCAGCAAACATGCTTCGCCAATCTACGGTCGACACCTACCCAAGTCAACCCGTTATCCTAAAGCAAATAGGGTCACCTTGGCGCTTCCCGTCATCGTAAAGGCCTTAATCATCCTAATATATGTCTCTCATCCCCCAGCCCGACCCCCACTCACCCCTGCTCACTCCTTTTTGACAAACTTCAACGCCACTGAGTTCATGCAATACCGCATCCCCGTCGGCTTGGGACCATCATCAAACACATGACCCAAATGGGCTCCGCAACGCGGGCAAACAGCCTCGGTTCGCTTCATGAACAGGCTGTTGTCCTCCTTCGTCACCACGTTCCCCTTGGCAATGGGCTCCCAAAAACTCGGCCAACCGGTCCCGGAATCAAACTTCGCGTCCGAACTGAACAAATCCAGTCCGCAATCGACACACTTATATACCCCCGGTTCATGATTATTCCAGTACTCACCGGTAAACGGTCGTTCCGTCCCCTTTTTCCGCGTCACCTCGTATTGCTCCGGAGTGAGTTCCTTTTTCCATTCGGCGTCACTTTTTTCGATTTTATCAGTCATGGTAGCTTGAGAAGTTGAACTGTTATTTTGACTGGCCGGCTGTTCCTGGCCAGCCCCTTGTGAAACTCCGCAACCCGCGAGCACAATTGCCACGAACGGGAGCGTGAGTAATAGCGCTTTCATACATCTACCGGATAAACATAACATACTAATGGGATGCTTGGCCGCACCATTAATTCCTTACCCCTTCGGCAACTCCACCCAGAACCGGCTTCCTTCGCCCAACTTGGATTCTACCCCAACCCTTCCCCCCATCCGACCAACCCCCTGCTTCACCACGGCCAGCCCAATCCCCGTTCCCGGCTGCACTCGCGAATTATCCAACTTTTCAAAAACTCCAAAAATCCGTTCCTGATACGCGGCATCAATGCCAATCCCATTATCCTCCACCCACAATCGCACCAGGCCCCCGTCCCGTTCCTCCGCCCGGATGGCAACCTTTATTGGAATTCCCGCCCGATCGAATTTGAGCGCATTGGCAAGCAGGTGTCGAAATATCCGCTCGATAATCACCGCATCTCCCCGCACCATGGGCAAGGACGACTGAACGATAACCGCTCCCTGGGCCCCTTCAAACTCCCCGGCCAAAACTTGAATTAACGGTGACAGCATCTTATCCACATCCACGTTTTGTATATTTAACCCGGTCCGCGCCAAATCTGTGTAAGCCAACAAATCCAAAACCAATCGCCCCATCAACTCGGACGATGCCTGGATTCTCCGCGCATAATCCCGCCCCATCTCATCCATTTTCGGCCCGTTGCTCTCCAGTAAAAAATGCGCAAAGCCCTCCATCGCCCGCAACGGCGCGCGCAAATCGTGCGCCAGACTATAACAGAACGCTTCCAGTTGTTTGTTTGACTCCGCCAGATCGGCGGTCCGGACCGCCACCCGCTGTTCCAATCCGGCATTCATCTTTCTCAACGCTTCCTCCGCCCGTTTGGTGCGGGCAGTCAGCCAAACAGTGAACAAAGCAAAAACACTGAAAACGATCAACCGCTCAACGCCATCCGGGCTGCCCGCCGCCAACGAAAAGTCGTGATTGGTAAAGAATACCAGATTGAACAAAAATGCCGCCAGGATTGCCACCACTCCGGCGCTGAAGCCGCCGTACCAAACGCTGATCATGGCGGCGATGACAAATATCCCTCGGGAGGTTTCGTTGAGAAAGGACTTCATCAGTAAATCCAGGCCCAACGCCGTCCCTGCCAGTGCCAGGGCAAGTACATATCGCCCCCACTTGCACCGCCAGGGATGCAACCAAATCCGGTTCCACATCCCTCCATCTCCGCTGCTCACCTCGGAGTTGTGGTTGCCGTCGTGATAGCCATCAAGGCTCCAGCTATCTGCTTTGGAATGTTTCAATTGAATCGAATCTAATTTTGCCCGGGCGTTTTGAAAATGGGACGGCAAGGTCAATTTCCATTTGGTAAAATAGAAATGGCGCGACCCAGCAACACCCATTCCTTAGACCTAAAAAGTAACCGCTTGTTCATCCTTCCAAAAATAAAGAGCCGGTCGGGAATCGCATCCCAACCGGCCCCCTTCGTCCTCGTCCTCGTCGTCGATCCCACTTCTCTCCGCCGACCAATTACCCGCTAATGCGCCGCCGCTGCCACACCCGGCGCCGGCACCTGCAGCATCAAGCTCGGATTGCTCGTGCCCATGCCCATGAAGTAAACAGGATATTTCCCATCCCATTTCTCCACCCGCGCTTTCTCCAGTTCCAGCGCCTTGAACTGATACAACAGCGGATTCTGCTGTGCTTCGCCCAGCGCCTTGCTCACTTCTCGGATCGCCTGCGCTTCGGCCGCTGCCGCCGTCCTCTTCGCATCCGCCAGGCCCGACGCCTCGCGCCGTGCCCTTTCTGCCAGTCCGTTGGCTTCCAGTTCAATGCGCTCATTCTCTTTCTGTTGCGCCTCAAACTTCGCCAGCGACACCGTCTTCAGTTGCTGCGCGATGAATGTCTGGTCAATCGACCGCTGGATCTCGGGATTCTCATACGTCATCCCGCCAAACATTCCCACCGTCGTCACCGTCACCCCGCGCGTCGTAAAGAAGTTCGTTACGTCCTTCTTCACCGTGTCCGCAATTTCCTGCTTCCTGGAGCGCAACGCATCCAGCGGATACTTCGCCGCCACTTCCGCCGACACCTGCTGTATGCGCCCGCGCACTTCCTGGTCCATCACCTCGGCCAGCGAACCGCTCGGATACCAATACAGGAACTTCGCCGCATCATCCTCGGCGATGAACGCCGTGCACATGAACCCCATGCTGAACCCGACACTGTCGGCGCTCTCAATCCAGATGGCGCGGTCATTTCCCGCCGGCGCATGCGACTGCGCAGTGCCGCTCGCACTCTGCCCGCTGCTCCATTCCCGTGTCACCGGCGAACGATTCACCTTCACCAAGCGCACCGTCGGAATCCACCTGCCGTCACCGACCATGCGCCCTTCCTGCGACCACCGATGCAACACCTGCACCCGCTTGGTCGCCACTTTGCGCTGCTTCAGATAATCCTCCGACTGAAACCGCGCCTGCTGTGTGCCGTCGCCTTCCAACGGAATCAGAAATCCCGTTTCCGAAGTGTCAATCTCCACATACTCCGGACGGTCATACGGCTTCATGCAACCGGTCAACAGTGACAGCGCCAGCAATCCGACAACCAACGTCGTCGCATGCAAGAAGCGTTGCTGCAACTTCACCAGCATCGGCTTCAAATATCCGCCGAAGCATCCCAAGGCCGCCAGCAGCACCGCCATTCCGGCGATCACATGCAAGGCATCCTTGCCTGCATCAAACACCCTCACGTTGCTCGCCACCGAGTCACCGCCGCCCATCTGTTGCACGGCCAGGTGCGCCGCTGTGTTCGGCTCCATGGCGCTCAGCCACCACGTCTCCGCCGCCCACACCATCGTCGCCAAGAAACCAAACGCGACAATGCGCCCGATTACATTTTTTCGCAGGAACACCATTCCCAGAATTCCGGGAACCAACAAGG
>JAQGPA010000110.1 GCA_028293325.1 Pedosphaera sp. | reverse complement strand
ACGCCGGTCAGTGCTCCAACTCAGGTCAGCCCTCCGACACCTGTAAGTCCGCCGACGCCGGTCGGCACATTCTGATCGTGGTCCAGCGGGCGAGTGCGGGTTTTCTAATCGGGACAGGTGTATTGATCAGGCTGGGACGGTTATTTGCGCGAGGTGTTTCAGGATTTTTTGGTGGGCGCTGGGGAAGGGGAGTTTTTGCATTTCAGCCAGAGTGCACCAGCGCGATTTGGTTTTGGCGCGGGGCGCGGCGTTGGGCAGAGCAGCATGAAAAGCGGTGAGCGTGATGCGATAGCGGGTGATGGTGTGCTTGACGGTGCAGAGCGGGCGGGTGGACTGGGGTGCTTGCCCAAAGAGCGTTTCGGCGGCGTGATTGAGATCGCTGGCGCCCGGAGCCGTGGGGAATTCGAAGTTGGGAAATTCCCAGAGGTGGGCGTTGACAATGCCGGAGGGCCGTTGCTGGACGAGGTAGCGATGGCGATTCTGTATGATGAAGGCGGCGAATAAACGGGCGGTGGGCGCGGTGCGCGGCGCGAGCGCGGGAAATTCATCGGTGCGCCCGGTGCGATACGCAACGCAGTTCGAGCGCACGGGACAGGCAAGGCATTTGGGTTGTTTGGGCGTGCAGATCAGCGCGCCCAATTCCATGAGAGATTGGTTAAGCTGGGAGCAAGTGTCGGCGGCAGTAGTTTGAAAGGAAATGGTAACCAGTTGTTCGCTGAGTTGCCAGAGCTTTGCGTTGGTAACTTTGTCTTTGGGATTTCCGGAAATGCCGAAGAGCCGGGTCAGGACGCGGATGACGTTGCCATCGAGAATGGGCGCGGGTTGATTGAAGGCGATGCTGGCAATGGCGCCGGCGGTGTAGCGGCCGATGCCGGGCAGGGCGAGGATGGAGTCGAAGGCGTCAGGGAATTGGCCGCGATGTTCGGCAACGATTTGTTGCGCGGCTTTCTGCATGTTGCGGACGCGGGTGTAATAGCCGAGACCTTCCCAGAGTTTGTGGATGGTTTGGGGCGGGGCGTCCGCGAGAGATTGAATGTTGGGTAGAGAGCGCAGCCAGCGTTCCCAATAGGGAATGACCGTCTTGACCTGGGTTTGCTGGAGCATGATTTCCGAAACCCAGATGGCGTAGGGGTCGCGAGTGCGACGCCAGGGGAGGTCGCGAGCATGAGCGGCGAACCAGGCAAGGAGCGCGCGGACAAGGGCGCGGCAGGTGGCGGCGTTTGCGGGAAGTTGGAGTTTTTTGCTGCTCACAGTTGCGAAGATTAACCCAAACACCTACGCTGAGACAACCTTGTGAAGCCATTAACGAGTTATACCTGCAAATTGAGCGAGCCGAACGCGAAGACGTTGGAGGCTTACCTGCGGGGGCATGATTATGAGTTTCGGGAGGTGCCTTACGCAAAGTTTGCGGGGGCGAATAAAGATTTGAATGTGGTTTATTACGAGAGCGGCAAGCTGGTGTTGCAAGGGAAGGGGACGCAGGAGTTCGTGGAGTTTGTGCTGGAGCCGGAGATTCTCAAAGAAGTGAAGTTGGGATATGAGACGGTGCTGAACCCGGAATTGCTGGCACCGCGGCTGGGCGTGGACGAAAGCGGCAAGGGCGATTTTTTTGGGCCGTTATGCATCGCAGGCGTGTATGTGAATGAAAAAGTGATAAAATCGTGGCAGGATGCCGGGATTCGGGACTCCAAGAACATTTCCAGCGATAAGAAAATCAAGGAATTAGCTGAAATGATCCGGGATACCCCGGGATGCGTGACGAGCGTGGTGCCAATTGGGAACGAGGCTTATAACCGGCTCTATAGCAAGATGAAGAGTGTGAACACCCTGCTGGCGTGGGGTCATGCGCGGGTGATTGAGAATTTGATGGGCCAAAAGCACAAGATGAACCCGCCGCCGGTGCGGGCGATTAGCGACCAGTTTGCGTCAAAGAAAGAGACCGTCGCAAAGGCGTTGATGAGCCTGGGGCGGGAGATTGAATTGGTGCAAAGGCATAAGGCAGAAGAAGATATTGCGGTAGCAGCGGCGTCGATCTTGGCGCGGCATGAGTTTGTGAGTCGATTGGGAGAAATGGGGAAGCAGTATGAAATGGTATTTCCGAAGGGGGCGTCGGCCATGGTGGACAAGGCGGCGAAGGAGTTTGTGGAGAAACATGGGGCGGTGGAGTTTGGAAAAGTTGCCAAACTGCATTTTCGGACAGCCTTGCGGGCGCAAGGGTTGCCGGAGCCGCCAAAAACCGAATGGCGGAAGGGATTTAGCAGGAAAACGGAAGATAAGTGAAAAACAGTCAAAAATAATTCTAAAACCCATTGACATGCACTCGCAGTCCAATTAATTTCATCACTAGTCATTGGGCCGTAAACAGACAAAAATCATAGCCCCTGCAGTTTTTGAGTAAAAGGCGAGGGGAGTGGTTTATTGTCGTTTTTGGGTGTCAGGAATAGAATTTTGGCCGCGCCCATGTAGCTCAGTTGGCAGAGCACGTCCTTGGTAAGGACGAGGTCATCAGTTCAAACCTGATCATGGGCTCCATTTAGAACCGTAGTTTAATCGAATAGTTGTAATAGAAAGAACATAACCAACACCAGGAGATCGAGTAATGGCAAAAGAAAATTTTCAAAGAACGAAACCGCACGTCAACGTCGGAACCATTGGTCACGTTGACCACGGCAAATCCACACTGACCGCAGCGATCGTGGAAGTGCAGCACCGCAAGGGCCTGGCACCGGCGATCTCCTATGCCGACATTACCAAGGGCGGCACGGTTCGTGACGAGACCAAGACGGTGACCATTGCTGTATCGCACGTGGAATACGAGAGCACGGTGCGTCATTACGCGCATGTGGATTGCCCCGGCCATGCTGACTATGTGAAGAACATGATCACCGGCGCGGCGCAGATGGACGGCGCAATTTTGGTGGTTAGCGCAGCGGACGGCCCAATGCCGCAGACCCGCGAACACATTCTTTTGGCCCGCCAGGTGGGTGTGCCGGCGATCGTCGTCTTCCTGAATAAGGTTGACCTCGTTGATGATCCCGAGCTGCTGGACCTTGTCGAAATGGAAATCCGCGATTTGCTGAACAAGTATCAATTCCCCGGCGACACGACCCCGATCATTCGCGGCAGTGCGACGGCCGCGATGGCTGCGAAGCCCGAAGGCGAGAAGGCGATTGCTGATTTGCTGGCTGCGGTGGATACATTCATCCCGCTGCCGACCCGCGAAATCGACAAGCCGTTTTTGATGTGCATCGAAGACGTGTTCAACATCGAAGGTCGTGGCACGGTGGTGACCGGACGCGTGGAACGTGGTGAGTTGAACCGCATGACCGAAGTGGAAATCATCGGCCTGAAGGACACCCGCAAGACCACGGCAACGGACATCGAAGCCTTCCGCAAGCTGCTGGACAAGGCGAGCGCCGGAGACAACGTCGGCGTGCTGCTGCGCGGCACCAAGAAGGAAGAAGTGGAACGCGGCATGGTGCTGGCGAAGCCCGGTTCCATTACTCCGCACACGAAATTTAAAGCCGAAGTGTATGTGCTGTCCAAAGAAGAAGGTGGACGTCACACCCCATTCTTCAACAAGTATCGGCCGCAATTTTACTTCCGCACGAGCGATGTCACGGGGAACGTGACCTTGCCGACCGGGATTGAAATGGTGATGCCGGGAGACAATGTTTCCGTCGAAGTTGAACTGATTGCGCCGGTGGCCATGGAAAAAGGCCAGCGATTCGCGATTCGCGAAGGCGGGCGCACCATTGGTGCAGGCCGCGTGAGCGAAGTGGTGGCAGCCTGAGTATTCCGGCTATGAGCTTATGGAGCGTGGGAGGAAACTCCCGCCTCCGTTTTTTAGTCTGATTACCGAATGTTGGGATAGCCACTCAACGATGAGTAGGGCGGTAGCTCAATTGGTAGAGTAGCGGTCTCCAAAACCGTCGGTTGGGGGTTCGAGTCCCTCCCGCCCTGCCAAGTTTGAATGTCGGAGGGGTGGCAGAGTGGTCGATTGCGGCGGTCTTGAAAACCGTTAAGGCCTAACGGCCTTCGGGGGTTCGAATCCCTCCCCCTCCGCCAGGATTGGAATATTTGTGAATAAAGAACTGATTAAATTACTGATATGGTTCGTGCCGTTGGCGGTGGTTTTCGCGCTGTTGTGGCGCGGGGGCTATTTGCTGCGGTTTTCGAACTATGTAGCGGAAACCCGCGAAGAATTGAAAAAGTGCACCTGGCCGACCTGGGCAGAATTGAAGGGTTCCACTTTTGTAGTGATGATATCCATACTGTTGCTGGGCGCCTTCACAGTCCTAGTGGATGTTGTGTTTCACTATGTGGTGAACTTTATCACTTAACCGCCTAATCCAATTTATAGCATGCAAAGCCAGTGGTTTGTCATTCATACCTTGTCCGGTCAGGAACAGAAGGTCAAGGAAAGCATCGAAAAGCGGATTAAAGCCGAGGAGATGGGGGAGTATATCCATGAGGTCCTCGTGCCGATGGAGAAGGTTGTGGAAGTGCGCAACCAGAAGAAGACGGTTTCGACGCGCAAACTTTGGCCTGGGTATGTGTTCATCGACATGGCGTTGCTGGACGAGAACAAGCGGATTATTGAGAAGCCTTGGTATTTTATCAAAGAGACCCAGGGAGTGATTGGTTTCGTCGGTGGTGAACCGCCCACGCCCACGCCGGCGGACGAGGTGGAGTCGATCAAGGCTCAAATATCGGATTCGGAAGAGCGCGAGAAGCCGAAGGTGAATTTTGAAGTGGGCGAGACTATTAAGATTAACAATGGTCCGTTCCTTAACTTCAGTGGTGTCATTGAGGAAATTGAGCCGGATCGCGGCAAATTGAAAGTGACAGTCAATATTTTCGGCCGGAATACCCCGGTGGAGTTGGAGTATTGGCAGGTTGAGAAAGCTTAATTTAAGAGTATTTAAGAGATTTTATGGCAAAGAAGATTACTGGATCGATTAAACTGCAAATTCCTGCTGGTCAGGCCAATCCGGCCCCGCCCGTCGGCCCGGCATTGGGTCAGCACGGCGTGAACATCATGGCATTCTGCAAGGAATTCAACGCGGCCACCAAGAGTGAAGCCGGCATGGTAATTCCCGTGGTTATCACGGTATTCCAGGATAAGTCATTCACGTTCATCACCAAGTCGCCACCCGCCTCCGCGTTGCTCAAGAAGGCCGCGGGGATCACCTCCGGTTCCAAGACGCCGAATAAAGAAAAGGTGGGCAAGGTCACGCGCAAGCAAGTGCTGGAAATCGTCAAGCTCAAGATGAAAGATTTGAATTCCACTTCGGAAGAAGCTGGTTACCGGGTTGTTGCCGGGACAGCCCGAAGCATGGGAATTGATGTAGTCGGTTAAACACAACCGCGGGAGAGCTATAAACTCGTTTGCACCGCAACAAAACAGATGCCAAATAAACCAAGTAAGAGATACCGTAAGGGACTGGAACAGGTCGATTCAAAGACCTTTTATCCGCTGAAGTCCGCTGTCGAAGTGCTGGCCAAGTTTCCCAAGGCCAAGTTCAACGAAACCGTCGAGGTGGCCTTTAAGCTGGGAGTGGATCCCAAGCAATCGGACCAGATGGTTCGTGGCACTGTTCCATTGCCGCACGGCAGCGGCAAGACGGTCAAGGTGCTCGTATTTGCCAAGGATGGCCAGGCTGCTGATGCCGCCCGTGCCGCTGGCGCCGAGTTTGTTGGTTTTGATGATTTGATCAAGAAGTGCGTTGAGGGCTGGAATGATTTTGATGTGGCTATCGCCACACCTGAGGCCATGTCCGAAGTGCGCAAATTGGGTAAAGTGCTCGGGCCACGTGGTTTGATGCCCAACCCCAAGACCGGCACAGTGACGGAAGACACCGCCAAAGCGGTGAAAGAAGTCAAAGCCGGCCGTGTGGAGTTCAAGCTGGACAAGGCGGGTAACGTGCATGTGCCGATTGGCAAGGCTTCGTTCACGTCAGCCCAGCTCGCAGAAAACGCCCGCGCGGTGATTGAAGCCGTGGCCAAGGCGCGTCCGGCTAGCGTAAAAGGCTCCTATTTGGAGAGTTGCACGCTGTCCGCCACCATGAGCCCGCCGGTGCGCATTGACATGCGCGAGTTCCTGGCCTCCGCCGCTTAACCTTTAAATTTACAGATATCATGCGTGCCGAAAAACAAAATCTGTCCAAAGAATACGTTGCCCGCCTCAATGCTTCGCCCTTTTTCATCGTGGTGAACTATCAGGGGCTCAAAGTGGGGCCGATCACGGAATTGCGCAAACGCCTGAGCAAGGCGGGTGCGGAAATCCATGTCGTCAAGAATTCGCTCTTCCGTCTGGCGGCCAAAGAGGCCGGGGTGACGGATTTGAATGGCTCCCTTGCCGGTCAACTCGCTGTAATCACCGGTCAGCGCGATGTTTCCGTCGCGGCCAAGGTGGTGAAGACCTTTAATGCCGAGTTTGACAAACTAAAAATAAATTTTGGTTATTTGAACAATAACCGTCTGGAATCGTCAGACCTTATTGCTCTGGCGGATCTTCCGTCCATCGAAGTCCTGCGCAGCAACCTCATGGGTTTACTGCAGGCACCAGCCACCAAGCTCGTTGCGTTGCTCAACACGCCGGCGAGCCAATTGGCCCGGGTGTTGCAGGCGCGAGTGGACAAAGGCGCATAATCGATTGGGGGGCCCTGGTGGTCCCGAACACTTTCGTTCCCGTTCTAAGCCAATGGGAATGGAAAAAACAACAACAACAAAGTAAATCGTCGGCTTACGGGCCGTGAGCTGAAAGCATCCGTGGCCGCGGATGACGACGAGACTGAAAGGTAACATGGCTGAATTAGCAACAATCGTAGATCAACTGAGCAAACTGACTGTAATCGAAACCGCAGAATTGGTGAAGCAATTGGAAGCTGCCTGGGGCGTTAGCGCCGCGGCTCCTGTGGCTGTTGCCGCTGCTGGTGGCGCCGCTGGTGGCGCTGCTGCCGCTCCTGCTGAAGCCAAGACCGCGTTTGACGTGATCTTGGTCTCGGTGCCGGCGGACAAGAAGATTTCCGTCATCAAGGCTGTCCGTGAAGTCAAGGCCGGGCTCGGTCTGGCTGAAGCCAAGGCGCTGGTCGAAGGCGCACCCAAGCCGATTCTGGAAGGCGCCAACAAGGCAGAGACAGACGCCGCCAAGAAGAAGCTCGAAGAAGCGGGCGCCAAGGTCGAAGTCAAGTAACATCGTTTTACCCGGGGCGGCGGGGTTTTCCCGCCCCCCTTGGGTTCGCCTGCCGTTCCGATTTACGGCTGGGACTTGCAAACTGAATCGGAAGAAGCAGATTAGAAGAATTGGAATCAACGAAGCCGCGGTTAGCGGTTTTAGTTCGGCAAGTTTCCTGTTGAACACAGGAAGGCTTGCCTTGTGTCGTTTACTGAAAACAAAAGTCTGGCGCTGTAGCCAGGCCATTATTAAAGGTCCAAATGCCATCGCGAGTATCTGAACGCATCAACTTCGGTAAGATTAAAGAGATCATCGCCCCGCCGAACCTGATCGAATTGCAAACCAATTCGTACAAGGAATTCCTCCAGGCGGAGATTGCCCCTTCCAAACGGAAGAATCTGGGGCTCCAAGCCGTTTTCACCGAGGTCTTCCCCATCGAAAGCTATGATGGCAAGTGCGTACTGGACTTCCATAGCTATGAGATCGGCGAGCCGAAGCTCGACTGGCTGGAATGCCTGCGCGAAGGCCTGACCTATGGCGCTCCGTTATATGTGACTTTCCTCCTCAAAGAGGAGAAGGCGGCCAAGGAAGAAAAGGTGTTCATGGGCGAATTGCCCCTCATGACGCCGCAGGGCACTTTTGTTATTAATGGCGCCGAGCGTGTTATCGTCAGCCAGTTGCATCGCTCGCCTGGTTTGGCTTTTGAAGCCACCCAGCATCCCAACGGCAAGACCCTCCATTCTTTCCGCATCATCCCGGACCGTGGTTCCTGGTATGAGGCACAGTTTGACACCAGCGATTTGCTTTACGTTTATCTGGATCGTAAAAAACGCCGGCGCAAATTTTTGACCACCACTTTCTTCCGGGCGTTGGGTTACGGCTCGGACGCGGACATCCTCAAGCTGTTTTATGACATCGAGGATTTGACCGTCAAGGAAGCGGAAAAGCTCGAGGACTTGCAGAACAAGGTCCTGATTGAAGATGCGGTCGATGCCGACAAGGGCATTGTGGTAGCCCGCGCATTCGAGCCGCTGTCCAAGGCCGTCGTCAAACAAATCTCTGAAATTGGCATCAACAAGATCCGGGTGGTGGATACAACCTCAGACGAGGGGATCATCATCAAGTGCATGAAGAAGGATCCGGCCAAGAATGAAGAGGAAGCTTTGAAGGATATTTATCGCCGGCTCCGGCCTGGGGATCCGCCGACGGCTGCCAATGCGCGCGCATTGATCAAGCGGTTGTTCTTTGATCCGAAGCGTTATGATTTGGGTCGCGTTGGCCGTTACAAGATCAACCAGAAGCTGGGCATCAAAGGCGGCGACTCGCGCATTTTGACGAAGGAAGATCTCGTGGCCGCTACGAAGTATCTTTTGCGCCTGAAAAAGGGCGAAGGCAGTCTGGATGACATCGATCATTTGGGCAGCCGCCGTGTCCGTACGGTGGGCGAATTGCTCGCGAACCAGTGCCGGGTTGGTCTCGCCCGCACAGAACGTTTGGTCAAGGAACGCATGACCCTGTTCGATCAGGGCATGGAGAGCATGGCGCCACAGAAGCTGATCAATCCGAAAGCGCTTTCGGCCGTCATTCGCGATTTCTTTGGTCGCAGCCAATTGTCGCAGTTCATGGATCAGATCAATCCGCTAGCCGAACTGACCCACAAGCGCCGGCTTTCGGCTCTCGGGCCAGGCGGTCTCTCACGAGACCGTGCCGGTTTCGAAGTGCGCGACGTTCATCCGTCCCACTATGGACGCATCTGCCCGGTGGAAACGCCGGAAGGTCCCAACATTGGTTTGATCGCTTCATTGGCCACGTTCGCGCTGATCAATGATTTCGGTTTCCTGGAAACGCCTTATCGCAAGGTCGAAAACGGCCGGGTGAGCAGTCATATTGATTATCTCACAGCGGACCGCGAAGAGACCTTCGTCGTGGCGCAGGCAAACGCCGCCATTGATGACAAGGGTCATTTCCTGACCGAGCGCGTCATGTGCCGGGGCAAGAGTGACTTCATCGACGTGGAGCCAAACCGTGTCGATTACATGGATGTTTCGCCGAAGCAGCTCGTTTCGGTGGCCGCCAGCTTGATTCCGTTCCTGGAACATGACGATGCGAACCGCGCATTGATGGGTTCCAACATGCAACGCCAGGCCGTGCCATTGTTGATCACGGAAGCGCCGCTCGTGGCGACCGGTCTCGAAGACCGCGTCGCGCGCGATTCCCGCGCGGTGATCGTGGCCGAAGAGGGCGGCAAGGTCGCCTCCGTGCTGGGCAATCAGGTCATCATCACGGAAGACGGCAAGTTGCCGGAAACCAAGAAGAAGATCAAACACAGCCCGGAAAACGGCGTTTACGTTTATCAGATTCGCAAATTCATGCGTTCCAATGCCGCCACGTGCATCAACCAGAAAATTCTGGTGAGCAAGGGCGACACGGTCAAGAAAGGCCAGGTAATTGCAGACGGTCCGTGCACACAGGGCGGGGAACTCGCCTTGGGTCGCAACGTCCTCTGCGCTTTCATGCCGTGGAACGGATATAACTTCGAGGACGCCATCCTCATCAGCGAGCGGATCGTCAAAGACGACATTTTCACCTCGATTCACATCGATGAATTTGAAGTCGGCGCCCGCGACACGAAGCTGGGGCCGGAAGAAATCACGCGCGACATCCCAAACCTTGGTGATGAAGCGTTGAAGAACCTCGGGCCGGACGGTGTTATTCGTGTCGGCGCGGAAGTGAAGCCGGGCGATATTCTCGTGGGCAAGATCACGCCCAAGAGCGAGACAGAACTGGCGCCGGAAGAGCGCCTGTTGCGCGCCATCTTCGGCGAAAAAGCCGCGGACGTGAAGGACACATCGTTGAAGGTTCCCTCGGGCACCTACGGCATTGTCATGGACGTGAAGGTTTCCGCGAAGAAGGAAGTCGATCAAAACGTCAAGGCCGCCGCGACCGAGGAGAAGAGACACTCCAAGGAAGTCGAAGAGGAATACAAGAAGAAGACCGAGGAGTTGCGCGAGCAACTGACCGAGGCGCTGAGCAATATTCTGCTCGGTGAAAAGATTCCGCTCGACGTGGTCAACTCGGAAACGGGTGAAATCATCATTCCCGCGAACCGGAAAATCACGAAGACGCTGTTGCGCAAGCTGGCGACGGTTTATGATCGCATCGAAATCGATCCTTCGCCGATCCGCAACAAGATTAACGAGATCATCGGCAGCTTCAAAAAGAAGTTCGACGATCTGCAGATGCAGTACGACGAGGAACTGGAACGCGCTGAATCAGGTGATGGCGTGGATACCGGGATCATCAAGTCGGTCAAGGTTTACATCGCCTCCAAGCGCAAGCTCTCGGTTGGTGACAAGATGGCAGGCCGCCACGGTAACAAGGGTGTGGTCGCCAAGATTGTGGCTGAAGAGGACATGCCGTTCCTGGATGACGGAACGCCGGTGGACATTGTTTTGAACCCGCTGGGCGTGCCTTCGCGCATGAACGTGGGTCAGGTGTTGGAAACGCATTTGGGTTGGGCGGCCAAGCTGCTCGGTCTCAAGTTCGCGACGCCTGTGTTCGACGGCATCAAGGAAAAGGAAATTCGCGGCTACCTGAAGGAAGCCGGATTGCCGGAGCATGCCAAGACCAAGTTGATTGATGGTCGCACGGGCCAGGCCTTTGACCAGGAAATCGTGGTCGGCTATATTTACATGATGAAACTAGGCCATTTGGTGGCCGACAAGATTCATGCCCGCGCCGTTGGTCCTTACTCGCTCGTCACCCAGCAACCGTTGGGCGGCAAGGCGCAGTACGGCGGTCAACGCTTCGGCGAAATGGAAGTCTGGGCCATGGAAGCGTACGGCGCAGCTTACACCCTGCAGGAATTACTCACGGTTAAATCCGATGACGTGCAGGGACGCACCCGCATTTACGAAAGCATCGTCAAGGGTGACAACAGTCTGGAAGCCGGCGTGCCGGAATCCTTTAACGTGCTGGTGAAGGAAATGCAGTCGCTCGGCCTGGATGTCAAGGTCGGCTATACCAATCCATTGGATCAGCCGGCGGAACCCCAGTCCCTGACGGCCCTGTAAGAGAAGCAATTTAACGACATAAATTTTAGGGCGGAACCGTCCGCCAAAATTACAAACAGTATGATTAGCACTAAAGAAAACGCCCGCGAGTTACTCGGTCTGGAAAAGGTGAACCAGGTGGAATACGTAGCGATCTCGGTCGCTTCGCCCGAAGCCATCCGGTCCTGGTCCAAGGGGGAAGTAAAGAACCCCGAGACCATTAATTATCGCACGTTCAAGCCGGAAAAAGGCGGCTTGTTCTGCGAGCGCATTTTCGGTCCCGTAAAGGACTGGGAATGTTCCTGCGGCAAGTATAAACGGATCAAGCATCGCGGGGTCGTCTGCGACCGTTGCGGTGTGGAAGTGACACTCGCCCGCGTGCGACGCGAGCGCATGGGTCACATCGAGCTGGCGGTGCCAGTCTCGCACATCTGGTTCTTCAAGTGCATGCCGGCCCGCATTGGGCTGGTGCTGGACATGACCGCGCGCAATCTGGAGCGGGTCATCTATTACGAAGATTACATGGTGATCGATCCCGGTTCGACGCCGCTCAAGCAGAACCAACTGTTGAGCGAGCACGAATACCGTGAAGCCCGCGAGACCTACGGCGCCGAGGCGTTCGTGGCGAAGATGGGCGCGGAAGCGGTGCGCGAATCGATGATGCGCGTGGATCTGAGCAAGCAGATTGATGCCTTGCAAATCGGCATGACCGAGACGAAGAGCAAGCAAATCCGCAAAAAGATTGCCAAGCGCATCAAGCTGCTCCAAGGCCTGCTCTCCTCCAAGAGCCGTCCCGAGTGGATGATCCTGACCGTGCTGCCGGTAATTCCGCCCGACCTGCGCCCGCTGGTGCCGCTCGAAGGTGGACGGTTTGCCACCTCGGATCTGAACGATCTTTATCGCCGCGTCATCAACCGCAACAACCGGTTGAAGAACCTGCTGCAACTCAAGACGCCTGAAGTCATCATCCGCAATGAAAAACGGATGTTGCAGGAAGCGGTTGACGCCCTGTTTGACAACGGCCGTCATGGTCGCGCGGTCACTGGCGCGGGCAATCGCTCGTTGAAATCCCTGAGCGACATGCTCAAGGGCAAGAGCGGACGTTTCCGCCAGAACTTGTTGGGCAAGCGCGTCGATTACTCTGGACGCTCGGTTATTGTCATTGGACCGGAACTGAAACTGCATCAGTGCGGTTTGCCAAAGAAAATGGCGCTCGTATTGTTCGAGCCTTTCATCATTCGTCGCCTCAAGGAACTCGGCTACGTGCATACCGTGCGCTCCGCCAAGAAGATGATTGAGCGTCAGACGACCGAAGTCTGGGACATTCTCGAAGAAGTCACCAAGGGTCACTCGGTGTTGCTTAACCGCGCGCCGACGCTGCATCGTTTATCCGTCCAGGCGTTTGAGCCAATCCTCATTGAAGGCGAAGCCATCCGCATTCATCCGTTGGTTTGTACCGCTTACAACGCGGACTTCGACGGTGATCAAATGGCCGTGCACGTTCCGCTCTCCGTGGAAGCGCAGATGGAAGCCCGGTTGCTGATGCTGGCGCCGAACAACATTTTCAGCCCTTCGAGCGGCAAGCCCATCATTACGCCGACGCAGGACATTACGCTGGGTTGCTATTATGTGACTGCGGAACCGCGCGCGAATGCCACATCAACCGGCACCGTGAAACTGTTCGGCAACAAAAACGAAGTGGTTTTTGCGTATGCCGATGGCGCCGTGAAGACGCACGAACGCATTCGCATGGCGAATCCCGATTACGGTGTGAAAACCGAATACGGTGATGCCGACAAGAAGGTGATCGACACGACGGTGGGTCGCGTGATCTTCAGCGAAATCTGGCCGGAAGCGATGGGCTTTCCCAACAAGGTTGTGGGCAAATCCCAACTCGGCGATTTGATTTGGAAGTGCTACAAGATTTGTGGCCACGAAAAGACGGTCATCATGTTGGACAAGCTCAAGGAACTCGGATTCCGGGAAGCAACCCGCGCCGGTGTCTCCATCGGTATTGATGACATGATCATCCCGAAGGAAAAGGGTCAGGAAATCGCCACCGCGCAAAAGCAAATCTCGGAAGTCGAGAAGCAATATCGCAAGGGTGTCATTACCCCGGGCGAACGTTACAACAAGATCATCGACATCTGGACGCATTGCACCGACCAGATTGCAAACGTCATGTTGCGGACATTGGACGCCAACCAAGGCAAACAGGAGTT
Organism: Pedosphaera sp.; assembly: GCA_028293325.1. Lineage (GTDB taxonomy): Bacteria > Verrucomicrobiota > Verrucomicrobiia > Limisphaerales > Pedosphaeraceae > JAQGOT01. The sequence continues at coordinate 20,824 of JAQGPA010000110.1, read as the reverse complement.
CAATCCTGTGTCGCTGATGGTGGACTCCGGCGCTCGTGGTAACCGCCAGCAGGTTCGTCAGTTGGCCGGTGTCCGCGGTTTGATGGCCAAGCCTTCCGGCGACATCATCGAGAAGCCGATTCTCTCCAACTTCCGTGAAGGTCTCACGGTGCTGGAATATTTCATCTCGACGCACGGCGCCCGCAAGGGTCTGGCCGATACGGCGCTCAAGACGGCCGACTCCGGTTACATGACCCGCAAGTTGGTGGACGTGGCCCAGGACGTGATTATTCGCGACCGGGATTGCGGCACGACCAACGGCATCTGGGTGCAGGCGATTTACGAAGGTGAAGACGAAGTGGTCAAGCTCAGCGAACGGCTCGTGGGCCGGTTCTCGTGCGATGACATCGTCAACCCGACGAATCCGAAAGAATCGTTTGTGAAAGCGAACGACGAAATTGACGAAATCAAGGCGAAGAAGATCGATACCGCCGGTTTCGAGAAGGTCAAGATTCGTTCGGTGCTTACCTGCGAAAGCAAACAAGGCGTTTGCATTCGCTGCTATGGCCGCAATCTGGCCACGGGCGGAGCGGTGAAGCTTGGTGAAGCAGTCGGCATCATTGCCGCGCAATCCATCGGCGAACCGGGAACCCAGTTGACGATGCGCACGTTCCACATCGGTGGTGTGGCCGCCGGCGTGTTCAAGCAACCGATCATCAAGCCGAAGTTTGACGGTACTGTTCGTTATAACGAATTGCGTGTTGTGCCGTTGGAAGACGGCAACAACATCGTCCTCAACAAAAACGGATCGCTGTCCGTTTTGGCGGACGACGGGCGCGAATTGGAAACGCACAACGTTGTCGTTGGCTCCGTGATCTCGGTCCCGGACAAGGGCAAAGTGAAGAAGGGTGATACGCTGGTGCAATGGGATCCACACAATGTGCCGATTCTCTCGGAGAAGGCCGGCCGTGTGAAATTCCACGACATCATTGAAGGTGTGACGATGAAACAGGAAGTGGATGAAACCACCGGCCAAGAAGCCATTGTTGTCATCGAGCACAAAGAAGATTTGCATCCGCAAATTGTCATCAGTGATGAAAAGGGCGAAGCCGTAGCGAATTATCCGATTCCCAGCGGCGCGCACGTTGTGGTGAATGAGGGTGACAAGATTGTCGCCGGAACATTGATGGCGAAAACGCCGCGCAAGGCATCGAAGACCAAGGACATCACGGGCGGTTTGCCGCGCGTGGCGGAATTGTTCGAAGCCCGGCGTCCAAAGGATGCGTCGGAAATTTCGAAGATCGACGGCATCGTGGACTTCGGTCCGAGTGTGCGCGGCAAGCGCTGCATCTTGATCAAGGATCAGCAGACGAACCTGGAAGAGGAACATCTGATTCCGATCGGCAAACACGTGATCGTGTTCAAGGGCGACTTCGTGAAGAAGGGACAACAGTTGACTGAAGGTCCGGTTGATCCGCACGAAATTTTGGACATCTGCGGTCCGCAGGAATTGCAGGAACATCTCGTCAACGAAGTGCAGGAAGTTTATCGCCTGCAAGGCGTGACGATCAATGACAAGCACATTGAAATCATTGTGCGCCAGATGTTGCGCAAGGTGCGCATCGCCGAACCGGCGGATACGACATTCCTTTGGGGTGAACAGATCGACAAGATCACCTTTGAAGAAGAGAACACGCGCGTTGAGAAGATGGGTGGCAAACCCGCCGAAGCGCAACCGGTGTTGCTGGGCATCACGAAGGCCTCGCTGGAAACAGAAAGCTTCCTGAGTGCGGCTTCCTTCCAGGACACCACGCGTGTGCTGACCGAAGCGGCAACCCTGGCGAAAGTGGATTATCTCCATGGTTTCAAGGAGAATGTGATCATGGGTCACATCATTCCTGCGGGCACTGGTTATGATTATCACCGGAAAATAAAGCTGAAAATGCTGGTGGAAATTGAAGAAGAGCCAGCCCCGGAACCCGCTCTGGTGGCGGAAAATCCGCTCGCCGTGTAGTTGATGTAAAAAAAAGTTAAATACTAGTTGCAACTAAGAATTGCTTTGATATTATCCGCGTCCCGTTTGCCCGATTTCCGGGCAGCGACGCAAAAGCTGAAGCTGAAATGCCGACAATTAATCAATTGGTCCGTAAGGGCCGTAGTAAATTAAAGCGCAAGTCCAAGTCGCCTGCCTTGGAGGTCGCGCCCTTTCGTCGGGGCGTTTGCATCCAGGTGATGACCCGCACACCCAAGAAGCCCAACTCGGCCATGCGTAAGGTGGCTAAGGTGCGATTGACCAATGGGTTCGAGATTATTGCCTACATCCCTGATGAAGGCCATAACCTCCAGGAACATTCGATTGTTCTGGTCCGCGGCGGTCGCGTTAAGGATTTGCCGGGTGTCCGCTATCATATTGTCCGGGGGACGTTGGACGCCGCCGGGGTGGAAAAGCGCCGAGTAAGCCGTTCCAAATACGGGGTCAAGCGGCCGAAGGCACCTAAACCGGGAGCCGAAGCCAAGAAATAAGAGTTTTTATGTCACGACGTCGTCAAGCAGTAAGAAGGCCGGTACAGAAGGATGCGAAATTCGGCAATACGCTGGTTTCGCGCCTGGTGAATACGGTGATGGATAGCGGTAACAAGAGCGTGGCCCAGCGGATCGTTTACGGGGCGTTCGATGAGATCGCGGTCAAGAATCCGGCTACCACGCCGCTGGAAATTTTGCAGCGGGCGGTTGACAATGCGAAGCCCCGGCTCGAAGTTAAACCTCGTCGCGTTGGCGGAGCAACCTATCAGGTTCCCGTCGAAGTGACGTCGGACCGGCAGTTTGCGCTGGCTTTGCGCTGGCTGGTAGATTTTGCTGATGCGCGCAAAGGCATTCCCATGAAGGAAGCACTTGCGGCGGAAATCCTGGAAGCCTATCAGGGGCAGGGGAACGCGATTCGCAAACGCGACGAAGTGCATAAGATGGCCCAGGCCAACAAGGCCTTCGCTCATTTCCGCTGGTAGATAAACAAATTTAACGCGCCCCGAAGGCCGAATTACTCGGGGCGTTTTTATTCTCTGGAATTTAGATGGATGCTGTAATGGATAATAAGACACTGAATGCCGCTGGAAGGCAGTACACGATGGAGCGCACGCGCAACATCGGGATTGCCGCGCACATCGATGCTGGTAAGACCACCACCACCGAGCGCATTCTTTTTTACACCGGCCTGATCCATAAGATTGGCGACGTTGATGACGGCAATACGGTGACCGACTGGATGGAACAGGAACGCGAACGCGGCATCACAATTACGTCCGCGGCTGTGACATGCTTCTGGAAGCAAAAGCCGGAAGAGGGTTTGCAGAAGTTATTCGCGGGCTTGGATAATCGCGTTAACATCATCGACACTCCCGGTCACGTGGATTTCACGGCGGAAGTGGAACGTTCCATGCGCGTTTTGGACGGCGCAGTGGCGGTGTTCTGCGGCGTTGCCGGTGTGCAGCCCCAATCTGAAACTGTCTGGCGCCAGGCGACCAAGTATCATGTTCCCCGCATTGCGTTCATCAACAAGATGGACCGCACGGGCGCGAATTTTGAAAATGCGCTCAACGACATGCGGAAGAAACTGGGTGCCTATGCCCATCCGATTTTCCTGCCCATTGATGCCGAAGAAGCGTTCGCCGGTGTTATCGACATCGTGAACCAGAAGGCGATCATCTGGGGCCCCGGAGACGTGACCACCGAAGGCCTCAAGTACGACATCACTGACATTCCTGACCGGCTGAAAGAAAAGGCCGCGCAGGCCTTGCGCGATTTGATTGATGCCGTTTCCAACAAAGACGATACGATTGCTGAATTGGTCCTGGAAGACAAGCCGATCGAGCCCTTGGTGCTCAAGGCTGCCATTCGCCGCCTGACCTGCAAAATCGAATTTGTTCCCGTGCTCTGCGGTTCTGCTTTTAAGAAGAAGGGCGTGCAGGTCCTGATTGATGCGGTGGTGGATTATCTTCCCAGCCCGCTCGATGTGCCCGGCGCTGAAGGTCTCGAACCCGGCACGACCAACATCGTCAAGGTTGACACCGACGATAACAATAAATTCTGTTCGCTGGCGTTCAAGCTCTGGACGGATGTCTTCGCGGGCAAGTTGGTATTCTTCCGCGTTTACTCCGGCCAGTTGAAAAAGGGCGACACGATTTATAATCCCCGCACGCGTAGACGCGAACGCGTCAGCCGCCTCATGATCATTCAGGGCAGCGAGCGCAAGGATATCAACCAGGTTTATGCCGGCGATATCGCCGCGCTGGTCGGTCTGCGCAACATCACCACCGGTGACACGCTTTGCAATGAGGATTACGATGTCACGCTCGAACCACCGACGTTCCCCGAGCCCGTGATCAGCATGGCTGTTGAGCCCAAGACCAAGGCTGACCAGGAAAAAATGGGTGAAGGTTTGCAGCGTCTGGCCGAAGAAGATCCGACTTTCCGTTGCTTCACCAATCCGGAGACCAGCCAACTCATCATCGCGGGCATGGGTGAGTTGCACCTGGAAATCATTATCGACCGTCTTAAACGCGAGTTCAAGGTGGATGCCAACACTGGCGCGCCACAGATCGCGTATCGCGAAACCATCACCAAAGCGGCCGAAGGCGAAGGGAAATTCATCCGCCAATCCGGTGGTCGCGGTCAGTATGGCCACGCGCTCGTGAAGGTGGAGCCCAACGAAAAGGGCAAAGGCGTCGAAGTCATCAACAAGATTGTCGGCGGTGCCATTCCCAAGGAATACATTCCGGCGGTGATCAATGGTGTTGAAGAAGCAATTCGCGGCGGAGTCTATGCCGGTTTCCAAGTCATCGACATCAAGGTTGAGATTACGGACGGCTCGTTCCACGAAGTCGATTCAAACGAACTGGCATTCAAAATGGCCGGCATCTTCGCGCTGAAGGACGCCTTCAAAAAGGCTGGTCCAATTCTGCTGGAACCGATCATGAAAGTTGAAGTCACCACGCCTGATGAATATCAGGGCGATCTGCTGGGTGACGTCAACCGACGCCGGGGCCAGATCATCGGCATCGAAGCCAAGCACGGACAGACCATCGTCAACGCCAATGTGCCGCTGGCGGAAATGTTCGGTTATGCGACCGCGATTCGTTCCCTTTCCAAGGGCCGCGCCTCGTATTCGATGGAACCACTCACTTTCGAACAGGTGCCGAACAGCGTTTTGGCGACCATTTTGGATAGCACAAAAACGCGGCCGGCGGCTCGAACCTAAACTTAGTAACTATAAAATTGTTCTTTTTATGGCTGGACAACGCATACGTATTCGCTTGAAAGCATTTGACCATCGGGTCATCGATCAGTCTGCCCGCGACATCGCCGACACGGTCAAGCGCACCGGCGCCCGTGTGGCGGGGCCCATTCCATTGCCGACCCGCGTGGAACGTTTTACGGTTCTGCGCTCACCGCATTCCGACAAGAAGTCCCAGGAAACCTTCGAACAACGCACCCATAAGAGGTTGCTCGACATCATCGAGCCCACAGCGAAAACTGTGGATGAGCTGAAGAAGCTCAATCTTCCCGCTGGCGTGGACATCACCATCAAGATTTGATTTTATGCTCGGCTTACTTGGAAAAAAATTAGGACAGACGCGCGTTTATGATGACAAGGGCGCGGCGCGCTCGGTCACCGTTGTGCTCGTGGGGCCAAACCGTGTCCTGCAATGCAAGACGCAGGAGAGCGACGGTTACAACGCCGTGCAACTCGGCTTTGATGACCAAAAAGATCAGCGGGTGACCAAACCTTTGCTGGGCCACATCAAGAAGCAAAACGGCGCGGCGGTGAAACGCATTCGCGAATTCCGCGACTTCACGCTGTCCGTCAAGCCCGGCGACATTATTGGAGCGGGTATTTTTGCCGTCGGTGATTATATCGACGCGATTGGCGTAACCAAGGGTCGTGGATTTGAAGGTGTCATGAAGCGGCATAACTTCCGCGGCGGTGATGCGTCCCACGGAGCAAAGGGTTGGCGTCGTCGCGGTGGCGCCATTGGCCAGCGCTTGTTTCCCGGCACGGTCATGCGCGGAATGCGGATGCCCGGTCACATGGGGCAGGTGCGGCGCACGATCCAGAGTTTGCAAATTGTGCAGGTGCGGGAGAGTGAGAATTTATTGTTGATCCATGGCGCCATTCCCGGGGCCAAGGGTGACTACGTGGTAATTCGCGAGTCCAAAAAACATCCCAAAGGGGCGGCCAAAGAAGTGAAAGAAGCCAAGAAGAAATAAGGCACGCGAATGAAACTTAAGATTCAAGATATCAAAGGCAAAGATCAGGGCGAGTTGGAAGTAAAATTCCAGCTCATCACCAACGGCAAGGGGACCCAGGCGGTCCATGACACCGTGGTGGCCTTTCGAGCCGGCCAACGCAGCGGCACAGCCTGCACCAAGAACGTCGGCGAAGTCGCCGGCACCAACAAGAAGCCGTGGAAGCAGAAGGGGACTGGCCGCGCCCGCGCCGGCTCATTCCGTTCGCCGCTCTGGCGTGGTGGTGGTGTGGTGTTCGGTCCGAAGCCGCGCGATTTCAGCAAGAAGGTTTCGCATTCGACCAAGCAATTATCGCTGCGCAAAGCGCTCAGCGAACGTTTGAGTGCCGGCGATGTGGTGGTGGTGGATGACCTGAAGCTCGCCTCGGCGAAGACGAAAGAATTTATCAGTGTGATGTCGGCCTTGAAGCTGGACGGCACGGCGTTGATCGTGGCCCAGACAGTGGACCGCAACCTGATGCTGGCCTCGCGCAACGTGCCAAACGTCCATGTGGCGACGAGCGACTCGCTGAACACCTATCAGGTTTTGCGCAGCGACAAGCTGGTATTCACCCGCAGCGCGTTTGAGACGATTGAAGCGCGTTTGAGCAACGACTAATTTTGACATGAACTCTTTTGAAATAGTTAAAACCGTGCGCCTGACCGAAAAAGGGACGCGCCAGAGCGAGAAGCTGAATCAGTATACCGTGGTGGCCGACCGCCGCGCGAACAAGATCCAGATCCGCCAGGCCGTTCAGGAATTGTTCAAGGTCAAGGTCGTCAAGATCAACACGCTCAACGTACGCGGCAAGGCCCGTCGCAAACGGACCGCTCAGGCCGGCAAGACCTCGGACTGGAAGAAGGCCATCGTTACCTTGAAAGCGGGCGACAAAATCACACTGACCTAAACTGATTTAATGATATGCCAGTAAGAGCTTTTAGACCATTAACGCCGTCAACGCGATATATAACAGTCGCGTCGTTCGACGAGATCACGAAGACCAAGCCCGAAAAGAGCCTGATTTTCACGCGCAAGAAGACCGGCGGCCGTAATTGTTACGGACGGATCACCAGCCGCGGCATTGGCCGGGGGCACAAGCAGAAGATCCGCAATGTGGATTTCAAGCGCAACAAGCACGGCATCGAAGCCACGGTCACGGCGATTGAATATGATCCCCGCCGCACAGCCCGCCTGGCGTTGTTGCTGTATAAGGACGGCGAGAAGCGTTATATTATCGCTCCGTTGGACCTGAAAGTCGGGACCCGGCTGCAGAGCGGCCCGAATGCGGCTCCGGATATCGGCAACAATCTGCCATTGCGGTCGGTGCCGGTTGGTTTGTCGATTCACAACATTGAAATGATCCCGGGCAAGGGCGCGCAGATGGTGCGCACGGCGGGCGGAGCGGCGACAGTGATGTCCCGCGACGAGGGTTACGCCCAAGTGCGTTTGCCTTCCGGTGAAATTCGCAAGATTAACGAGAATTGCTACGCGACCATTGGCCAGGTTGGCAATACCGAGCATGAAAACGTGGTGTTGGGCAAAGCGGGACGCAGCCGGCATCGCGGCATTCGTCCGTTGAGCCGCGCCGTGGCGAAGAACCCGGTGGACCATCCGATGGGTGGCGGCGCCGGCAAGACTTCAGGCGGCGGTCATCCGGTGACACCTTGGGGTGTCATCACGAAGGGTTACAAGACACGCAACAAGCGGAAGTTGTCGAACCGGTTCATTCTGGTGCGGCGCGATGGTCGGCCGATGAAACACAAATAATAATTTATGGGACGTTCGATTAAAAAGGGCCCGTTTGTTGAGGGCCATCTGTTGGAAAAGATCGCGAAGCTGAATGCGTCGGGCTCGAAGAAGCCGATCAAGACGTGGTCACGCCGTTCGATGATCACGCCGGATTTTGTGGGTCATACGTTCAACGTGCATAACGGGAAGGTGTTCAACCCGGTGTTCGTGACGGAAAACATGGTGGGCCACCGGCTCGGCGAATTTTCGCTGACCCGTACGTTCAAGAAACACGGCGCTCACACCGCCAAAGCGGAAGCCAAGTAATTTTATGCAAGTTCAAGCCATTACACGCAATATCGGCATGTCCGCGCAGAAGATGCGCGAGATGGTGCGGCAGATCCAGGGGTTACCCGCGGCGCAAGCCGAGGCGGTGCTCGCGGTGGTGCCGCGCAAGTCAGCCCGGGCTGTGGCCAAGACGCTGCATTCGGCCATTGCCAATGCGGAGGACCTGAAGCTGCATAAGGAAGAATATAAGAATCTGAACACGGGGAAACTGTGGATCAAGTCCGCGGTGGCCGGCACGGCGACGACGCTCAAGCGGTTCACGCCAAAGGCGCGCGGTTCCGCCGGACCGATCCTGAAGCGCACCTGCCACATTAAAATAGTTTTGTCAGACGAATAATTGTTATGGGTCAAAAGACTAATCCAATCGGATTTCGTATTGCCGTCAACAAAGACTGGCGTTCGAAGTGGTATGCGGGCAAGAAGGACTTTGGCAAGCTGTTGACCGAAGACCGGAAGATCCGCGACCTGCTCAAGAAAAAGCTGGAGACGGCCTCGGTGCCCCGGATTTTGATCGAGCGGGCAGCGACGCGTTGCCGCATCACGATCCTGACGGCGCGACCCGGCGTGGTCATTGGCCGCAAAGGGGCCGAGATCGACAAGATCAAGGAAGAGTTGAGCAAGATGACCGGCAAGGAAATTTACGTGGACATCATGGAGATTAAAACTCCGGAACTCGATGCCCAATTGGTCGCGGAGAATATCGCGCTGCAATTGGAGCGCCGGGTATCGTTCCGCCGGGCGATGAAGAAAGCCTTGCAGACCACGAAGGATTTTGGAGCAGAAGGAATCAAGCTCCGTTGTGCCGGGCGATTGGGTGGCGCGGAGCTGGCCCGAGTCGAACAATATCACTGGGGCCGGGTGCCGCTGCACACGTTGCGCGCGGACATCGACTATGGCTTTGCCGAAGCGTTGACGGTTTATGGCAAGCTGGGGGTCAAGTGCTGGATTTGCAAAGGTGAAACCAAGATAGCGAAGATTCCGGCGGCTGGCGCCGTGGAAACCTCTCCCGCTTAATCAGATTATAAGGATTTTGTTATGCCAATGATGCCTGCAAGAGTGAAGTACCGCAAGATGCACCGCGGCAGCCGTACGGGGATAGCCTCGCGCGGGATGAGCGTTGCGTTTGGCGAGTATGGATTGCAGTCCCTGGAACGGTGCTGGTTGGACACGAAGCAGATTGAAGCCGCCCGCGTGGCCGTGACCCGGTACATGAAGCGCCGGGGCAAGGTTTGGATTCGGGTTTTTCCGGACAAGTCTTATACGAAGAAGCCACTGGAAACGCGAATGGGCAAGGGCAAGGGGCCATTGGAGTCCTGGGTGGCGGTCATTCGCCCGGCGAATGTGTTGATTGAAGTGGATGGCGTGACCGAGGCCGTGGCCCGGGAATCGCTACGTCTGGCGGCGACGAAGCTGCCGATTAAAACCAAATTTATTTCCCGGCACAAGCTCGGGTAGGCAACGTTATGAAAATGTCCGATCCAAAACTTAAAGATGCAACGCTGGTTGAATTGTCGGCGCTGAGCCGCGATTTGCGCCATGAGATATTCAACCTGCGACTGCAGCAGGCGAGCAGCCAGCTCGAAAAGCCGGCCCGTTTGCGGCTGCTGCGCAAGGACATCGCGCGCGTTGAAACCCGGATTTCACAGTTACGCAACAAAGCGACATAATTGATTTTGTATGGCTGAAACAACGAACGAAGTTAATACGGACCGCGGTCAACGCAAAGAGCGCGTGGGCGAAGTCATTTCCAACAAGATGACAAAAACCATCATTGTGCGCGTCGAGCGCCGGTTCCCGCATCCCCGCTATAAGAAGGTGGTGACCGGGTACAGCAAATTTTACGCGCATGACGAAAAGAGCGAGGCCAAGGTGGGCGATCGCGTGCGCATCCAGGAAACGCGCCCGTTGTCCAAGACGAAGAACTGGCGTTTGGTGGAAATCGTCGAACGGAATACCGATCTCGGCCCGGTGGCGGCCTAGTTTTTAGGATATTTTATGTTACAGGTACGTTCCATTTTAGATGTAGCCGACAACAGCGGCGCGAAACGCGCAGCAGCCATCGGCGTGATTGGCCGCAACAAGCGTTACGCCATCATTGGCGATGTGATCAAGGCGCATATCAAGGAAGCGGCTCCGGACGGGACTGTGAAAAAGGGCGATGTGGTGGACGCGGTGGTGGTGCGGACGCGCCAGCCGATTCGCCGCGCCGACGGCTCGTATCTGCGGTTTGACAGCAATGCGATTGTGATCATCGACAAGGAACATAATCCGCGCGGCACCCGAATTTTCGGGCCAGTGGCGCGTGAATTGCGCGAGAAGAAATTCATGAAGATTGTCTCGCTCGCGCCGGAAGTGATTTGAAGTTATGATAAAATTTCACGTTAAAAAAGGGGACGAAGTGGTGGTGATCGCCGGCGCCGAAAAAGGCAAGCGCGGCAAGATCATCGCCGTGGAGTCCAAGAAGCAGCGGGTGATTGTGGAAGGCGTGCGGATGATCAAGAAGCATATGCGCAAGAGCCAACAGAGCCCGCAAGGTTCCATCCTGGAGCGCGAAGGGACGATTCACATGTCCAACGTGATGACGGTGGATAAATTTGACGCCCGCGCGACGAAGCGCAATCCGGCGGCAGCGACAGCCTGACGATAACAACCAACAATAGAACACGCTCCGGCAACATCCGGAAAACAGCGAAATGAAACCAAGACTTTACGAAAAATTTGTCAAAGAAGTACAGCCCGCACTGATGGAGAAGCGGCAGTACAAGAACGTTCACCAGGTGCCACGGATGGAGAAGATCGTGGTCAACATGGGGGTGAGCGCGTCCCTGGAAAAGGGCGCAGTGGATGACGCGGTCAAGGACATGGCGATCATCACCGGGCGCAAGCCGGTCATCAGCAAGTCGCGCAAGAGCATCGCGAATTTCAAGCTGCGCGAAAACCAGCCGATTGGCTGCCGCGTGACGCTGCGGCGCGAAGTGATGTATGAATTTTTCGACCGCCTGGTGGCCGCCGCGCTGCCGCGCATCCGTGATTTTCGCGGAATTTCGACGCGTTCTTTTGACGGTCGCGGGAATTACTCGCTGGGCATTTCCGACCAGACGATTTTTCCGGAAATTGAAATGGATAAAATTAAACGGACGCAGGGGATGGACATCACCATCGTGACCAGCGCGCCGACGGATGCCGAAGCAATGGATTTGCTGAAACTGATGGGCATGCCGTTTGCAGAAAAAGGAAGATAATTTATGGCGAAGAAATCATGGTTGGAGCGCAATAAGAAGAAGTCGGAGACCGTCAAGAAGTACGCCGCCTTGCGGGCGGAGTTGAAGGCCAAGGGCGATTACGCCGGATTGGCGAAGCTGCCGCGCAACGCCAGCCCGACGCGCGTGGTGAATCGCTGCTCGATGAGCGGCCGCCGCCACGGTTACATGCGCAAGTTCGCCTGTTCCCGTCTGACCTTCCGTGAAGGGGCCCTGAACGGATTGATTCCCGGAATCACGAAAGCGAGCTGGTAAATTTATGACTGACACGATTTCTGACATGTTGACCCGCATCCGCAACGCCAGCCGCGTGCAGTTGCCGGTGGTGGAAATGCCGCACTCCAAAATGAAGGAGAGCATCGCGCATATTCTCAAGAAGGAAGGCTATGTGGCGGAGGTGGCGGTGGAAAGCAAGCCCGCCAAGAAGATCACGCTGAAGCTCAAGTATGAAGGGAAGAAGAGCGTCATTGAAGGCCTGCGCCGGGTGAGCAGCCCAGGGTTGCGCCGATATGTCGGGGCGCTGGACATTCCGCGGGTGCGCGGCGGTCTGGGAATTTCGGTCGTTTCGACCTCGCAAGGGGTGATGACCGGCACACAAGCGCGCAAGAGCAATCTTGGCGGCGAACTTATTTGTTACGTCTGGTAATCATTTACAAGCAACGTTATGTCACGCATAGGAAAGCAACCGATTCTCATTCCGGCCAAAGTAAAGGTGAATGTGAGCGGCCGTAAAGTTTCAGTCGAGGGGCCCAAGGGCAAGCTCGACATGGAATTGAACCGCCGCACGAGTCTTAAAGTGGACGGCGACAAGATCGTGGTGAGCCGCGACGGCGACGACGCGGAAGCACGGGCGATGCACGGCCTGAGCCGCGCGCTTGTGAACAACATGGTCAAGGGCGTCAGCGAAGGATTTGTGAAAAAGCTCGGCATCCAGGGCGTCGGTTTCAAAGCCGCGGTGCAGGGGAAAGTGGTGAACCTGAGCCTCGGTTATTCACATCCGTTGCTTTATTCGATTCCTGACCAGATCAAGGTGACAGTGGAAGAAAACACCAAGGTCACGATTGAAGGGCCGGACAAACAAGTGGTCGGCAAAGTGGCCGCCGAGATTCGCAGTTTTTATCCGCCGGAGCCTTACAAGGGCAAGGGTGTGCGTTACGCGGATGAGAAGGTCATCCGTAAGGAAGGCAAGACCGTCCAATAATATAATACAGGTTACGGCCAATCCGTGACCGGCAAACCATGAGAACTCAAAAAAAGCAAAAGCTGGCACAACTTCGTCACTGGCGCATTCGTAAGAAAGTCATTGGCACCAAAGAACGCCCCCGCATGAGCGTGTGCTTCAGCAACCAGAACATCCACGTGCAATTTGTCGATGATGCCGCAGGCGTAACGCTGGCGGCGGCCTCGACACTGAGCAAGGCCACTCCCAATCGGGAGAAGATGGCGGCAAACGTGACCTCGGCGAAGACCATCGGGACACTGGCGGCGGAAGCGGCCAAGGTCAAGGGGATCAAACACGTGGTGTTTGACCGTGGGACGGCGCGTTATCATGGCAAAGTGAAGGCGCTCGCGGACGCGGCGCGCGAAGCGGGCCTGCAATTTTAATTCCAACAAATCAATACTGTGGCTGAAATAACCAAACCTCAAGGCGGCGGTGACTCTCGTGGCGGCGGACGTGGCTTCGGTCGTGGTCCGCGTCGCGGCCGTGGACCGGGCGATGGTCCCGACAACCAAGGCGGCGACGGCACCGGCCAGGAAATGACCGAGAAGGTCGTTTTCATCAATCGATCCTCAAAAGTTGTCAAAGGCGGACGCCGCTTTAATTTCAGCGCGCTGGTCGTGACGGGAGACCGTCGGGGCAAGGTGGGCATTGGCTTGGGCAAGGCTGGAGAAGTGGCCGACGCGATCCGCAAGGGTGGCGAATTGTCCCGCGCGAACATGGTGGGTGTGGCATTGAAGGAATCGACCATACCGCACGAAGTTTACTCGCACTATGGTGGCGCAAAGGTTTTGTTGCGGCCAGCTTCGCCCGGAACCGGCGTCATCGCCGGCAAGACCGTGCGGGCCGTATTAGAGGCCGCCGGAGTGAAGGACATCCTGAGCAAGTCGTTGGGAGCGAAGAATCCCGCCAATGTGGTCAAGGCCACGTTGAATGCATTGCTGCAACTCCGGTTGCGCGAAGATATTTATCGCAGCCGCGGACTCGCGGTGAAGAAGGCAGAACCGGCAACCCCGGCGGCAACAATTTTAATAAAAGCTTAAGTTTATGCGTTTACACGATCTTAAACCACGTCCCGGAGCAAAACATCGCCGCAAGCGGTTGGGGCAGGGTGAATCCAGCGGCCACGGCAAGACCAGCGGACGCGGGGGCAAGGGCCAGACGGCCCGTTCCGGCAGTTCCGTCCGCATCGGTTTTGAAGGCGGTCAGATGCCGTTGATCCGCCGTATTCCCAAGCGAGGTTTCAACAACGCCAGCCATACCGTGGAATACATCCCGGTGAACCTGAATGCGTTGAACCAATTTGAGAATGGCGCGCGCGTGGACGAAGCTGCATTGCGCAGTCTGGGCCTGGCCAATGGCCGGCTTCCCCGAATCAAGATTCTCGGCACCGGCGAAATCACCAAGAAGTTGACGGTGAGCGCCCATGCCTTTAGCGCCGCGGCCCGCACCAAGATTGAAGCCAAGGGTGGGGCGTGCGAAGTGATCCAGCGCAAGCCGGTCCAAACCGCAAAAGCCTAGCATTCCGCGTTGCCACTAATTCATGCTTGCATCCATCGCCAATACCTTCAGTAACTGCTTCAAGATTCCGGAGCTGAAGTCCCGCATTGTATTTACGATGTGGGTGCTGGCCATCTGTCGTCTGGCTGCGTACGTGCGCATTCCCGGATTGAATGGCGCCGCGCTGTCGGAATTTTTCAATTTGCATGCCGCCAACAGCGCAGCGGGCGGGGCATTGGGAATGTACAGCCTGTTCACCGGTGGCGCTTTGGAAAACTGCGCGGTGGGCGCGTTGGGCATCATGCCTTACATCAGCGCCACGATCGTGATTCAACTTTTGACGGCGGTGGTGCCGACGCTGGCCAAACTGGCCCGTGAAGAAGGCGGCCGGGTCAAAATCATCAAGTATAGCCGGTATTTGACCGTGCTGATCTGCCTTGGCCAAGGCGCGTTAATGACGATTGGCTGGGAAAATCCCCAGTCCATTCCGGGCTTCGCGAATTTTCCAGGCAGCCTGGTGATGCATCCCGAGCATATTTGGTGGTATCGCATCCAGACGGTGATCATTTTGACGACCGGCACGTTGTTATTGATGTGGCTGGGCGAACAGATTACCGAGCGCGGGATTGGCAACGGGATTTCCCTGATCATAGCCATCGGCATTCTGGCGCGATTACCCAATGCCGTTATTGGATTGAAGGACATGTTTTTTCCGGGACATTCGACCGATGCGCGTTTTAATTTCGGACATGCGATTGCGCTGGTGCTTTTGATGGCATTTGTGATTGCGGGAGTCATTGCGTTGACGCAGGCGCAAAGGAAAATACCGGTCCAGTATGCCCAACGTCGGGTGGGGCAGAAGGTTTATTCCGGCGGGACACAGTTCCTGCCATTGCGACTTAACTTTGCGGGAGTGATGCCGATTATCTTTGCCTCGGCCATTCTCATGGTGCCGCAGATGCTTTTCCAGAAACTGGGAAGCCTTTACAGCATCAAGTGGTGCGCGTCGCTGGCGAATGCGCTGTATCCGGGCTCGTTTTCTTACCTGGTCATTTATGCGCTGATGATTCTGTTTTTCTCCTATTTCTGGACCGCAACACAATTCAATGAATTGCAAATTGCGGATGATTTGAAGAAGGGCGGCGGTTATGTTCCCGGCGTTCGGCCCGGGCAGGCGACGGCAAACTTTTTGCACAACGCCATGACCCGCATTACACTGGCAGGCGCGGTCGCTTTGACGATTATTGCGGTCATTCCCATCCTGCTCACCAACTGGATGGGCATACCGTCCCAGGTATCGGCGTTTTTCGGCGGCACCAGCATGTTAATCATGGTGGGTGTGCTGCTGGACACAATGCGGCAGATGGAGTCCCATCTGTTGATGCGGCATTACGACGGGTTCCTGAGCGGTGGACGGGGTGGTCGCAGCGGTCCGAGACTCAGAGGCAGACTTTGAAGTTTGGCGGAAGTGGCAGTAGGTTAGGTTTTTGGCACTTTCGTAAATTTGAGTTGGAAAATGATCATTCTGAAGAACGAACGCGATTTGGAAGCGATGCGGCCGGCATGTGCCATCGCCGGCTCGGTTCTGGATGAAGTGGCGGCCTGGATCAAGCCGGGCGTGACGACGAAAGAAGTGGATAGTTTTGCGGCGTCACGGATCAAGCATTACGGCGCGAAGAGCGCGTTTTTGGGATACCGGAAGTATCCGTGTCAGATTTGCATTTCGGCGAATGACCAGGTGGTGCATGGGTTGGCGGGAGCACGCCGGCTGGAATTTGGCGATATTGTCAGTCTGGATATTGGCGTGGTTTACAACGGATTTATTGGTGATACGGCACGGACGGTGGCGGTGGGCGGGTGCAGTGTCATTGCCCAGCGGTTGATGGATGTGACCGAGAAGTCGCTCCAAGAGGGAATTGCGCAGGCAGTTTCCGGAAACCGGGTGGTGGATATATCGCGCGCCATACAGAATTACGTGGAAGGCAACGGGTTTAGCGTCGTGCGCGAGTTTGTGGGGCACGGGGTTGGGCGGTCGATGCATGAAGAGCCGCAAGTGCCGAACTTTGTCGATAAGAAAGACGAGAAGAAGTCGGAGAAATTGCGACCGGGCATGACGTTGGCGATAGAGCCGATGGTGAATACGGGATTGCCCGGGGTAAAAATTTTGAATGATGGCTGGACAGTGGTAACGCAAGATGGTTCACTGTCTGCCCATTTTGAGCATACGGTGCTCATCACCGAGTCGGAACCGGAGATTTTGACATGGCCCGCGAGGATGCCATCGAAGTTGAAGGCGCAGTAGTGGAAGCACTTCCGCACGCGTTGTACCGGGTGGCGTTGGCCAACGGACATCGGGTGTTGGCCCATTGGAAGGGCAAGGCGCGGCGGAACCCGGTTCCGTTGGAGCCGGGAGACCGGGTAAAATTGGAAATGTCGCCGTTCGATTTGTCGAAGGGCGGGATAGTTTGGAACGAAAAAGAAATATGAAAGTTCGCGCATCAGTAAAAAAGCTTTGCGAAAATTGCAAGGTCGTCCGGCGCAAAGGCGTCATTCGGGTAATTTGCTCGAATGCCCGTCATAAACAGCGGCAAGGATAGGAATTTATATGGCACGTATTATTGGAGTGGAAATTCCCGGCGAGAAGCGCATCGATATATCGTTGCGTTACATCTACGGCATTGGCCCGGTCAACGCGAAGATCATCCTGGAGAAAGCCAAGATTGATCCGAGCATCCGCGCCAAGGACCTCAATGAACAACAGATGGCCCAGATCGTGCATGCGATTCAGGACGGGAAGTATGTCATTGAAGGCGATCTGCGCCGCGAGTTGGGCATGAATCTTAAACGTCTGCAGGGCATCAAGTGCTACCGCGGCGTCCGCCATTTGCGCGGGCTGCCGGTGCGTGGGCAGCGCACCCAGACCAACGCCCGCACCCGCAAGGGACCGCGCAAGACGGTCGGCGTGCAACGGAACCCCAATGCCAAGACAGGCATTCACTAATTTTTTATATGGCTGACGAGATTAAAAAGAAAGCGGCTCCCAAAAAGGAAGCCAAACCAGAAACCGCCGCTGCTCCGGCAGAGGAAAAAGCTGCGGCCAAGCCCGCGAAGAAGGCGGCAGGCGCCGCAACGGCGGAAGCCGCTGACGCGCCCAAGCCGGTCGAGGGAGTCGTTGCTGCCGCAGCCGCGCCAACCGCCGCAGAATTGCTGGCGGAGGATCCCAATGCCAAGAAGATCATCAAAGCCAAGGGAGCCAAGAATATTTCCAGCGGCATTGCCAACATTCTGGCGACCTTTAACAACACCCAGGTGAGCATCACCGACTTGCACGGCAATTTGCTGGGCTGGTCGAGCGCGGGCCGGGTTGGTTTTAAAGGTTCCCGCAAGAGCACCGCTTACGCCGCCCAACAGGTGGCGCAGGACGCGGCCCGTCAGGCAATGGCCCACGGCATGCGCGAAATCGAAGTCCGCGTGAAGGGGCCTGGTTCCGGTCGTGAATCAGCCATCCGCGCCCTCCAAGCCATCGGTTTGGAAGTTACTGTCATCAAGGATGTGACGCCCATCCCGCACAACGGCTGTCGTCCGCGCAAGAAACGTCGCGTTTAATCGAAACACACTCAACCCCTCGCTTTTAAGTTATGGCTCGTTATACAGGTCCTCGCGTTCGCATCAGCCGCCGTTTCGGCACCCCGATATTTGGCCCCACGAAATATTTGGAGCGCCGCAATTACGGTCCCGGTGTCCACGGCCCGAAGTCGCGCCGCAAGCACACGGATTACGGTCTTGGTTTGATTGAGAAGCAAAAGCTGCGTTATTACTACGGCCTGATGGAACGCCAGTTCCGCGGCGTGTATGAACGCGCGTTGAAGCGCCGTGGCGTCACGGGCGAGACGATGCTGCAGATTTTGGAAACGCGCCTGGACAATGTGGCGTTCCATCTGGGACTCGGCACCACCCGCGCGGCCGCGCGGCAATTAATTGGCCACGGTCACGTGAAAGTCAACGGCCGCAAGGTCAACATTCCTTCCTTCGCACTGAAGGTGAACGACGTGATTGAAGTCAAGGATACCAGCGTCTCGCGTCAACTCGCGACCAAGAGCATGGAAATGTCCACGAGCCGGGCAGTGCCGGATTGGCTTTCCCTGAACAAGGAAGGCTTCAAGGGAACCGTGATGCGGATTCCTACTCGTGACGAGATCCAGCCTATTGCCAACGAGCAGGCAGTCGTCGAATTTTACTCCCGCTAATTAAACCCGCTCTCCATCGAGAGCAATAAAAAGGCAAATACACGGGCCATTCCGGCGCGGGAGAAACAACCGGAAGGGTCAGATTACATTTGCCAGAAAGAAAAAGTATGCCAGTACGTTTAGGACGTTTTGAAATGCCCAAACGGTTGACCAAGGAAGAGTCAACCGCAACGGAAACCTACGCCAAGTTTGTCGCCGAACCCTTTGAAACCGGTTACGGCCATACGATTGGCAATTCCATTCGCCGGGTTTTGCTTTCCTCACTGGAAGGCGCGGCCATCACCTCGATCAAGATCGACGGTGCGATGCACGAATTCACCACGGTTGACGGTGTGGTGGAAGACGTGACGGATTTGGTTTTGAATCTTAAGAAAGTGCTGTTCAAGGCTCACAGCCGCGAACCGCAGACCCTCCTGCTCTCCGTGAACAAGGAAGGGGAAGTGCTCGCCGGGGACATCGAACTCAACCAGAACATTGAGTTGGTGAATCCCAAGCAGCACATTTGCACGCTCGACAAGAAGAAGAAGTTCGAGATGGAACTGGAAGTAAAGGTTGGCCGCGGTTTTTGTCCTGGTGACGAAAACAAGAAGCCGAACCAAGCCATTGGCGTGATCGCCATTGACTCGCTTTTTTCGCCTGTCACCCGCGTTCGCTATGCGGTGGAAAGCGCCCGCGTGGGACAGCGGACGGATTATGACCGGTTGATTTTGGAAGTTTGGACGGACGGGCGCATTTCGCCCGATGACGCGCTGACGCAGGCATCGGCCATTCTACAGCATCATCTGGACGTATTTGTCGGTTACGACAAGAACGCGATTGAGTTTGAAGAAGTGGTGGACAAGCAGGACGAAGAGAAGACCAAGCTCAAGAAACTGCTGGGCATGAGCGTCAATGAGATTGAGCTCAGCGTGCGTGCCGCGAATTGCCTGAATAATGCCAACATCACCACGGTGGGCCAGTTGGCGATGAAGTCGGAAGCCGAGATGCTGAAATACCGCAACTTTGGCAAGAAGTCCCTCAACGAGATCAAGGAAAAGCTGTCCACGCTCGGCTTGACCCTGGGCATGACCTTTGACGCGGAAACGCTCGAAGCGCCCAAGGAAGAGGCCGCGCCGGTGACAATGACCGCAGAATAACAGTTTTATGCGACACCTGAAGCGAACCGCCAAGTTGGGCCGCACCGGGACACACCGGAATGCGATGCTTGCCAATTTGGTTTGCAGTCTGATTAAACATAAGCGCGTAACCACCACCCTGGCCAAGGCCAAGGCGGCGCGTTCCGTGGCTGAGAAAATGGTCACATTGGGCAAGCATGGCACGGTCCATGACCGCCGATTGGCCTCCTCCCGGTTGCATCAGGAAGATGCCGTGAAGATCCTCTTTAATGAGATCGCCCCGAGCCAGAAGCAACGGCCCGGCGGTTACACGCGGATCGTGAAACTGAACCAACGGCAGGGCGATGCCTCCCAGTTAGCAATTTTGGAATGGGTGGATGTTCCAGCGTCAGCCGAACCGGCTCCGGAAACCAAACCCGAGAAGGAAGCCGCTGCCGCCAAGGCTTAAGCGAAGCCAAAGAATTCAACAAAGAAAAGCCCGTTCGCATGAACGGGCTTTTCTCTTTTTCGGAGCATGATGATGGGAGCAGATGCCGCCATTACCATGCGCTACCGGGGCAGCCAACTGCCCACCGTTTCCCCACCCTGCACCGGATGCGGCGCATAGGATCTATTTCTTTCCTCCCCGGCAATCCCGCGGACGCAGAGAATCTGCGCGGCACGGGTAAGAATTGTGAATGACTCAGGCGGTGTGCAAACAGCCGCTGATGCAATTAAGTTGGCGGAGCCAAATACTGTAGAACGAGCGTTGCGGATGATCCATTTCCAGCCAGGCAACCACGGCCTGACCGGGTGTGACCATCAGCGACGTTCCGGATAACGGATTGCCCGAGGAAGCGCAAGCGTCTTTTATATACCCGGTCTTTTAATGCTGAACACTACTGAGACAGGGAAGTTGCAAAGATGTTATAATTAATTTTGAAAATGTTTTCGGTGGCAGGATAGGCTGGTGAAGGGCGGCTGATTAGAGCAGTTCCATAAATGCTGTAGCGCGGCGGAAAAGTTAGTGAGGTCAGCGGTCTTTTTGACTTTTGGCTTCGTTTCGGCTCGGTCACAGGCCACCTTGGGCATGCTCCCTCGCCAAAGCCTCGCCCAAAGTCAAAAATCCACGCTCCGCCGCGCTACATCATTTCTGTCAATGCTCTA
>JAQGPA010000102.1 GCA_028293325.1 Pedosphaera sp. | reverse complement strand
ATGCCTCAAACCCTTCGATTGTCAATTAGTGTTAACAGGCCCTAGAGCATTGACAGAAATGATGTAGCGCGGCGGAGCGAGGATTTTTGACTTTGGGCGAGGCTTTGGCGAGGGAGCATGCCCAAGGTGGCCTGTGACCGAGCCTAAACGAAGCCAAAAGTCAAAAAGACCGCTTCCCTCACTAACTTTTCCGCCGCGCTACAGCATTTATGGAACTGCTCTAGCCGTCCAATCACCGTCAACACACACCACCTGACCCGTGATGAAATCTGAAGCCGCCGAAGCAAAGAATACTGCCAGGCCCCCAAGTTCCTCCGGCTTCCCCAGCGCTTGGCCGGCGTGCGCAATTTCACCCAGCCGTTATAATCAAAAGCCGCCCGGAGTTTCCGGGCGGCTGTGAATCCAAACCATCCCACGCGGGACGGGACAATTACTTTTTCTTCGCGGCCTTGGCACTCTCCAGCGCAGCCTGCGCCGCGGCCAACCGCGCCACCGGCACGCGGAAGGGCGAGCAACTCACGTAGCTCAGACCGAGGCGATTGCAGAACTTCACGCTCTCCGGGTCGCCGCCGTGTTCACCGCAAATGCCCAGCTTGATATCCGGCCGCGTTTTGCGACCCAGTTCCGTGGCCATCTGCATCAGTTTGCCCACACCCGATTGGTCAATGGACGCAAACGGATTCTTCTTCACAATCTCCAACTCCTGATAGATCGGCAGGAAGGAACCGGAATCGTCGCGGCTCATGCCGAGCGTGGTCTGGGTCAGGTCGTTGGTGCCAAAGCTGAAGAACTGCGCATCTTTCGCAATCTCATCCGCCGTCACCGCCGCGCGCGGAATTTCAATCATCGTGCCGACCAGATAATTGAACTTGGTCTTCTTTTCCTTCGCCACTTCGGCGGCCACGCGGTTTACCACTTCAATTTGCAATTGCAATTCTTTCGGGAACCCGACCAGCGGAATCATGATTTCGGGCTTCACTTTGATGCCCTGCTTCTGCACTTCCGCCGCCGCTTCGAACACGGCCCGCGCCTGCATCTCGCTGATCTCCGGATACGCAATCCCCAAACGGCAGCCACGATGCCCCAGCATCGGGTTGAACTCATGCAATTCCGACACCCGCTTGCTGATCTTCTCAGGGCTGACGCCAATTTTTTGGCCCAACTCGCGGATCAGACCGCCTTCATGCGGCAGGAACTCATGCAACGGTGGATCCAGGAAACGGATCGTGGCCGGCAATCCCTTCAACTCGCGGAAAATCCCGGCGAAATCCTCGCGTTGATACGGCAGCAACTTGGCCAGCGCCCTTTTGCGTTCTTCCGTGTTCTCCGCCAGGATCATTTCCCGCATCGCGTCGATGCGGTTGCCTTCAAAAAACATGTGTTCCGTGCGGCACAAGCCAATTCCCGTGGCGCCAAACGCCACTGCATTGGCCGTCTGTTCCGGCGAATCCGCATTCGTCCGCACCTGCATTCTGGTCGCCTTGGAGCACCAGGCCATCAATTGCGCGAAATACTGATACGTGCGGCTCTCGCCCGCGCTCAGTGACTTCTCCACCAGCACCTGGACAATCTCCGACGCCGCCGTCTTGAGTTCGCCCGCATACACTTCGCCGAGCGTGCCGTCGATGGAAAGATAATCGCCTTCCTTGAAGGTCTGACCATCCACCGTCAACGTCTTCGCGGCATAATCCACCTGCAACGCGCTCGCGCCGCAAACGCAGACCTTGCCCATCTGACGTGCCACCAGCGCCGCGTGC
The DNA here is from genome assembly GCA_028293325.1 of Pedosphaera sp. Taxonomy (GTDB): domain Bacteria; phylum Verrucomicrobiota; class Verrucomicrobiia; order Limisphaerales; family Pedosphaeraceae; genus JAQGOT01. Next base: position 3,053 of record JAQGPA010000102.1, on the reverse strand, counting down.
GAGCTGACACCACCGCGCGCGGTCAAAATGCCTTCCGCCGCGATCATCCCGCGCAAATCCTCCGGTGACGTTTCCACGCGCACCAGCAGGACTTTCTGTTTGCTCTCCGCCGCTTGCACCGCCCGATCCGCATTAAAATAAATGCGACCAGTGGCCGCTCCGGGACCGGCCGGCAATCCTTTGGCGATTACCTTGGCTGCCTTGACGGCATTGCGATCAAACACCGGCGCCAGCACTTGGTCCAACTGTTCCGCGGGCACGCGCATCACGGCCGTCTCCCACGTAATCAGCTTTTCCTTCACCATTTCACAGGCAATCCGCACCGCCGCCAGCCCGGTCCGCTTGCCGTTGCGCGTCTGCAACATGAACAATTTGCCTTGCTCGATGGTGAACTCGAAATCCTGCATGTCCTTGAAATGACTTTCGAGAGTGCGACGGACCTGTTCGAGTTCTGCATAAGCCTTCGGCTGCTCCAGCTTGAGCTTCAGCACGGGTTCCGGCGTGCGCACTCCCGCCACCACGTCTTCGCCCTGCGCGTTCATCAAAAATTCGCCGTAGAATACTTTTTCACCGGACGCCGGGTCGCGCGTGAATGCCACACCGGAACCGGATTCTTCGCCCGTATTGCCGAATACCATGGCTTGCACGTTCACGGCCGTTCCCCATTCCGTGGGGATGCCATACTTGCGGCGATAAACATTCGCGCGATCATTCATCCAGGAACTGAACACCGCCCCCACTGCGCCCTTGAGTTGGTCCCAGGGATTGTTTGGAAATGCCTTGCCGGTCCGTTCCTTGACCAGCGCTTTGAACCGCGCCACCAATTCCTTCAGGCCGTTGGTGTCGAGCTTCGTGTCTTCGACATGCTCCTCGCCGGGGAAAAGTTCCGCTTTGAGTTCATCGATCACAATCTCGAACGGCTCATGATCCTCCCCTGCCCGCTTCTGCACGCCCATCACCACGTCGCCATACATCTGGATGAACCGGCGATAGCAATCCCACGCGAAACGCGGATTCCCGCTCGCCTTTTCCAGCGCCACCACCGTCTGGTCGTTCAGCCCAAGATTCAAAATCGTATCCATCATTCCCGGCATCGAATCCCGCGCGCCGGAGCGCACCGCGACGAGCAGCGGCCGCTCCAAGTCGCCAAACTTCTTGCCGAGAATACGCTCCATGTTCGCGATTCCCGCTTCCACTTGCGCCTGAAGTTCCGTGGGGTAACTCCGCTTGTTCGCATAAAAATAGGTGCAAACCTCTGTGGTGATGGTGAATCCGGGCGGCACCGGCAGCCCGATGCGGGTCATTTCCGCCAGATTGGCCCCCTTGCCACCCAGGAGGGGCTTCATGGAACCATTGCCGTCGGCCTTTTTATTGCCGAACAAATATACGTATTTAGTCGATTTTTTGGATGCTTTTTTAGCCATAAATCTAATTCTTAGTCGTTTGCTTAACTTTCGTTGGAAAACCCGCGAAAATTGAGTGGGAGAGACTATCAGAGGTCCCCCCTATGTCAACGCTGAGTTGCCCACAAGCATTGTCCAAAAGATACCTGAGAAAGCACGTGTGCTAAAGGAATTACGACTCACTTGTCATATTTGTGTTAAAAGGCGGTCGGTGCAGCGCTTACCATAGACCATTAGTCACGTACGCCCCATTGGGATTGAGGCGGCCACTTTGAAGCAATGCGCCGTTTGCAGGGCAACCCGAAGCAAGAAAATCGGGGACGGACAACTTTTAGCTCTTGGCCGACTGCCCTGCTTCTAAATAACCTTCAAGTTATTCCCGCCTTCCGGTCGGCAGCCCGCTTGAATTACTAATGGCTGACTGGTTTTAGGAGATTGATTTCCGCCGGCTCCCGCGATTCAGGACGTGATGCACCGCTCCAGGATATTGGACGCGTAGTTTGCGGGCCATGAGCAAAGTATCAACAAGCTCGCTAAAGGTTTCCACTGTCAAAAGGTGGGACCGACCCGTTCACGAACTTGTCAATCATAAGAACCGACCCGTTTACGGCGCCGATTTCTTCGTTTCAATTTCCGGTAAAAAGGATCGCCTACGACCATGCCCATGCCAATCAATTGGCCCACCGCTTGCGAGACTTGGGTGTGAAGCCGGTTTATAGCATTCCTTCACTTAGCATGCGGCAGGCTGTTAGTTGCAGCGTGGTCAGCTTTTCCCTGATCAAAATCATCCGGCAGGCCAAGGCCCATCCTGTTAAGCTCTTGCGCGGCAGCTGCGCCTTCAAAGTGTAACATATTTGATTGGCTTGCCTTTTCCATCCTGACTTGAGATAAATCCATCACTGCATTATCAAAGATTAGTTTAGTCCCTCTTTGCAGATCCATCTTTAACATTTTTGTGAACCATTTGCCCTGCACTATATCGTTGGTTGAAGGCGGTGAAGAGATGCCATTCATCCTTGTCCGAAATATGTATGCATTAGACATCGTCACTTGGCAAATAGGATCTTTGTTTGTAACTGAGAATGTTTCCGCAATGATTACTTCGGAAATAGTGCTTTTGTCGCGTTCTTGATAGGACCTCGACAGCACATATTTCCCGCACTCAACGTTGGATCTATATAAAAACAACTGCTGGCTATTCGCAGTATTTCCAACGATGAACAGGACGATTATTAAACAGATCTTCATATATGATATTCAGTTTACCGCACATTGTTATTGCTTTATAAACGGGTCGGTTCTTATGATCATCTAGTTTTCGTGTTTGGCTTTTCGCCAGCGGTATAACAACGTGTGCCCATTGGCGACGCTGCCCATCTGCAGTCGCTGGGCAATCCACGTCACCACTATTACCGGCGTCTCTGGCCACCAACGCACGACCGTCCCCGGCTGCTCGACAAAATCACACCGATTTATCATGTGGCAAATCGACCCGGCCTATTTCACTTTGAATTTGCGCGCCATGGGGCAGAGAGTCGGGCGCACACGCTAAGTTGTCAATCATAAGAACCGACCCGTATACGAAGTCACCTGACCCAGTTTGTCATCCTGATAGACCCAGCGGGAACTACCCCCGGAAGCATCCCCGCC
>JAQGPA010000099.1 GCA_028293325.1 Pedosphaera sp. | reverse complement strand
GTTCCAAACGGGATTATTCCCTGCTTGCCGCCGGGGCGGTGAGACTGCATTATTCCCGGCCCGTTGGGTCTGAAGGGCTCGCGGGAATGCAGTTTGGAATATGAAGAGTAAGCCGACATTACGATTTGGATTGCCGAAGGGCAGTCTGCAAGAGGCCACCATCGAGAAGATGGCGAAGGCCGGTTTTAACATTCAGGTGAGCAGCCGCTCGTATATCCCGTATGTGGATGACGAGGAGTTGCAGATTCGCCTGATTCGCGCACAGGAAATCAGCCGTTACGTGGAGCATGGTTATCTGGATTGCGGCATCACGGGTTTCGATTGGATCCAGGAGAATAATTCGAAGGTCCATGAAGTGGGAGAATTTCAATTCAGCAAGGCGACGCGGCAGCCAGCTCGCTGGGTGCTGGCGGTGCCGGAGAATTCGCCGGTGAAGACGGTGAAGGATTTGAAGGGAAAACGGATTGCCACCGAGGTGGTGAACCTGACGAAACGGTATCTGCGCAAGAACGGGGTGAAGGCCGAAGTGGAATTTTCCTGGGGCGCGACGGAGTTCAAGGCGCACGAGTTGGTGGATGCGATTGTGGAACTGACCGAGACCGGGTCGTCGCTGCGGGCGAACAAGCTGCGGATAGTGGATACGCTGCTTTCCTCGACGCCGCGGTTGATCGCGAATCACGACGCATGGAAGAACAAATGGAAACGGCAAAAGATCGAGACGCTGGCCTTGCTGCTGAAAGGGGCATTGGAAGCGGAGGCGAAGGTGGGGTTGAAGATGAATATCGCCGAAAAGAATTTGGCAAAGTTGTTGCAAAGTTTGCCCGCACTGCGTAATCCAACGATATCCAATCTGAGCCTGAAGGGCTGGGTGGCGGTGGAAACGATCATTGACGAGCATGTGGTTCGTGAACTGATCCCGCTATTGAAAGCCGCGGGAGCAGAAGGAATCATTGAATATCCGCTTAACAAAGTAGTATATTAACCGCCTTAACTAACATTATGGGTTCACTGAAAAAACGCCGCAAATCGAAAATTAACAAGCACAAACGTCGCAAGCAATTGCGCGCCAATCGTCACAAGAAGCGCACCTGGCAGAAGTAGTCAGCGGCGTTGACGAGAGCATCGTCAGGGTCCGCGCAATCCGCTCTGGGTTGCGCGGATACCATAAAGGAGTATTCTAACGCATGCTGCTTTGCCGTTATCCCGGAGTAATATTGCTGGCCATGAGCGGTTTGCTTATGGCGGGCTGCGCCAACACGCCCACGACCGGGAAACCGCTAGCGGATGCGTCACGGGCGTCCGTGGCCGCGGCGGTAACAGTGGACGAGGTCACTCCCCCGGAGGTTGATGACAAATTGGTGGAGGCCCATGCGCATTACGCGCAGGGAACGATCTATGATTTGGACGATGAGCCGGAACTGGCTTTGCAGGAGTATTCGCAGGCGGCGCTGGGCGATCCCAGCAACGAACAATTGGTGGAGGAACTTTCGCGTCGGTATCTGCAACGGAAGGAGCCGGAGAAGGCGCTGGATTTATTAGAGCGCGCCACGGCACTGCCCAAGGCGTCGGGGGTTTTATTCGCGCGGCTGGGGCTGGTTTATTCGCGCCTGGGCAAGGATGAGCAGGCGGTGGCGGCAACGCAAACCGCAATCAAGCGGTTGCCGCTTTCCCTCTCGGGTTATCAGACCTTGTTTGTGATTCACCTGCAAAAGGGGCGGTTCAAAGAGGCGCAAGCGGTGCTGGATGACGCGGCGAAGCGGCCGGATGTGCCGGCGGAATTTCTGGTGAATCTGGCGGAACTTTATGCGAACCTGGAACGGCAGGCGCCGTCGCAGAAAGAGGCGACGAAGGCCGGGACCAAGGCGGCGCTGTTGCGCGCGATGCAATTGAAACCGGTTGAACCCCGCCTGCGCCTCAAGCTGGCGGATGGTTTCAACATGCTGGGGGATACGAAGAACGCCACTGAACTTTATTTGCAGTTGCTGCGGGGATACGGCGACCTGCCGGAGTTGCGCAATGATGTGCGGGGCAAACTGGCGGATGTCTATTTGCGGGAGCATGACGCCGGGAAAGCGATCGAACAACTGGAGTCGATTGTGCGGGAGGATCCGGCGAATCCGCAGGCTTATTATGTGCTCGGCGGTCTGGCGGTGGACGCGAGGAAATTTCCGGAGGCAGAGGATTATTTTCAGAAGACGCTTTTGTTAAGCGATAATTTCGAGCAGGCGTACTATGATTTGGCGGATGTGCAAATCAATCTGGATCACGCCAAGGGGGCCCTGAGCACGCTGGAGCAGGCGCGGGTGAAATATTCGGACACATTCATCAATGAATTTTTGACCGGCCTGGCGTATGGCAAAGAGAAGGAATATGACAAGGCGGTGACGCACCTGACGTCCGCCGAGTTGCTGGCGAAGACTTCCGATCCATCACGGCTGAATAAATATTTTTATTTTCAAGTGGGTTCCGTGCATGAGCGGAAGGGGGATTATGAGCAGGCGGAACAATATTTTGAAAAGACGCTGGAGTTGGCGCCGGATTTCACCGAGGCGTTGAATTATTTTGGCTACATGCTGGCGGACCGGGGAGTGAAGCTGGAACGCGCGCATGAGATGATCGAGAAGGCGGTGAAAAGCGAACCGAAAAATGCGGCGTACCTGGATAGCCTGGGCTGGGTGCTTTATAAACTGAATCAACCGGGTGAGGCGTTGACGCAGGAGTTGAAGGCGGTGGAGTTTTCCGAGGAACCAGACGCGACGGTGTATGATCATCTGGGGGATATTTATGCGGCGCTCAAGCAAGTCGAAAAGGCGCGTGAAGCATGGCATAAGTCGTTGTCGGTCGAGCCGAACGAGGGGATCAAGAAAAAGCTCGAACCGGCCGCCAACAAATGATTTAGTAGTGTTAGTGAATCGAGAACCTGTTCTGACCAGTCATGGCGCATCGGTTTAACAAACATTATACGCGAGAAGAAGCGCGAGCCCTGTTGCCAACCGTGCGGCAATGGCTTGAGCACTTGAGCCAGTACCGCGTGGACCTGGAAACGACTGACCGGCGCGTGGCGGGGTTGATGCCGACCGGGAACGACGTCGGCGGCGAATTGGTGAACAAGTCGGTGCGACTGACGGCGGAGGTCAGGGAGTTGCTTCAAAAATTTCAGGATCGGGAGATAGTGATCAAAGATTTGTCGCGGGGGCTGGTTGATTTTCCTTCGCTGATTGGGGACAAGGAAGTGTTCCTCTGCTGGGAGAAGGATGAGGAGGACATCGAGTTTTGGCACGACATCGACTCGGGGTACGCCGGTCGCGAACCGCTTTAGGGCGCGGTTCGATGGTCTCGGCTAGTAAAACCAACCGCGGTAAACTTCATAGACGTCCACGCGTCCGCCGGGAAAATAATCGTTGGCTGGAAACTGGAAGGTGCGGGTCACGCGATCATAGATGAGGTGGGTCGGGGTAACGGGGTTGTTGGGATCGTACACGGTGAAGTTGATTTCCTGGTCGGTCTCGGCGGCGTCGAACAAGACGACGGCGTGATTGATGGTCAATTGCGGGAAGCGAACGAGATGGACCACGGGCGGACGTTTATCCTGGATGGCGGCGGTGAGTTGACGCGCCACCTTCTCCTGTTGCTGCCGGCTGAACCAGCCGATCATCCGCCAGTGGCCGCGCTGGAGATAGCTTTGCCACGCCCCGCCACATTCAGACTTGAGCAACGATTCCCAAGCCTGGCTGAAGGAGTGCAAATCCGCGTAGCCTGGAATCACGACTTTGCGGGAATCCGGCAGCTCATGATTGGCGCCCAGAGCGAGGACTTGGTGGATGAGTTGCTGATAGGTGGTGGCGTCAGCCACTGGTTGTGTGGGCTCGAAACGGGCGTGTTCGAAAAACTGGCGAGCTGAACGGGCCACGACGAAGCAATGATGGGAATAATCCGGTGCGGGGTGGCGCGCGTGGCTAACCCACTTTCCGTGCTCGTCGTAGTGATATTCCCAGACCAGTTCGTTGGCATAGGCGAAAGTGTCGTGCTGAAAGTCGAAAGGACGACGGTCAGAGGTGGCGACGCGTCGCGATGTTTGGCAACCACACAGCAGGAGCGTCAGACAAACCAAAAGGGTATATTGCCGGATGTTCGCAGCGAAGTTGCCTTGGCGCTGGGGTTCGTAGATATCTGACTTTGAACTCGAAAGTAAGTTGAGCATAACGCGACTTTGCTCTAGGCTAGCCACGCACCATTAATCTGACAATGCTTTACGAACGCTGGCGACAAATCGCGCAGGAACATCGCAACGAAATCGCCTTGCAGCATGCGGCGCGCGGCGAGCGGTGGACGTTTGCGCAGTTGTCGGCAGCGACAGAGGCGGGGTCGGAATTGGGGCCGGTGGTCTTTCCACAGGGACGCGATTTTATATTCACCCTGCTACGCGCCTGGCGATCCGGACAGATTGTTTGCCCACTGGAACCAGGCCAATTGCCACCGCCCCAGAATCAGTTTCCAGCCGGGTGTGCGCATTTGAAAATCACATCGGCCACGACTGGTGAAGCCAGATTGGTGGCTTTCACCGGCGAACAACTGGCGGCCGATGCGGAAAACATCGTTGCGACCATGGGCTTGCGCAGGGACTGGCCGAATTTGGGCGTGATTTCACTGGCGCACTCGTATGGGTTTTCCAATCTGGTTCTACCGCTGCTATTACATGGTATTCCGCTTGTGCTGGTGGATTCGCCCTTGCCGGAAGCAGTGCGGCGGGCGGCAGCCGGGACGGAAGCCATCACGTTGGCGGCAGTGCCAGCATTGTGGCGCACTTGGTATGAGGCAAAGTCGATTCCAAACAACATTCGGCTAGCGATTTCGGCAGGCGCTCCGTTGTCATTGGCGCTGGAACAATCCGTTTTTGCCGCGCAAGGACTCAAGCTGCACAATTTTTACGGGTCGAGCGAGTGCGGTGGCATTGCCTATGATGCCTCCAGCACTCCGCGCGTGGACTCAACCCTCGCCGGCAAACCGATGCGGAACGTTCAATTAACCATTGGACCCGACGGCTGTCTGCAGGTGCGCGGAGGGGCGGTAGGACAAACCTATTGGCCACAACCTGAGGCTAATCTGGCATCGGGTTGTTTTCAGACGAGCGACCTGGCCGAAATCGTTGAGGGGGAGGTTTACCTGCGCGGACGGGCAGGGGACCAGATACATGTTGCCGGACGCAAAGTTTCGCCGGAGAGCATCGAGCGGCTGTTGCTCCTGCATCCGGGCGTCCGGGAGTGCCTGGTATTTGGCACGCCCAGCCTGGACGCGGAACGGACGGAAATTATTGTTGCGGCCGTGGCGGCCAGATCAACACTGAATCCGGAATCCCTGAAACAATTTTTACTCGAAAAAGTTCCGGCCTGGCAAATCCCACGCGAGTGGATGTTTGTGAAAAGCCTGGAAACCAATGAGCGGGGAAAACTTTCCCGAGCGGGTTGGCGGAAGAAGTATTTGAATCTTGAAGAGGAGAAGGCGACGCTGGCAAAGTCAGCGGCAGCAACTGGCTCACATTAAAACGACATTTATGATCGAATACATTTCAGAAGGAAGCAGCCTAAACCGACGCAAGTTTTTTAAAGCGTCAGGAGCCATGGCGGGTGTGGCGGGACTGGCAAGCCTTACGGCTGTCCCCGACAGCTCTGCCGCCGAGTTCAGCTTGTTTGCGGCGCGGGTGATGATTGCCAACAACGACGTCATTCTTTTTCAAGGCGATTCCATTACTGATGCGGGGCGGAACCGTGAGAAGGCGGTGCTGCCAAATGATCAATCCGCAATAGGGACGGGATACGCCTGGCTAGCGGGCGCCGAACTGTTGGTGGATCGTCCCAAGGACGGGTTGAAGGTGTATAACCGTGGCATCAGCGGCAACAAAGTTTTCCAGCTTGCGGACCGGTGGCAGACGGATTGCCTGGAGGTCAAGCCAAACCTGCTCAGCATTTTGATTGGCGTGAATGACATCTGGCACAAGCTTAACGGTAATTATTCGGGGACGGTGGAAATATACGAAAAGGATTACCACACCTTGCTGGAGCGCACGCGAAAGGCATTGCCGAAAGTGAAGTTGGTGGTTTGCGAGCCGTTTGTGCTGCGGTGCGGGGCGGTTACGGAAAAATGGTTTCCCGAGTTTGACCTTTACCGCGCCGCCGCCAAAAATGTCGCCAAAGCCTTCCAAGCCAGGTTCGTTCCATTTCAGAGCATGTTTGATGAGGCCATTAAATATGCCCCGCCGGCGCATTGGGCGGCGGACGGGGTGCATCCTACACCGGCGGGCGCTTCCCTGATGGCGCACAATTGGCTGAAAGTGGTGAACGGAAAATAGTAAAGAGTTTCCCGAGACCCGACGGGAATCTTAGATTCCTATTTGCCATCCTCAGCAGGCACTTGGCCTTCGCCGCTAAGGGTTAGTTCTGCGCGCATGACCACATGATCGGCGACGGATGCGGAAGCGCGCGCTTGCACGAGATTCCCGAGTCGGCCGGTGATGACCGCTTCCAGATGGATGACCTCGCCCGGCCTGGCTGTGCCGAGGATTTTTACGGCGCGGAGAGCGGTGAGTTTAAGTCCGGGGAGCGGCGGGATTTGCGGATCGCTCTGCGCCACCACGCCGGCCAGTTGGGCGACTGCTTCCACCAGCAGGACACCGGGAAAGAGGGGTTGGCCGGGGAAATGCCCACGCAGGAAAGGTTCATCACCACGCACAGTATATTCGCCCACGCCCGCATTGCCCGGATCCAGGACGAGCATTCGATCGACGAAGCGAAACTCCGGGCCATGCGGAAGTGAAGCCAGCGCCGGATGTGCCGTATCTTTCATGGTTTAGGTAAACGTAACACTGCGATTGGCTTTTGGCTATTTTCGGAATGGTTCGATGATTTTATAGTCCTCGCCAAGCGGTGGACGAAAGACGGACTCGTCGATTTTGGGATTCAACACCGCATTGGTGAACACATTTTGCATGGTCGAGCCGTCAGCGAATTGCAGTTCCGTTGAATGCAAGGAAAAGTCGTTGGTCGCAAAAGCAATCCTGATTTGGGGCATGATGCGGCGGGCGGCCTCGGCTTTGGGCTGAAGCGTGATTTCATGAACCCCGTCGGTGGTGGCCTGTGCCAGGATATTAAAGCGTGATTCGACTTCGGCGCGACTGCGGGGAAAACCGGCGTCGAGCAATGCCAGCGTGTCTTTCCAGGGACCGGCCTGGTCGCTGTCCAGCGGATAGCGTTCGGCGCGCTTTAGTTTTGGATAGACCACGAGTAGTTGTGTGGGTTGGCGAACGGCGATGGTCTGGGGTGGATGGCCCAGTTCCCAACGAAAGCGATTGGGCGCGGCAAACCAGACGTGACCGGTCGCGGTCAATGGTTGGGTCAACGATTTCAAGGTGCGCGTCTGGATGAAATCGGCGGACCAGGTCTGGATGTTGGTTTGGGCGTTGAGCCAGGCAGCGAGGTTGGCGTTATTCTCCGGCGATTCTGCGAAGGCTTCGCCACGAAACGAGCTGAGCAGCAAAGCCAAGGTTAGGCAGGTGGAATAAATGGAGCGAGCTGAAAGACTCGTTCTAAGGTTTAGGCGGGGCATAATATTTTTCTCCTTGTCCTTTGTTGGTCTCGGTGTTGTTTGTCGACCAGACCGGGACAAAATGGTACCATTGGTTGAGATGATGGCGGATGGCAGGTTCAAAAGCACGCACGATTTCCTGGGTGAGCTGCTGGCGGGCCTCGCGCTTGCGCAAGGATGCGCGGTCATAGGCAATGGCGGGCAGGATGTGAGCTGCGTAGCCGCTGTCCGTGTGCGGTAAATAAACCGGCAGCAACACACATCCGGAAGCGCGCGCCAGTTCCGCGGCCGCGATGGAAGCATCAAAAGGGCGGCCGAATAATTCCACCGTTACGCTGCTGGCCGCAGGCGGACGATCCACGAGCAAGGCCACAGTGGCGCCGGCTTCGAGTCGGCGGATGATTTCCACGAAGGCGAACGGGTCCTCACCGATGACCAGGGTGTCAACATCCCAACGTGCGCGCGAAGCCTGACGCATTTCAGTAAAGCCATTTCCCGGTTCGGCCAGCGTGATAACCTGAAGATTAACGCCACGACGGGTGAGGAGAGGTCCGCCGAACTCCCAGTTGCCAAGATGAGTAGTCAGCAGGAGGATGCCGCGTTTTTGGGCCTGAGCGGCGGCGAAATGTTCCCAGCCAGTCCATTCGCCGAAGAGATGTTCGATGGACAAACCGCTTTCGTAGCGCCATAAGTCCGCCAGCTTCAAGGCAAAGTTTTCCAGCAATTCGCGACTTTTCTTTTCCGCTGCCGGCCGATTGCCATCGAGAGCCGGCAAAAGATTTTGAATGAGGATTTCGCGTCGATGGGGGGCCAATCGCCAATAGACGCGGGCCAGCAGGCGGCTGATGCGTGTGCAGGCTTTTGGTGACAGTGCGCGCGTGATGCCTTGTCCCAAACGCCAGATTTCAGACCGGTAGAGCGAGGAGGGTGCGCCGGGAATAGTTCGTTGATTTGAGTTGGTGGGCGGGCGGGGTTGTTTGGCAGCCAGCGCGCGCCACCAGAGTGGGAGGAGATAAACCGAGATCAACATGTTGCTCGCGATACCAACCGCGCAGACTTGTCCGAGGCTGGCCATGCCCGCGTTGGTGGACCAAGCCAGAGAACCAAAGCCGGCGACGGCTGTTCCACCGCATAACAAAAGAGCGCGGCCCACGGCCTGATGTGCGCCGAAAATATTTCCGGCATGGCGGCGTAAAGCCAATTGCATAAAAATGCTGTAATCCACGCCGGAGCCGAGCATGAGCGGAAGGGCCATCAGATTAAGCAGATTCCAAGACCAGCCGGCGAGACGCATAACGCTGAGGAGACAAATTCCGCTCAGCGCCAGCACGCCCAGGCTAAGAAGAATTTCTGTGGGGCGACGGAATGCAAGCCAGAGAGAAAGCAAGATCAGCAGCACCATGGGCAGGACGACTTTCCAGAGATTTTGCTGCACGCGTTTCAAAATGGAAGAACCGAGCAACTCCCAACCGGAAAGGATGAGCCCACGGTCCGCCAGATTGTCAGACAGGCGTGAAAGTGAGGTGGCAGCGACCGGGGCATTGGTGGCAGGAAAAATAAAGCCGACGGCAAGAAAGTGTCCCGGCGGACGGGCGGCGACTTTTTCCATGATCCAACGGCTCATTTCGTTGGTGGGCCAAAAAGTACCGGGTTGGTTTAGGGCGGCTTGCCAGGTATCGAAGATGGCATCGGCCAAGACCATGGAGTTGGTATTGAAACCTTGCGCGAGGGCAGCGGAGTGCAGCGTCTGGCGTTCGGCCAAAATCCGGGTTGCGATGGCGCGATTGGCCGACTGGTGATCCGGTCGCGGCCAAAGCGGGGTCGGCAGCGTGTAACTGCCGATGAGCTGGTTGGTGACGGCCTGCGACAACACAGGTTCGGCGGCGGCCAACTGCCGGGCAACTTCAGTTTCGTCCCGCCCTTGTGCAATCAGCCAAAGCGGCTCGCGATTCTGTGCGAGATGAGTTTTGATTTGATCGAGCGCGGCGTACGCCGGGCTGTTACGCGGGCGCAAGGCATTGGCTGTGTGGTCCATTCGCGGCAACCCGGAGACTAAAACCACGATGCCGGCGAGGAGCAAGAATCCGGTCATTCCGAAAACGAACGTGCGCCGGACGGTAGAAATTGCATCGAGCCCGCTGTGTTGATGGATGGGCCCGTGAAAAGTTCCGGCGGCAACCGCTTCGCGACGCAGCCGGAGGCGGTCGCGGAAAAGCGGCGGGAGAAAGGCGAAAAGCATGACGAGAGCGGAAAGCGTGACGCCCAACGCCACGAGCGAACCGAGTTGCGCCAAGCCGGGGAGGCCGCCGAAATTGAGAACAAGAAATGCGCTGATGGTGGTGACGGCCGCCCAGAAAATGCTAGGACCGATGGCGCGCCGGATTTCGGGGATGATGGCATTGGGCGAAGCGAGCGCCTCCTGATAATGGACGACGCCATAATCGACGGCCAAGCCGAGAAGAATTCCGGCAAAGCCGAGGCTGACGACATTGATGGTTTGGAAAATCAAGCCGCCGAACGCCAGCGTGCAAAGCAAAATCACCGCCAGCAGAACCAGCAACCACAGCATGGGGACCAGGCGCCGGTGAAAAATCCAGAACAGCAGGGCGATGATCGCCGAGGTGATGCCCACCGAACTGGTCATATCATGCTCCATGCCGCCGGAAATCTCCGCCACAAAGGCCGGACTGCCCGTGTAACCAATAACCGCTTCCCTGGGGATGGCGCCATTTGACTGGGCGCTCTTGACGACGGTTTTCACCTTGGCAAGCCAGTCGATGCAGGTGCGATAGTTGGCCAGGTCTGGTTTCGCTTTTACGAATAGAATCCGAAACTTTCCATCCGGTGAGGCGAATAAACCTTGTCCCTCACCGAAAGCAGCGTTTGCGCCCGCGGTGACGGTTTCCGGCAAGGTCCTCAGGTTATAGGGATCGTAACCGCCGAAGGCGAGGTCGCGCGGGGAAAGGGAGGTGGCAAGTTGCTCGCGCGTATCGGCGAGGGTGCTGACAATGTTGGTGCCGACAATGCGATTGGTGAGTTCGCCGAATTGTTCGGGTGGCAGATTGAACCAAAGATAACCAAGCAACTCGGCGGCTTGAGCCGGGTGTTCCAGCCAGGCGGGTTCCCAGAGAACGGTGGTGGTGAGATTTGTTTCTGCGCGCAACGTTTGAGCCAGCGAGTTGGCGGTGGTTTCGGCTGACGCGGCATCCGGAGCGTTCACGGTGAGGATGAGTTCGCGCGAGTCGGTAAAATTGCGTTGATAGAGCTGCAGGCCGTGGACCACGGGCAGGTCGCCGGGAAGAAGATTCAACACATCCACGTCAAAGCGCAGCCGCACCAGGCCCGCGATGACGAGCACGCCCAGCAACAACGCAATCCAATACGCGGATTTTCGGGTCATGGAGAAAGGTAACCTTCGAGGAATTCGCCGGTCCTTTGGTTGGAGAGTCGCCAGGAGTCGTCACCGAGCAACTGCCATTGCCAGAATTTAGGCGGCGGAGAACCGGACAGACAACGGGGAAGGTGAAGCCAAAGGAGACGGGCGGGCGGGGTTCCATTTCCCGAATAAGTTTTATTATTGAGCACGATATGGATCTGCCAGGAATTGCTGGTGGTTTGGGCAACAACAAAGGGCAGGGGAGTTTTGGTGAATTGCACGAAGCTGGCTCCGTCTGGACGTGTGGCCACCAGAAGTTCACCGGCTATTTCCGGCCCTTCTTTTTTTGGTCGCCAGACCGCCTGGCCCTGGCGCGTGGTCCATCCGGGTGCGGCTAGATTTACCGGTAGGATCGGCGGGGCCGTCCGGCAACTCGTCAGCAGGATTAAGAGCAGAACCAGGTTTGTTCCAATACAACGATAAAGGCAATTCTGGCCCAGGTTTTCTGTTTTCATCTTGACCCTGACATTAAATTTTTTTGAACATCTCTTTTCCTAGTTGTCAAATCTGCCGGAACTTGTGCAGTACTCTACGAGACAACTGTGATAATGACAATGGTTTGTGAAAAACCAGTTTACTTTTTTGTATAAACTGGTTATCTCCACGGTTCATCCTGGCTTTCAATGGGAAAAGTAACATGATTCAGGTCCAAAATCTGGTAAAAGTATTCGGCGCGAAACGCGCGGTTGATGGTATTTCATTCTCCGTTGAGCGCGGTGAGGTGCTCGGATTCCTCGGGCCCAATGGCGCGGGTAAATCCACCACCATGCGGATGATCACCGGCTTCATTCCGCCGTCCGGCGGCTCCGTTACCGTAGGCGGGTTTGACATGGAGGAAAATCCGATTCCGGCGAAGCGGTTGATCGGGTATCTGCCGGAAAATGCGCCAGCTTATACCGACATGACGGTGCACGGCTTTTTGAGTTTTGCGGCTGAAATCCGGGGATTGCGCGGCGAGTTGAAACGCAAGGCGGTGCAGCGGGCCGTGGAGATGTGTTTTCTGGAAGCTGTGCTGCATCAAAGCGTGGAGACATTGTCCAAGGGGTACCGACATCGCACCTGTTTTGCCCAATCGATTATTCATGATCCCGATGTGTTGATTCTGGATGAGCCGACGGACGGATTGGATCCGAATCAAAAGCATGAGATTCGCACCTTGATCCGAAATATGGGGCAAAAGAAGGCGATTATTTTTTCGACGCATATTTTGGAAGAGGTGGATGCGGTCTGTTCGCGGGCGATCATCATCGATCGCGGCAAGATTGTGGCCAATGGCACACCGCAACAATTGCGGCAGAAGTCCGATTGGGCGGGGGCGGTGACATTGCGCGTCAACGGCATTACCGCCGCAGCGCTGAGCCAGAAGCTGGCGCAACTTTCGACGGTGAAGAAGACAGTCATTCTGAAGGAAGAGTCCACCAACGTCACCGCGCGGGTTTTCCCGAAGAGCGGTGGAGTGAACAGTGCGGCGAATGGCGCGCTGGCCCAGAGCATCGCCGATGCCGCGCAAGGTTGGAGGATTGAAGAATTGCATACGGAAGAAGGCCGATTAGATGAAGTGTTCCGGAATATTACCATGCCCGACACCATGAAGGAGGAGTCGAAATGAACGGCTGCGCCAACATCAAGACCATTGCGAAACGCGAATTGGTGGGTTATTTCGCGTCACCCGTGGCGTATGTGGTCATCGTGATCTTTCTGTTGTTGACCGGGTTCTTCACATTCATGCTAGGTGGATTTTTTGAGCGCGGCGAGGCTTCCCTGACCTCATTTTTCGTCTGGCATCCGTGGCTTTATTTGTTCCTGGTGCCGGCGGTGGGGATGCGGTTGTGGTCGGAGGAGCGCCGGTCGGGCACCATGGAGTTGCTGCTGACCATGCCCATCACCCCATGGCAGGCGATCGTGGGAAAATTCCTGGCCTCGTGGCTGTTTCTGGCGATTGCGCTGGCACTGACGTTCCCCATTGTTCTGACGGTGAATTATTTGGGCAGTCCTGATAACGGGGTGATTTTTGGGAGTTATGTGGGCAGTCTGCTGTTGGCGGGAAGTTATCTGGCGGTGAGTTGCATGACGTCGGCCATAACGCGTAACCAGGTGATCAGCTTTATCATCGCCGTGGCGATTTGTTTCCTGCTGATTCTGGTCGGCTATCCGCCGGTGACCAACTTTCTTTATCATACGCTGAATTTCAAACCGTGGCTGGTGGAGACCGTGGCGGCTTTCAGCGTGATGACGCATTTCGACGGATTGCAAAAGGGCATTTTGGATTCCCGGGACGTGATTTTCTTTTTGTCCATCATGGTGTTTTCCCTGTTCACCACCGGGGTGATTATTCGCGGACATCGGGCCGGTTAAATTAATTTTACGAGCGATGAAGAAGAATTCATTCGAAACGATTCTCTATTCGGTGGGCGGCGTGGCCATATTGGTGGTAATCCTGATCGCGTTCAACGCGCTCACCAACACCGTGAAGCAACGCGTGGATCTCACCAAGGAAAAGGCGTACACACTCTCGGCGGGAACAAAGTCGATTTTGCAAAAGCTGGATACTCCGGTGAAAATCCGATTTTATTATTCCAGCAGCGACAACGGCAATCCGGAGACACTCTCGGTCAAGACCTACGCGCAGCATGTGCAGGATTTGCTGGCGGAATACAAACAAGCCGCCAAAGGGAAAATTATATTTGAGCAATACGATCCGAAACCGGACTCGGACGCGGAGGATTCGGCGCGGTTGGATGGAGTGGAAGGCCAGTTGCTGTCCTCGGGTGAGAAGTTTTACCTGGGACTAGCCATCAGCATGCTGGACGAGAAGCAGGCGATTCCATTTCTTATGCCGGATCGCGAACGATTGCTGGAATATGACATCTCCCGCGCCATTGCCAGTGTGGGAACGCCGGAGAAACCGGTGGTGGGAATCATGAGTGCGCTCCCGGTGTTTGGGATGCCGAGCAATCCGATGATGGAGCAGATGGGCCAGCCGGGGCAGGGACAGGACCCGTGGGTTTTTGTGAGTGAGCTGAAGTCCAGTTACACCGTCAAGCAGGTGGAGATGAACACCGACAAGATTGATGAGAGCATCAAAGAGCTGGTGGTGATTCATCCCAAGGAGATTTCAGAGCAGGCGCAATATGCCATTGACCAGTTCATCATGCGGGGTGGGAAGTTGATTGCGTTCCTAGATGCGACGTCGTTGGCGGACAGCCGGGGTCAAAATCCGATGATGGGTCAGATGCCGGGTGGCGGTTCGTCCCTGCCAAAGCTGCTGAATGCCTGGGGAATTCAGTTTGACACGAGCAAGGTTGCCGCGGACCAAAATTATAAATTGCGGTTGATGGGGCGGAACAATCAGCCCAGCGATGCGCCGGCCTTTCTCTCGGTGACCGGACCGGGCATCAACAAGGATGACGTGGTGACGAGTGAAATTGACGATATCTGGATTCCCATGGGCGGGGTGTTTACCGGGACGCCGGTGGCGGGTTTGAAGGAAACCGTGTTGCTAAAGACCACCAAGGATTCGCAACTGGTGGACGGGACCATGGCCAGTTTTGGCGGGGAAAACATCCTGAAGGATTTCAAACCGTCCGGGACCGAATATGCGCTGGCCATCCGGCTGAGCGGCAAGTTCAAGACCGCCTTTCCTGACGGTAAGCCGAAAGAAACGAAGCCGGACAGCAAGGATGGGAGCAAACCGGCCGAGGAGAAAAAGGCCGATGACAATACGATCAAGGAAGCCAAGGGAGAAGGCGCGGTGGTGCTCTTTGGTGATGCGGACATGCTTTTTGATCAGTTTGCCCTGCGGCAGCAGCAGACCATTCTGGGGCCACAAATTACGGCGATGAACGGGAATCTGAACCTGGCACAAAACCTGGTGGAGCAACTTACCGGGGACAGCGATCTTATCAGTATTCGCAGCCGGGCATCGCATAACCGGCCATTCACACGCATCCGGGCGATGGAGGCAAAGGCAGATGCGCTTTTCCAAAGCAAGGTGAAGGAATTCGCGGACAGCCAGCAGGAAACCCAGCAGCGGATCAACGAATTGCAGGTGAATAACAAGGAACAAGGGCAGCAGCGATTTATTCTCTCGCCGGAACAGCAGGTGGAACTCGACAAGCTCAAGAAGAAGGCGGCGGAAATCAATGTCCAGTTGAAGCAGGAGAAAAAAAGTTTGGCCCGGGAGAAGGACGCATTGCAGAACAGGCTTAAGTGGGCCAACATCCTGGGCATGCCAGCGGCGGTGGCGCTGTTCGGCATCTGCTTGGCCGGATTTAAACAGAAACGCACCTCAGCCAAATGAATCGGAAACAATTCGGAATTCTTTTCGTGCTGTTAATCGTGCTGGGCGGCGCCGGTTGGCTCGTCCAGAAAAACCGCAACCATGAATCCGGAAGCGGAGAACAAGGCGCGGGTCAAAAACTTTTGGGTGAGAACTTTCCCATCAACGACGTTGCGCACATCAGCATCAAGCAGGGCACGAATGAACTGAATCTGGTGAAGAAGGATGACCTCTGGCGGGTGCGCGAGCGCAACGAATATCCGGCGAATTTTTCGGACATCAGCAGTTTTCTGCTCAAGGCGCGCGAGTTGAAGGTGGTGCAAGTCGAGCAGATTGGGGTTTCGCAGTTGCCGCGGTTGGAATTGACGCCACCGGGACCGGCGACCAACTCCGGCGTCCTGCTGGAACTGAAGGACAAGGAAGAGAAGAACATCCGGGCGCTAACGCTGGGCAAGAAGCATGTTCGCAAACCACAAGGGGCGCAAGCGGCTCAATTTGGTGACGCGGGATATCCAGATGGCCGCTATGTAATGCTGGCCGGGAACAACCAGAACGCGCTCTTAATTGGCGATCCGCTGGGCAATGTGGAGGCGAAGCCCGAACAATGGCTCAAGAAGGATTTTTTCAAGGTGGAGCGGCCCAAGGCCATCGCGGTCGCCTTTGCCGAAACCACCAATTCCTGGAAGTTGGTGCGCGACACGGAGACGGGAGATTGGAAGTTCGCGGAAGCCAAGCCGGAGGAGAAGCTGGACAGCACCAAGGCGTCCGGTATGACGAGTCCATTTACCGCCCCATCCTTTAACGATGTGGTGGCCTTGTCCGCCAAGCCGGAAGATAATGGTTTGGATAAACCGACGGTGATAACCGTCGAAACATTTGATGATTTCACCTACACGGTGAAGGTGGGCAGGAAGTCCGGCGATGATTATCCGATCACTGTGACGGTGGCGGCGAATTTTCCAAAGGAGCGCACGCGCGCCAAGGAAGAGAAGCCGGAAGACATGGTGCAGGCGGACAAAGCCTTTGCGGAACGGCAAAAGCAACTGGAAGAGAAGCTCAAGGCAGCCAAATTTTTTGAGCAGCGGACCTATCTGGTGCCGAGCTACAATATTGATCCGATTTTAAAGGAACGGAAGGATTTGCTGGTGGATAAAAAGGAAGAGGCGAAACCCGAGGCAGCTGCGCCCGAGAAGAATTGATTTTTGGAAACGCCGCCAACGGGTCACTTGGGAGTGGTCACGCGAGCATTGAAGGCGAAGAGATTGAAAGGATCCACCATCATCGGCACCGCGGAGGTACCCGGCTGCGCGGGGATGATTTGGCGGCGAATTTCCTCCCCCAGTTGCCCCAGCATGGCATAGCGCTTGCGATACATTCCGCGTTTGTTGCCCGGAAGTTCCTCGAGATTGCGAACGAGCGGAACCACAGGCAGTTGGAAATTGCCATCGGGTAATTGCTCCCCGTGGCACTCGCGCCAAAACTCATCGTAATTGGCTTCGAAGTCCTTGCGTTTGCGGATGTGGCGGTAAATATGTTCGTCGCCGCCCACGGCCCGCAGGCTGGAAATGCCCCAGAGTTGCGCCAGGCGTTGCAGCGCAAAAATAAGCAGCGCCTTGGGTCGCAGTCCATGAAGCGAGCGGGTCAGAGTGATGATCAACTCATGCTGGTTGGGGGCCCGGCGGCCTTGCAAACCGCCAATGAACAGCTCCCGTGGTTCGCCAGCGGCAAACCGGCTGGCACAGAACGTGAGCATGAACAGCGGAAGTCCATTGGTTTCGTCCGTCAGGCAAAGACTCAGGTCACCTTCCTTTTCGTAATCGCCATTATAGGCCAGTCGCAGTGAAAAACGGCACGGCTCGGGTACCGGCAAATTCGCCAGCAGGAAACCCGGTTTCGTGAAGGCCGCCTTTCGGATATTTTCCGAAAGATGTTTTTTTACGAAGTCGTAATGGTGCTTGAGCACGGTCAATCGGCCGCGCGGAGTCAGTCGCCGGTGCAAATAGGGTCGTTGGAGCTTGCTGAGAATATGCGGATGTTGCGTTACCACCGGGGCGAGGTCCGGTGAATTGAGCAGTGCAAACCATTCCGAGGTCAAACGGGGGGTAATCAATCCGCGGACGCAGTATTTGACGCGTGCGCAGACATCTCCCAAAGTCGGTTCGGGATGAACTGACCGGGCTGTGCTGTACAATTGTATCGGCAAATTGATCAAGTTTCCTTCAATTGCGATTTGTCGACGCCAGTTGCAGGGATGCGGATAAGAGATTCGCATTCACGCTACCGGACACAGGCCATTGAATAATAGGATACCCGGTTATGTTTAGGACACCAGCTTTTTCAGAACCAAAACCGAAAGCGACGGTTCGGTTGGCAAGAGTTTTCATCGGGCCCATGGCTATTGGGAAATGAGTCGATAGAACTGGCCGCCTACGGGCGAGGAGGACAGAACGATCTGATTACTCACGCCAATGGGGATGGGCTGGTTGGTAAGCGTGGCCCAACTTGCAGTCAGATTGGTGGTTTTCTGCAATGCAAATGGGGCAAAGGCCGGCCAGGAGAAAGAAAATGTGTTGGTGCCCGTCGGGCCGGAGCTGAGTTGGGGTTGCAAGGCGTAAATGCGGAGACCATCGGCATTATTGGCGAGAAAAGCGTAACTGCCGGAGACGGCTACGGCATTGGCGGAGTCGCCAAAATTGGTGCTGGTGTGACCCACATTGACGGGACTCGCAGGATTGGAAATATCATAAATGCGAAATCCGTTTGTGGCATTGGCGAGATAGGCATAATTGCCGGCTACCGTGATGCCCGTGGCCCGTCCGCCCTCATTCACGGAACCGACGTTGACCGGCTTGGCGGGATCGGAGACATCGTAAACGCGCAGTCCATCGGTGTCGTTGGCAAGATAGGCGAAATGGCCGGAGAGGGCGACGGCATTGGCGGGGCCGCCGTTATTCGTGCTGCCAACGTTGACGGGAGCGGTGGGAATGGAAACGTCATAAATGCGCAGGCCGTCGGTGCCATTGGCAAGGTAGACATGCGTGCCTGATACGGCAACACCGGTAGCGCGGCCACCGTTGTTAATATGGCCGACATTTACGGGATTTGATGGGGTGGAAATGTCATAGATGCGAAGGCCGTCATTATCGTTTGCGAGATAAAGATAATTGCCTGACGCCGCCACGCCGATCGCTTTCCCGCTGCTGCTGCTGATGTGACCGATGCTCACGGGATTGGTTGGATTGGAAACATCATACACACGCACGCCATCCACATGATTCGCCAGATAGGCAGTAGTCCCCACGATCGCAACGCTCTGGGCAAAGGCGCCGTTGATGTTGGTATGGCCGACATTGATTGGGTTGGCGGCGTTGGAAACGTCATAAATGCGCAGGCCATCGGATTGATTTGCCAGATAAAGATAATTGCCGGCCACAGTCAGTCCTGTGGCAAACCCGCCATCATTGGTATGTCCCACATTGGTGGGAATAATTTGCGCCATAGCACCTTCACGCGAGCCGATGAGGAGGGTAAGCGCCAGCAGCACGAGTGCGATCGCCCGCCTTTGCACGGGAAATTTCAACACGCGAATGGGATGGTCAAGTTGCATGGTGTTGAGGATGCAGGCAGGAAAACAAAAGGAACGGCGCAAGGCAAGGCGAATCTTGAAATTTGCCACAAATGGGCCGAAGAAGGGCATCCGTATTCAGCCGGACAACAACGATAACAAGGGTTTCTAATCAAAGGAAATGCGGGGCACGAGTGGCCAGCGGGCCTGAAGCTTTACAATCCAGAAGAACAGGCGCATGCGCCAACGCATGGACCAGCCGCCTTCGAGTTCCCCGGCCAGCACCGCGTTCACGGCGGAGGCAAGACTGAACTTCTCGCGCGGTTCGAGGAAGATTTCCATGAACGGCGTGGTATAATAATTCTCCACCATCTCCCAGTAAAATTGCATGGCGTTGTGAACGCGCTTTTCATATTTCGCGAGCCGAACAGCGCCGTCATTATTGGCGGCGAGGGATTTTTGAACCGCCTCCGCCGCAAGCTTGCCGGAGAACATCGCCAGAAAAACGCCGGCGGAGAAAATCGGGTCCATGAACCCGGCGGCATCGCCCACGCGCAGCAGCCGTTTGCCGACGAATTTGCGATTTCGATACGAAAAATCACTCGTCGTGTGAATGACGCCCGTCAATTTTGCGTTCTCCATCCGGTCGCGCATCAGCGGGCTTGACTGCACCATCTGGTCAAAAATTGCGGCAGGCGACATTTTCAGCGCGGCAAATTCCTCCTGGTCCATCACGCACCCCACGCTGATTTTGTCCTTTGCGAGCGGGATGAGCCAAAACCATTTATTCACGAGCCGCACGATGATGGTGTCGCCGCCCGGATCGCCATCGTCGGCTTTGACGCCGTGGAAGTGGCCGAAGACCGCGAGTTTTTTGAGACGCGGATGTATGATGCGCAAGCCTTCCTGGTTCCCGGTCATGTTGCCGCGGCCGCTGGCATCAATCAAAAACGAACCTTCGATAGTATGGCTTTGGCCGGCGTCATCACGAGCCTCGATGGTCACGGTCTCGCCGGTATTGGTGAATTTGCCGACCGTCCAGCCCTCGCGGATTTCCGCGCCCGAAGCGCGGGCATGCTTGAGCAGGATATGATCAAAAGTGGCGCGTTCGACCTGGATGGCTTCGGGTTCACGCGTGAAGCGGCCGCGACGAAAGATGAACTTGGTGCCTTTGGTGCCATTGCCGAGATGGAACTGGGCGCCGAGTTTCTTGGTGAAGCCAGCGGCCTGGAGCGCGGGCATAAGGCCCAGCTCCCGGAAAATTTTCTGGTTATACGGCAACAATGATTCGCCGATATGAAAGCGGGGAAAGCGTTCCTTTTCCAGGAGGAGAACTTTCTTCCCGGCGCGCGCCAGATACGTGGCGGCTGAGCTGCCACCCGGTCCGCCGCCGATGATTACCGCGTCATAAATTGCCATATCGTTGTTCGTCCAAATGATTTGCCGCCGACTGGCAATGCCCGCGTCACACCGCGCCAGGAGCTGCGGAAAGGTTCTGCACCGCCGCCACGATGGTATTCACGCTGTGGAGAATATCCTTGGCCGCAGCGGGTGTGGGAATTTTGAGGCCGAAATTCTTATCCAAGGCCACCACGAGTTGCAAGGCATCGACCGAATCCAGACCAAGGCTGCCGGGGCCGAACAAGGGTTGATCATCCTTGATTTCCGCGGCGCTCACCTGGAGCATGAGGTTTTCCACCATCATCGTTTTGATCCGTTGTTTGAGCGCTTCTAATTCTTCCATGATTCAGGTTAAAAAATTCCACCATCAATCTTCAACACTGAGCCTGTTATGTAACCGGCTTCAGGACAAGCCAGAAATCGAACTGCAGCGGCGACTTCCCCGGGTTGGCCGAAGCGGCGCATGGGGATTTTGCCCTGGGCGCCCTTGCGTTCCTCCTCGCCCATGGCCTTAAGCGCGTCGGTGTCGATATAACCGGGGCAAACGGCGTTGACGGTGATGCCGATGCGGGCGACTTCCTTGGCGAGTGATTGGGTGAGCGCGACGACGCCGGCCTTGGCGGCGGCGTAATTGGCCTGTCCGGCGGGGGCGAGCAGGGCGCTGAGGGAAGCCATGTTGATGATGCGACCATGGCGTTGCGTGATCATCGTGGGCAGCACCGCCTGGCAGCCGTGGAAGACCGAGTCGAGATTGGAGGCAATGACTTGATGCCAGGCGTCCGGCGGGAGTGTGGCGAGCAAACCGTCTTGATGATGACCGGCGTTGTTGACGAGCACATCGAGGCGTTGGTGTTGCCCAAGAATTTTGGCGATTGCCTGCTGCCAGGCCGCCGGTTGGGTTACGTCCAGTTCGATACTAAGGCAGCGCCCGGGGAATTCAGCAATCAGTGCATCGGCTTTGTCGCGGCCGGCACGAATGCCCAACCAGACAAAGTTGTCCGGCGATTCCTGGAGAAAGGATCGGGCGATCGCCTGGCCCAAACCGCCATTGCCACCAGTGACCAGGATAATTCTGTTCGTCATATATTGGCTGCGTGCATCGTTCTCGTTATTGTCTTCGGTTCCTTCAACGTTCTAATCTTGAAGGAGACTGGCCAGGACGCCAAGGCTCCTGATGAATCGCCGCCACCTCTCCACGGGATAGCTTCAACCAAAGTTCCAAGGCCTTTTCTCTCGAAATCCCAACTTGATGGCGTGGCTCATCCGAGGATTCCAAATTCTCCCATACCACCAGTCCGATTTCGTGAGCAGACAACGTCCAGCCACTCTCGTGAGTAAGCCATGCGTCGGGATGTTCCGGGTCGCTCTCATCAAGCTCTGCAAGGATCTCCCGGATACGATGCTCATTCGGCGAATCTTCGGAGCCACCCCAGCGTGTTACTGCATGGTAATTCATCGTGCTCAGACTTAATTAATAATTTCAGACAGGTGCCTGTTCGTTTTAATGACAACTATTTTGTTAGTTACCCTTCACAAACTGCGCGCCGATGGCTTGTTGGTTGCAACCGACCACACTCACATTTGCCGTCTGATAACTTCCGTGACGCAGCGCGTCCACGGCGGCGACGCATTGCCAGGCGGCGGCGGCCATCAGGCCTTCGCCGAGAATGATCTTGGGCGAGAGGCGGGGACCGGTCCAATGCTGCCAGGCGTCTGTTTCGGGGGCGTCAAATCGTTTCACGTTTAGCAGGCCGTCGGTGAGCAGGGTGTTTTCGCTGCTGGTAGGAAGTTCGGTGCGCATCTGGCGGGCTGCCTGTGTGCGGGTTTGGCGCTTGGTATAGACATGCGAGTTGGAGATGGCGCTTAGTTCGGCCAGGGACGAGCCTTCGGATTGTCGCTTCAAATAGAGCGCGCCGGCGCCGTCGCCGAGGACAATGGAACGGCTGAACAGCCGAAAAGCATCCGCCGTGAGCCAATCACATTCCTCGCCGCCTACCACCAGACAACCATCCACATGGTCGGCGAGCAGCCATTGTGCAGCGAGGGCAAGTCCCTGGAGGTAGGTGCCGGGGTCGCCCACGAGCGTGTAATTCATGGCGGGAGTGCCGAGCAAGGCGGCGATATGGCTGGCCGGGGCATTGAAAACTGTTTCAGGAAAAACCAGCGGGCTGGCGGTGGCGGGATCACGCAAGGCTTCGTCGTAAAAGCGGCGTGAATAGTTAACACAGCCGGACATGACACAGAGCACAATGCCTAGGCGCAAGCTGCCGTTGGCCACCAAAGGCTCATCGCCACCCAGGGCTTCCAGCGCGGCTGAGACCACGTATTGAGTGATGGGGCTGGTGCGTCGCAGCCGGCCATGCGCCAGGAATGCGGGGCGCGATTGTGGCGGCGGGACTTGACGGATTTGCAACGGCTTATCCCAACCGGGACGGGGCAGGGCTTTGGGTGGAAGCAGCGTTTGGGCCGCGAGGGCCTCCTGCAGCGGGGCGATGCCCCAACCGGCGGGGGAGGCTGCACCGTAGCCATGAACAAAGATACGGCTCACGACCACCTCCGCAAAATGAGAGAGGCATTGGCACCGCCGAAGCCGAAGGAGTTGGTCAAGACATGCTCCACCCTGGCATCGGTGGGCTCCCGAACGACGGGAAAGAGGCAGACCGGATCCGGTTCCTGCAACGTGGAGGTTGGAGGCAACCATTGCTCGCGCAAGGTCATCAAACAAATCACTGTTTCCACCGCGCCCGCCGCACCCAGAAGATGGCCGATGCTGGATTTGGTGGAACTGACGGGCAGCGTGCTGACCCGCGGGCCAGCCCAGCGTCGAATGGCGTTCGCTTCCGCGCCGTCATTCATCGGCGTGCCGGTGCCATGGGCATTGATGTAGTGGATTGCTTCCGGGGAAAGGCCGGCGACTTTGGTGGCGGCAGTCATGGAGGCCAAGGCGGCATCGCCTTGAGGATGCGGTTGAGTCAGGTGATGAATATCCAAGGCGGCGCCATAGCCGACAATTTCGCCGAGGATTTCTGCGTTGCGCTGGAGGGCGTGGTCGAGTGTTTCCAGCGTCAGGACGGCGGCACCTTCGCCGAGCGCGAGTCCGTCGCGGTGGGCGTCGAAGGGGCGGCAATGGGTGGTGGAAAGCGCCTGCAAGGAATCGAAGCCGGCAAAAACCATTTGACTGAGGGCGTCGAAGCCACCCGCCAAAACGCGTTCGCTGGCGCCGCTACGGAGCAGTTCCCAGGCATGGCCGATGGCATTCGCGCCGGAAGCGCAGGCGTTGGCGATGATGGTGATGGGGCCGCTGAAGTCGAAGGCATCGGCGAGCGTGAGAGCCTGGCTTTGGGCTTGATAATGCAAAACGCGAGTGGACTGTTGGCGATGGCCATGGGGCGTGCGCAGAGTCTGGCGATAATAGGCCTCACCCAGGCCCATGCCGCCGCTGGTGGTGCCGAGGACAAGGGGAAGATTGTGAGATGGTGACCAGCCGGATTGCCGCCAGGCTTCCTCAGCGGCGAGCAACAACAACATGGTGGCGCGATCCAGACGGTTGGCCTGCTTTCGGCTGAGGCGTTTGAGGGGCAGACCGGCGGGGAGGGCAACTTCGCCGGCGGTTTTCACGCGCTGGCGCGAAACGTCAAAGAGAGTGACTGGCTTCAGGGCGACGCGACCCGAGCGAAAGCCCTGGGCATTGGCTGCCCAGCCGAGACCCAACGACGTCACGATGCCAGCGCCGGTGATTACGACGCGGCACGGCGAACCGGGACGCTGAGATGATGGAAACAGCACTATATTTTCAGTTGTGACTTGCGGATAGAATATTAATGAACATCGTTAGCGGAAGTCAAACGTTGCGATGTTTTTCCGGGTTGTGCTGGCGGAGTTTTATTGCTAATATTGGTTTCATGACTACAAGCAAGACCATATTACAAATCAAGATGCTGGCGGTCGCAGCCCTGGTGCTGGGACTCAGCCAGTTCGCGCACGCCGCCGAATTGACGGCGTTTCAACTCATTAAGGAGGGCAACAGGCATGTGGGAGAAGATGCCAAGGACAAAGTGGTGCAACTCCGGTCAGAGAAATCCGTGGGCAGCCTGGTGCCCAACATCTGGTATGTGGTTTTCTATGATCCGGATGCGACCTTCAAAGCCACCGAGGTGAAGTTCGGGGCTGGCAAGAAATTGGAAGTCAAGCGGCCCACGCGGCTGTTGGAGCCGATTTCCGGAGATGACAAGAAGCTTGACCGCAAGAAAATGAACGTGGACTCGGACAAGGCGCTGGAATCGGCGATGGCGGATCCGTTACTGACGAATCTGAAGGTAGTGGCTTCGCAGATGTGGCTGGAGCGGAGCGATGACGGTCCGAGGTGGAAGGTGCGTTTGTGGGCACTGAAACTGCGGAATCCGGAAAAGGACGCCGATATCGGCGACATGTATATCTCGGCGGATGACGGCAAGGTGTTGCGCCGGGACTTGCATATTAACAAGGTGGATTGATGGATCATTAACCCATGGATGCTACAAAGGGAACCGAGGGTAAGTATGATGTAGTAATCGTGGGCGGAGCATTGTCGGGCGCGGCAACAGCAGTGCTGTTGCTGCGCCAACGTCCGCAATTGCGGATTCTGATCATCGAGAAATCGGCGGCGTTCACCCGGCGGGTGGGCGAAGCGACGATTGAGATCAGCACCTATTTTCTCACCCATTCGCTGGGGTTGGCCCAATACCTGAACGAGACCCAGCTTAACAAGCAGGGGTTGCGCTTTTGGTTTGCGAATGAGCGGACGAAAAGTCTGGCGGATTGCAGTGAAGTCGGTCCGCGTTACATGGCGCGGCTGCCGTCGTTTTTGGTGGATCGCGCGGCGATGGACGAGGAAGTGCTGCGTCGTGCCTGCGCTTTGGGAGCGGAGGTGTGGCGGACCGCCACGGTGCAAAAGGTGGAATTGGTGGCGGGAGGGAATCAGAAGATTACCGTTCGCCACCAGGAACGGGTCATGAATTTGGAAGCGCGCTGGGTGGTGGATGCATCCGGCGTGGCGGCAGTGCTTGCGCGTCAGGAGGGTTGGTGGCGCGCCAACACCGCTCATCCCACGACGGCCGTGTGGTCGCGCTGGAAGGGCGTGAAAGATTTCGACGGCCTTGAATTGGCCACGAAATTCCCCGCGTGGGCCAAGCATTGCTACGGCATGCGGGGCACGGCGACAAATCATTTGATGGGGCATGGTTGGTGGGCATGGATCATTGCGTTGAAAGGGGGCGATGTCAGCGTGGGGGTGGTCTTCGACCAGCGCACGGTGACGTGGCCCGAGGGCGGAACGCTGGCGCAACGGTTAAAGGATTTCCTGATGCAACATCCGGTGGGCCGGGAGTTGATGGCGGACGCGCAATGGACGGACGGGGACATTCATTGGCGGAAGAATTTGCCGTATTACAGCACCACGTTTGCGGGGGACGGATTTTCACTGGTGGGGGATGCGGCGGGATTTCTGGACCCGTATTACAGCCCGGGGATGGATTGGATATCGTTCTCGGCCACCTGCACGGCGGAATTAATTCTCGCGCAACAACGGGGCGAACCGATGACGCAACGCATTGAACGGCATAATCGCGACTTCGCGCGCAGCTATGAGCGCTGGTTCCAAGCGATTTACCAGGACAAGTACGAGTACTTTGGCGAGTATGATCTGGTGAAACTCTCGTTCCTGATGGATCTGGGATTTTATTATATGGGGCTGGCCAACCAGCCGTTTAAACGTGGTGCGGTGGGGTTGACCGAACCGTATTACAGTACGAAGCCATCGGTGCCATTCTTTTATTTCATGCGCACTTACAATCGACGGTTCGCGAGAATTGCGCAGGCGCGGCGGGAGCGGAATTGTGCGGGGCAGACCAACGATGGCCAGCGGTTTATGTTTAAGGGTTATAATTTTGCGCCCAGCAGCGCGTGGCCCATCGCCAAGGCGATTGCGGAATGGTTCTGGATAGAATTGAGAGAAGGCTGGCGCAGTTGGTTTCGGAAGCCGGCCGGGGCGGTGGCGTCACAAAATACGGTTTTGGCCAAGGTGGCAATGAAGCCAGCGCCCTGAGCGTTGGACAGATCAGGCCGGGGCGGTAACGGCGGCTTTTGAGATGGCTGCCCCGTTTATTTTGCGAGTCCGGTAAAATTCAGCGAGGCTTTGGGAGGAGGGGGTCAGTCCTTCGGCGTCAACGGCCGCCAGAATTCTTTCCTCCGTCATGATAAAGCGATCGCGTTTATAGAGCAGATAATCATCGCGGACTTCCGCCGGGGTAAGATTAATGGTGACGAGGTTGGCGCCGGTGCGCAGGCCGCGCCGATAACCGGCCCCGGGTTCGGCAAGGTTGAGAGCGCTAACGGCGGGAATTACCCAGTCTGGTCGCATCAGACGCAAGGCGGCCATACAGTTCAGGGTGAGATCGATGCCGGCCCCGGGCGAGTTGGCGAGAGGTGTTTCATCGCCGGGGATGAAAGGACTGACACTGCAACCTTCCAACGGCAATTCGCGGGCCAACGCAAAATTGGCCAGCAGTTGTTGCTCGCTCTGGCCGGGCAAGCCCACGATAAAACCGGAACTGACATGCCAACCGGTAGCGGCGAGATGGCGGATATTTTCGAGTCGTTCCGGTTGCGTTCCCGGGGCGTCCAACGAGGCATATTCGGCGGGATCCGCGATTTCAAATTTAATGATATAAATGCTGGCACCGGCCGCCTTTAATTCCGCATACAAAGTTTTATCAAGGGAGCCCAGGCAAACGCTTACTCCCAAGTTGGTCTCACGCTGCAAAGTCTTGATCAACGGGATCACCACTTCGCGCACGGCGACCGGGTCTTCACCGGTCTGAATGTTGATGTCCGTCACACTGGCCGGACGGTGGTGAATTAATAATTCGGCAAGCTGATCATGACGGGCGCGAAAGCGGGAAAGGTTCCGATTATCCCGGCGCATGCCGCAGTAGGAGCAGTTTTCGCGGCAGAAATTGGAAATCTCCACAACAGCCCGGATAAAAACCTGGCGCCCAAACTGGGAGACAGCGGCGTTGGCCGCGCGTTCGTGGAGCGTTTTTTGAGTCTCGCCACGTGACATCAGCAAGTCAGCCGTGGGCATCCAGGATTTGTAAGTCACTACGCAAGTTTAGAACGGATGCGGCATGGAGGGCAAACCATAAATTCAGCTTGGGGCGAACACCCCAAGCTGAATTTTGTAGGGTAACCAAGGCACTGACAGGGCCTAATTATTCGCCGGGGGATTCTGAGGCGGTTGGCCGTTGTCGCCACCTTGGGGACCGCCGGGACCACGGCCTGGGGGGCGAGCTGGGCGCAGTTCATCCTGGGTCAGCTTGCCGTCGCCATTTTTGTCGAGGGTTTTCAAGGCCACGCTGGCATTGGCGATTTCATCGGCGTCAATCACGCCGTCGTGGTTCGCATCGAGTGCTTCCATGAGGGGTGAAGGCGGCGGACGGTGGCCCTTCATGCCGGGGCCGCCGGAGCCGCCCCCGGGAGGCGGGCCGCCGGCGTCCTGTGCACTGGCGAGGCCGAGGGACAAGGCGAGCGCAAATAACATGGCGGTGGTTTTGATTGTGGTTTTCATTTTTCCTGTGTTTGTTTTGTTTTTGTTGTTCTGTGATGTGTTCACCGAAAATCAGTTTAGTTCTGCCAGTGCGGGGGTGTTGGTCTGCGGGTGAAAGCGTTCGTCCGTGAGGGTTTTCAAAAAGGCGATCAAGGCACGCTTATCGGCATCGCTTAACGGCACACCGCCGTCGGGGTGCTTGGCGAGGTTGGGATCGAGCGTGGCGCTGCGTTTCGTGCCGGTGCAATAATGTTCAACGGCTTCATCCAGGGTTTTGAAGCGACCATCGTGCATATAGGGCGCGGTGACTTCAACATTGCGTAGTGAGGGCACGGCAAATTTGCCCCGGTCGCCTTCCTGGCCGGTCACGACCGAACGGCCGGCGTCGGTGAAGTCCGAATCTAGTCCATTATTGGCGAACGACTGGCTTTGAAACAGTGGACCGCCATGACAATGAAAGCAATCAGCGCCGAACTGTTCACGATGCGGATCATATTCAGTATGGAAAAGCTCGAATCCACGTTGTTCGTCGTTGCTGAATCTGGCCTGGCCGTTTAACACACGGTCGAACTTTGAATTGTGTGAGACCTGGGTCAAAAGAAATTGTTCCAGAGCGCGGGCGATGCGGTCAGGGGTGATCTCCGGCGAACTGAAGGCATGGGCAAAGAGAGCAGGGTAGTTGGTGCTGAGGTTGAGTCGGGCGACGACGTTGGTGAGCGACGTGTGCATCTCGATGGGATTCTGGATGGGAAGCAGCACCTGTTCACGCAAGGTGGCGGCGCGGCCATCCCAAAAGTAGGAGGATTTCCAGGCGAGGTTGAATAACGGCATGGCGTTGCGGGTGCCGGACTGGCCTTCGGCGCCGGTGCTGACGGAGCGGCTATCGGTAAACGCGGCGGTTGGTTTGTGGCACGCGGCGCAGGATTGGGAGTGGTTGATGGAAAGCTGCGGGTTGAAGAACAGTTGGCGGCCAAGCTCAACGCCTTGTTCCGTGAGGGGATTGTCGGTCGGCAAAGCCGGGCGCGGGAAGAAGTGTGAAATGGTCAGGCGATAGGGAGTGGCATTGGAGGCGACGTCGAGGTGGTTGGTGGCAGTGGATGGCAGGCTGGCGACAGCGGCAGGTTGAACCTGAGCCAATGCAAAGGCGTGCTCGATGCCGGCGCGAAGCTGGTTTGCGATCGCATCGTTGGTGCGGGAATGGGTGGAGGTGGTGGCATCGTTCAAGACGAACCGAGCCGGGCGGGCGAAGATCTGATCGACATTGAGCGCGAGGCGGACTTCCTGATTCGACGAGAGGTTGAGCAGCACGGGCAATTCAACAGTCATGAGTTGGCGATCAGTGGCCAGGTGATAGGAGTAACCACTTTGTTTGCCGTCGGGTTGCTGCCAGTTGCCTTCCAGCGCGAGAAAAACATAACCGCCGGTCCAGCCCCAATGCAGGCCGTTGACATCCGGGTTTAGCGGGTGGGTGGCTGGAAATTCGGCGGCATCCTTGTGATTGATTTCAGGCGTCAAGCCGATGAGGAAACGCACGCGATCGTAATTGCCGGTGGGAATATTGTTCAATTCAAAACGGGTCTTGCCTTCGCGCGCGCTGACGTAGGCGAACCAATTAGTTTGTGCAACCCAGGTTCCGTCCGGGCGATGCAACGCGATGTTGGAGAGGAGAAAGTCCAATCGCGTAACGGAAATGCGCTGGCCAGCGGTGGTGGCGTTGGTGAGCGAATCAAAAGCAAGCGATGCGCCGTTGAATTGCGGGACGATTTGGAATTTAAGATTGGCGGAAGCGCCATCAGCGGGATAGATGGCTCCCAAAACCAGCCACCAGACAAGCAGCATCAGCCGGATGGCCTGCGAACGTTGGCTGGAGTTGGGAGGCGATGGTTTCATGTGAGGCAACTTTGTTTAAGCGGCTAGTTGATGATAAACCCGTTGTTGAGAGTGTAGGTGACAGTTTGAGTCGGATTGCCCGGTGGGCCGGGGAATATCACGCTCACGGTCTGCTGGCCGACGGAGGCGCCGGCGGGAATGGCAATGGTGCTGGTGACCTGAGTCTGGCTGACATGAACGTTGCCGGTGCCGGTGATGGTGCCGACCGTGACGCTGTTGATCGGAGCATTTTGGGGTGGCGGGTTGACCGCGGAGTTAAGATTGATGGTGAGAGTGAATGAGGTGCCGCGCGTTCCGGAAGTGGGAGAAACGCTGAGGATGCCGGTGCCTCCACCAGTGCTCGTGCCGCTCACCGCGTCATAGTTGGCGAGAGCAGTCCGGGCAACGCGGTAGAATGCCGTGCTGGCGTCGAAATTGAAGTTGGTAGAGGTGGTGACTCCCTGTGATGCCACATTTGTGGCATTGGTGGCCCACGTGCTAAGGTATGTGCTTAATTCGATGCGATAGGTGCCGCCTTCGACGGAACTCCAGGCGAGCGTGACCGTGCCAGCGTCCAGATCGGCATTAGGCGGGCTTACGGCCAGAGGCATGCTGGCGCCACCGACGAAGTTGGTGGTGACCGATTCACTGATGCTGGTGACGCTGCCGCCGGTGGGGCTGCCGTGATAAGCATGGCCGATATTGTACGGGAAGGCTGGCGCGCCGCTGGACGTAATGGCGGTGAAATAAGCGTAAACTCCGTTCGGATATTCCGGAGTCACACAAAAGCGGCCGTTGTATTCATCAAGGTCGAAAGTATTGCTGCCTTGCTGATAGAGTTGGGCGGTGAGCGAGTTGGTGAGGTCACCCATATAGGCGTTGTCTTCCATGTAACGGCCAAAGGGATAAGTGCCAGAGACATTGGGCCCATTGGTCGTTCCGCTGGGACTGGTCGAGGCATACTCCCTTTGCGCCCAGGCGGGTATGGCTGCTCGTACTGCTCCGATGAATGAAAGATTATCGGTCCCGTTTTGGCCGTTGCGCGGGACATAGCCGGAAACCATGCGTCGCACGCCGCTGTTGCCGTTGGTTGGATCGGAATAGCCATAGGGCCCGTAAATGGGATGCCCGTCGCTGACCCAGCCGAGAATGGGCGAGTGGTTGGTCACGGGACTGGTGGACTCGGAGTAAACCTTGGTGGTGGAGTTATAATCGACATGGTCGCCGAGCAAATAGCGGAGCGCGATCGGTTCGGCATGATTATGATAAGTGCCATCCTGCGGTTGGTGCGCGTAGGCAGGATCAAAAGAAACACCTTCATTCACATAGGCGTCGCGATTCCAATATCCGCCACCCGCGCCGCCGCCGGTATCCGCCGAGCCGCTCCAATAGAAGGCGTCCCAGCTATTGAACATGGCGACGCCGTCCACGAAATAACCGACGGCGCCACCGCCGTTGAGAGTCTTGGTCACGGGCACTGTGGGCGTGCGCGGGAAGCGATAAAGTGTTTTGGTGTTAACCGGAAAATTGGGGAAGATCGTCGTGTGCGCGGCCATGAGATACCATGGTCCCATCACGTGGCTGCCCAGTCCGGTGCTGCGGATGTAAGTCCAGTTCGTGGAATAATCGACTTCCTGCACGCCGCAGTAGGCGGGGAGAGACTGGGTTTGGGTGCCATTGCCCCAAACCGTCACGGTGGTGCCGGCGGTTTTCATGGCATCATTGGTGTAGAGATGGACATATTTGCCCGAGCAAGTGGTGAACCAGGAGGTGAGTTGCGGATCGCTCGCGAGGACGCGTGAGTCTGCCAACGCAAGACCAATAATGGCGGTGATGGCGCAGCGCCGGACTGTTTTCAGAAGGGTCTTCAATTGAGCTTTCATACGGGCACTCTACGCAAGGCAACCTTAAGGGAACGTTAAGGCAAAAGATTTTTGAAAATAAGTGCTTTGAAATTCATTTCAATGCGACAAAGCTTCTTCATGTTCCCTTAAGGTTGGCTGTGGCAGGCTTTAGCACGATTGCCGGAAGCTTGGCGGCAGAATGCACTTCTGGTAAAACGGCAGCAGCAAGAATGAGAGTTCTGATTATAGAAGATGAACCGGATCTGTTGCGCGGCTTGGCGCAGGCCTTGCGCGAGGAGGGTTATGCCGTGGACACCGCCGAGGAGGGCGAGGAAGGGTTGTTCAAGGCCGAGGGTTCTGATTACGACGCCCTGGTGCTGGATGTGATGCTGCCGAAGCTGGATGGCTGGCAGGTGTTGCAGCGGTTGCGTAAAACGAAAAAGACGCCAGTGCTGATGCTGACTGCGCGCGACCAGACGAGAGACCGGGTGAAAGGGCTCGACACGGGAGCGGATGATTATGTCGTGAAACCGTTTGATCTGCCGGAATTGCTGGCGCGGTTGCGGGCGTTGATCCGCCGCACGGCGAACCAGACGCGGGCGCGCATCGAAATTGGCGAGGTGGCGATTGACACCGCGGCGCGGAATGTCTTTCACGCGAACGTGCCGGTGATCCTCACGGCGCGTGAGTATGCACTGGTCGAATATCTGGCACTGCATCGCGGCGAGGTGGTCACCCGCACGACGCTTTACGAGCATCTTTTTGATGAAGACGACAGCACGCTATCGAATCTGCTGGATGTGCATGTGTCCAATATCCGCAAAAAGCTGGGGCACGAGTTTATCGTTACACGGCGCGGCCACGGTTATTGCATTGAATTATGAGGAAGCTTTTCAAATCGATACGCTGGCGGTTGCAGATTTGGTATGGATTGATCCTCGTGGTTGTGCTCGCGGGGTTCGGGTTCACCGCGTTTCAGTTGGAACGGGGCCGGCAGTTACGGCGCGTTGATGACGAGTCGCGCGTGAGAATTGCGGCGCTGTTTCGTGTGTTGCGCGGTCCACAGCCGCAAGGAGGTGGCCTGCCGCCGCGTGATGGCGGTCTGCCCGGTGACGCACAGCATCGTCCGCCGCCGCAGGAAGATCCACTACGTCGCGGTCCACTCCCGCCGGAGGACGAACTGCCACGCAATCCACCACCGCAGGATGGCCCCCAGCCCGGGCGGCCTTTTGGCGATGGGAACCCGGGGCGTAATCCGCCGCCACGTGCGTTTTCCGTGCCGGCGGAGGAAGCCAGATTTTACGATGGCGCCGAGCCCAACTCGTATTACTACATTGTCTGGACACGGGATGGACACGAGCTTTCGCGGTCGGCCAATGCGCCCGTGATTGCAAATGAGCCGCCACGCGCGGGAGCCGATTTGTCGACGGACATTCGGATGCGTGGAGAGGTGCGCGAAAGTTTTCAATTTACACCGCCGGGTGAATGCGTGCTGGTGGGACGGTCCATTGGGCCGGATCTGGCGGAGTTGCGGCGGCTGGCGTGGTTGCTGACAGGAGTGGGCGGGGCGGTATTGCTGCTGGGATTGGCGGGGGGTTGGTGGATGGCGACACGCACCATTCAGCCCATCGAGGAAATCAGCGCCACGGCGGTGAAAATTGCCGCGGGCGATCTTTCACAACGCATCAACGCGACGGACACGGATAATGAATTAGGGCGGCTGGCCAGCGTGCTGAATTCGACATTTGCGCGTTTGGAGGCGGCGTTTGCGCAACAGGGCCGTTTCACGTCGGACGTGGCGCACGAACTGCGCACGCCGGTTTCTGTAATTCTCACGCAAACGCAGACCACATTGAATCGCGACCGCACGGCTCCGGAATATCGCGAGACAGTTGAGGCGTGCCAGCGGGCGGCGCAACGGATGCGTCGGCTGATTACATCGATGTTGGAATTGGCGCGGCTCGACGCCGGGCAGGAACAGATGAAACGGATGCGTTTCGATTTGTCCGCGACCACGCAGGATTGCTTGGAATTGATTCGTCCGCTGGCGGAAGAGCGCGGGATAGCCATCCATGGCGAGTTGCCCGTGGTGGAGTGCGCCGGCGACCCGGAACGACTCGCCCAGGTGATTACCAATCTTTTAACCAACGCCATCCAATACAATAATCATCATGGCGAGGTGCGGGTGACCGCGCAACAGCAGGATGGCATTGTCCTGTTAGTGGTGGCTGACACCGGCAAGGGAATTGCCGCGGAGGAATTGCCGCATGTTTTCGAACGGTTTTTTCGTGCGGACAAATCGCGCACCGGCGCATCCGGGAATGCGGGATTGGGATTGGCGATTTCCAAGGCCATCGTCGAGGCGCACAGCGGCACCATCGAGGTTTCCAGCAAGCCCGGCATGGGGGCAACCTTCACCATCCGGCTGCCGGCGGGAGCCGTCGCGGCGGCAGAGCCCGTCGCTTAAAGTGGGTGCTGCTGCCATTTATTAGATGACTTCCGGTGTCGACGGGCTTTCAATAAGCCGCGATGACCATTGGAATTTTCTCCGTCGGGCTGGCCACCGCTCAGGGTGATGTGGCGAAGATTTTGAGTGCTTCCAAGCTGCAGATACCGGCGGCGCTGCCGTGGCAGTCGAATCGATGGACCAGCTGTGAGGTTTGCCGGCCGGCGCTTGGAATGGATTCCAATATTTCCGGCATGCAGCGGTGGCAGAGACTGGCGAGGATGGCGTTGGAGGATTGTTTGGGCGGCCAATGGGTGTCGCCCGAGACGCCCCTGATTGTAGCTTCGAGCAATGGGGGAGCGGATGTGGTGGAGGTCGAAGGCTGGCGTGATGCTTTTGATACGCAAAGCCTGCTGCGCGACACGCCCTGGGCGGGGCAATCATTGCCGGTGGTGAGCGGTTCGTGCGCTTCCGGGTTACAAGCACTTTACCTGGCAGAGAAATTAATGGCGAACGGCCATGATAAGGTGGTTGTACTGGCGGCAGATATTCTCTCCCCGGCGAGCCATGATAATTTTGAAGCATTGCGGGTTTTGTCCGCGAGACCCGCGCCGTGGCAGCCGGTTAACGACGGATTTATACCGGGTGAAGCGGCGGTGGCATTAATCCTGAGCAGGGATTCCGGCGAGGCGCCGCAATTGTCAGGGCCAATATTAAGACATGATTTGGGCGGGAATGGAGGACTGAGTGGCGTACTGGCGGGATTGTCACTGATAGCGCCGGAATTGATCATTGGGCTGGGGAGCGGTCCGCCGGAAACTGACGAGCTCGAACTAAACGCCATCGGAAAACATTTCGACGGTGCCGTGCCAGTAACCACGCCGTTGCTGCATTTTGGACATACGAATGGCGCTTCGGGGTTGCTTTCCGTTGCTTTGGGGATGTTGGCCCAGCGAACGTCTGGCTGGTTTCCTTCGCTTTCGATGAATGGGAAGGTCGCGAGTGATGGGCGACCGCTGTCGAGTGGGGTGGCGAAAGCGGATACGGTGATTGTTTGTCGGTCGTTGAGCGGCGCCTGTGCCGCGGCGGGTGTCTCAAAAAAAAGTCAGCCACATGCGTCGCGCCAAACTGAGGAGAAGGCGTGGGGGACAACGGAGGCGGCGATTCCGCTTATGAGCCGGGTATTGAGACAGATTGCGGAGGCAGCGTTGCAGAAGCGCCCGGCGATACCGCCGGATTTGCTGGTGGTCAGATTGGAGAGTCCAATTAGTCCGCCACCGGAAGCGCAAATTGGCGGCAGGCTGTTGCCCAGCGCGATACTGGAGATTACGCCGGGATTTATTCCCCAGTTAATCGCGCGCAGTTGGGGTTACTCAGGGGCGGCAATTTGCCTGGTGGGCGATGGGAGGGCAGACGCTGCCGCGAACCGGTTGTTACAGGCTTGCGGAGATGCGGGAGTCATGGTCTGCTCTGTAAAAATTCGAGGGAGTGGAGAACGACGTCATGTTGACTGGAACACCTGAAATGAAAGCGGACGGTCTGCTGGCGGGAAAAAGAATCCTGGTCACCGGCGGTTCCGGCGGCTTGGGCAGGGGTATCTGTGAGGTGATGGCGCGGGAAGGCGCGCAGGTGGCCTTTACCTGGAATGGGAATGCCAGCAACTGCGCAGCGACGGAAGCGGCGGTGCGCAGATACGGGAATGATTGCATGGCCATGCAAGCGGACTTATGCGAACCAATGGCGGCGGGGAGGGTCGTGACGGAGGTGGAGCAGAAATGGGGCGGGCTTGACGTGCTGGTCAATAATGCGGCCATCAGTGAATCAATACCCTTTGTGCTCATCGAGGACGGGGATTTGGAAGACCTGATGGAACTCAATTTCTTTGCCGCGTTTCGATTGTGCAAGGCGGCGTTGCGCGGAATGATCCGGCAAAAGAACGGGCGCATCGTCAATATCAGTTCGATTGCCGGTGCGAGAACGATCCCCGGTCCGGTACATTATGCGGCGAGCAAAGGGGCGCTGGAAGGATTGACGCGCAGTCTGGCGCATGAAGTGGGGCCTTACGGCATCCTGGTCAATGCCGTGGCCGCCGGAATTTTTGAAGGCGGACTGCGTTCCACCATTCCCGAGCATCATCAGAAGCGTTATACGGATGCCTGTTCGCTTTCGCGCATCGGCCAGCCGGCTGAGTGTGGCGAATTGGTGGCGTGGCTGGCGTCGTCACGCAACACATACATGAACGGCAGTGTGCTCTTTCTGGACGGTGGGACACTGGCCTAATTAAACCAACACTGAAACCATTATGAATATCTCCACGCAGCCGCAAGTGAAGAAGGACCGGGACGCTTCCTTTCTTTCCTATACGCGCTCGATCTGTCCGGTCTGCAAAAGAAGCATCGATGCGCACATCGTGCTGCGCGCGGACAAGATATTTATGCAAAAGCGCTGTCCGGCGCATGGCTTTTTTGAGGTGGAGACATCCAGCGACGCCGAGTATTACATCAACTCCCTGACCTATACGAAGCCCGGGACGATGCCGTTGCAATTTGCGACGAAGGTGGAGCATGGGTGTCCTGCAGATTGCGGCCTGTGCGAAGAGCACCAGCAGCATACCTGCTCGCCCATTATCGAGATTAATGATGTGTGCGATCTCACCTGCCCGGTGTGCATTGTGCGCAACCAGCAGCGATACTCGATGACCTTTGACGAATTCAAGAGAGCGGTGGATACGATTATTGCGGCGGAGGGGGAATTGCCGATTTTGTTGCTGTCGGGCGGCGAGCCGACGTTGCACAAGGAGTTTTTTGAGTTCTGCGATTATGTGATGCACGGGCCGCATGCCGGGAAAATCAAGCGGCTGTTGATATCGACACATGGACGCAAGATTGCCAACAACCGGGAATTTGCGGAGCGATTCAAAGCGGGCGGGATGTATGCGTCGCTTCAGTTCGATTCATTGAAGGCGGGGGTTTATCCCAAGATACGCGGCGTGGAATTGATTGACATGAAGATGAAGTGCATTGAAGTCATCAAGGAACTGGATATTCCGACGGTGCTGGTGCCGACGGTGTCGAAGGGGGACAACAGCGATGAATTGGGGGCGCTGATGGAGTTTGGCCTGGCGATGGATCAGGTCTCGAGCATTGTCATTCAGCCGATGGCGCACACCGGGGATGGCGGGGATTTCTATCACAAGAGCCCGGCCGGCCACCGGTTGACGATGCCGGAAGTGCATCAGTTGATCGAAGAACAGACCGGCTGGTTTAAGCGGTCGTACTTTCATCCGGTTCCGTGTTCGCACCCCAGTTGCTACACAGCCACGTATCTGTTTCGGATGAATGACAGCCGATATGTGCCGTTGCCTGAGTTCGTGAATATCCGCCAATACCTCGATGCGATGGCCAATCGCACCTTGTTGCGCACGGACAGCGCGCTGGAAAAGATGCTGCTGGATTCCATCACCCAGTTGTGGTCCACCAGCAAGGTTGGTGATGATTCGCAGGTAATCCTCGATTCGCTGAAGCATTTCCTGAAGGAGACATTTAATTCGCGCAATCCGCTTTCGTACGATGAAGTGGAGCGCAAGGCCGAAGCTCGCTGCAAGGCGATTTTCATTCACGCGTTCATGGATGCCTGGGACCTGGATGTGACAAGGTTGAAGAAGTGTTGCACCAGTTATGTTTTGCCCGATGGCCGCATCATGCCCGGTTGTTCGTACAACAATCTTTACCGCCATAAGGACCGGCGATTTTTTCCAATGGCGGAACCAGTGACGCCGCAGCCAGTCCCGTTCAAAAGCATGTTAAAGGCGGTGAAGACTGAAGGAGAAGGAAACCAGGCTTGAACATGCCAGACGCGGTCAATGAACTGCGGGAGCTGATTTTGCGCTCGGCGCCGGATCCGGCACAGGCGGCGCCAGTAAGGAATTGTCCGGCAGAGGAGCCATTGGATGCGATCATTCCCTTCTCGTCACTGATTGTTTTGGGGCTGATTGTGGCGGTGGAGGACCGCTATAAAATCACTGTAACACGGAAGGCGCTTGCCCGGGCGTGCGCGGGCGGGGCCACGTTGGCGGGACTTGCCGGCATGATTGGAGAATTGCAAACCGCGAATTCAAACAATGAAAATCGACATCATCCATCCAGCACACTACCGGGATGACGGGACGGTGGTGCAGGCGAAGAAATGGATTGATCGCCTGGGCGCGTACCTGCCGCATCTGGGGCCGCCGCTCATTGCCGCATTGACCCCGGATCGGCACGAAGTACGGCTGACCGAGGAATACCTGGAAGATATCGATTTCGACAGCGACGCGGATGTGGTGGCGCTTTCCGGTCAAATCATGCAGTTTGACCGCTGCAAGGACATCGCGGCAAAATTTCGGGCGCGCGGGAAGAAGGCGGTGTTGGGGGGCTATCTGCCTTCCATGCTGCCGGAGCGCGTGGAGGAATTTTTCGACGCGGTTGTGATTGGCGAGGGGGACGAAGTCTGGCCGCAGATTCTGGAGGACATTGAGCGGGGGCAATTAAAAAAGCGTTATCAATCACTGCACGCGGTCGATATCAGCAACCTGCCCATTCCGCGCTATGACTTGATCAAAAAAGACCGGCTGGTGGTGTATCCGGTGCAGGCAACGCGCGGTTGTCCGTTCACCTGCAAATACTGCTCGATTGCGGCAGTGTATAATGGCGCGCACCGAAAACGACCGGTGGAACAGATCATCCGCGACATTGATGCCACGGGGAGCCGGAACATCAATATTTGCGATGATAATCTCTGTGAAGACATCCGGTTTGCCGACCGCCTGTTCACGGCCATGGCCGGGAGCCGGGTGCGTTGGGGGACCCAAACCACAATCAACGTGGCGCGGCATTCGAAGTTATTGCAGAAGGCGCGCGCGTCCGGTTGCACGCTGATGGCTTTGGGAGTGGAAACTTTTTCGGCGAAGAACCTGGAAGACGTCAACAAAACCTTTCATGCGGTGGATCAATACGCGGAAGGTTTTCGGCGGATCATGGATGCCGGCATCAGCCCGCATGCGTTGATTATATTCGGATTGCCCGATGACAAGCCGGACACGTTCAAGAAGACGGTGGATTATCTGGAGAAGCTTAAAGTGCCGATTGCGCAGATCTTCATTTTGACTCCGTATCCGGGGACGCCGACCGGCGACCAGATTCACCGGGAGAACAAGGTATTCGACAGGCAATTGAGCCATTTGCGCGAGCCGTATGTGGTGTATACACCCGAAATGCTGACGCCCGGAGAACTCAAGGAGGGCTGGTGGGGCGCGCTGGAGCAGTTTTATTCGCTGCGCTCCATCATGAAGCGGATTGTCATGCGCCGCCAACCGAACAATCTTTGGATTAACCTCGCCACCAATCTGTATTACTGGTCGAAAGTAAAGCGAGGCATTCACCCGGTTTATTTCGGCGCATAGGCCATGGAACCAGGGGGCAGCAAGATTCATAAACGCGCGGGAGAGAACAGATGATTCACCTGATTGCTGCCGCCATAAAGAATGACATTGCCGGGGTTCGAGAAACTTCGCCTGAACTTTGGCGGCAGATTCGTCGTTACAATCTACCGGTGCAACTGGCGCTGGCAGCGGCTGATGAAGCGGCCAAGGCAGCGGAAGATCCGGCGAAGGCCGCGTTGTTTTCGCTGGCACCGTGCCAATCCGGTTCTCCGGAATTGCATCAATGGACGCAGGCGGCGGCCGCAAGCGGGCCGAACGGTCATATCGGCAACTTGCGCGTGAATCCGACGCATACACTGCATGCTGTGGATAACCTGGGATTATCCGCGTTTGCAATCATGCAGGGCAACCATGAGTACTGTCTTGGGCTGGGGGGAGCGGCGGGGCAGGCGTGGTGCGGGTTGGAGGCGGTAGGCGAACGACTGCTGGCCGGATGCGAAACCGAGGCACTATTGATGGCGGGCGATCAGGAGGGTGAAGCAGGGAGAAATGGCCTGGGCATTGCGTTGCTTTTTTCGCGGGAACCAAAGCCGTATGGTCGCACGGGAAGATTCGTTAAGGTTGAATCGGTGGAACGTATTCGACTCGGGGAAATGATTTCGGTGCAGCCCCATGCGGCGGCTGGTTTACAGGCGTTCGTGGCGGGCATTCACCATGGCGGGAGCGGAAGGGTCGCTTATGAAGTGGCGGCGGAACTTGGGAACGGGATGGACAAGATAACAATCATCCTGGAGATAACATGAGCGGAAACTCTCAGCGTGTGGTCATTACCGGCACGGGTGCTGTTTCCGCTCTGGGTGGGACGACGGATGAATTGTGGGAGGGATTGTTGGCGGCCCGTTGCGGGGTTCGCTGTCTTCCCCGTTTTGTTACGGCGGGTTTGTCCGTGACCACGGGCGGGGAAGTTGACGCGGCGCCGCATCATCAGACGGACCGCGATGAGGTGATGGCGAGCCTGGCCATTGAGGGGGCGCTTTCGTCGGCGGCGTTGAAAGCGGAGGCGGTGGGATTTATTTGGGCGACGGGATTGGATACATTTCAAATTGGTGTGAAAGGGCTGGAATATCGATCGGCGGGGAGCTGCTTCAACGCACTGGCGCAAAAGTTTCGCGGGCCGCAGCGGATGATTGCCACGGCATGTGCGTCCGGCACGCAGGCGATTGGGGAGGCCTTTCGGCTTGTGAAAAGCGGACGGGCAGAGGCCATTGTTGCCGGTGGTTCCAGCGCCATGTTAACGCCGTTTTACCTGATTGGCTTTGCCGGGTTGCAAGCCATCGCGGTCGATGAAGCGGGGGGAGATCCGACGGCGGCCTGCCGACCATTTGACCGGCAACGCCGGGGATTTGCGCTGGGCGATGGGGCAGGGGCCGTGATGGTGGAGACGCTGGCATCTGCGCAACTACGCGGGGCAACGCCGCTGGCGGAAATTGTTGGCTTTGGCATGAGCCAGGATGCGTTTGACCTGAATCGGCCTTCGGATGACGGCGTGGGGGCGGAGCTTTGCATGCGTCGCACGCTCCAAGATGCCGGGCTTGTGCCGGATGATGTTCAGGCCGTCAATGCGCATGGCACTGGGACATTTGCGGGTGACCTGGCGGAAGCGGCTGCTTTGCGTCGCATTTTTGGTGAAGCGGGGGTGCCGGTCTCCAGTGTGAAGGGAGCCATTGGGCATGCCATGGCCGCCGCCGGTGCGTTGGAGGCAATCGTGGCGCTTAAGACTTGCGCCACTGGAATTGTGCCGCCCACGGTCAATCTCAACGAACCGGGTGAAGGGTGTGAACTGGATCATGTGATCGGAAAGCCAAGGCAG
This sequence comes from Pedosphaera sp., assembly GCA_028293325.1. Lineage (GTDB taxonomy): Bacteria > Verrucomicrobiota > Verrucomicrobiia > Limisphaerales > Pedosphaeraceae > JAQGOT01. Next base: position 3,255 of record JAQGPA010000099.1, on the reverse strand, counting down.
GTTGATGCGCGAGCGGTGTTGTCGGTGTCATTTGGGATGGGCGGGCAGAATGCGGCGATTATACTTAGGAGAATGTTGGATTAAGCGGATATGAATGAGCAAAGCACATTGGAAGTCGTGGCCGCGGAAATTCGCGCGACATTGGGGATTGCCGGTGATGCGCCGATCCGGTCGGAGAGCCTGCTGTTTTATGATTTAAGTTTTACCTCGCTGGACATGCTCGATTTGCTGTTTCGGGTGGAAAGTCATTTTCAAATCGCCATTCCTGAGGGCACCTTTTACGAACTGACGAAGGGCGTGCTGGCTGATAATGATTTCGCACAGGAAGGGATGCTCACTCCCAAAGGCCGGGAACGATTGCTGGTTTTGTTGTATGACTCGCCGCCGAAAATTTTTCCGGAGCGGATTCATATAAAAACTTTTCTCCGATATTGCACGGTGGGTGCGATTGTCCGTTTGGTGGATTATAAATTAAAAATGAAGGTGCGGGACTGATGTTTGAGTTTATCCAATCAATTGCGATGGTTCCGGAAGCCGGCAAAGCCACGGGCGAGGCGGTGGTGCCGTCGGAACGTCCCATGTTGGCGGACCATTTTCCGGGCGTGCCGATTCTGCCGGGGTCGTTGTTGATTGAATTGGCGGCGCAAATTGCCGGGCCGCTGGCGGAAGAGATGGTGAAGCTGCGATATGGGTTGAATCGTTGGGCAATACTGGGAATGGTGCGGGATGCCAAGTTCATCCAGCCGGTGCCGTTGCCGGCAGGACTCAAATTGACGGCTGAAGTTCGGCGGTGCGAGGCTGCCAGCGTTGTGCTGCAGGTTTCCGTGGAGGATCGAGGGCAACTGGCATTGCGCGGGGAACTGGTGATGATGATGGTTGAAACCACGCCGGATTGGGAAGGGGCCATTCGGGCGCGGAATGAACGGCTGGCCAAGTGGAGGGCGGTGCGATGAATCCAGGGAAGCCAGCGCAGAGTGCGCTTTCAACGGCGGACGCGTTTTTTGTGGCTTACCAGCAGGGGGCGGGGATTCTCATGCAGCAGGGTTTTGAACTTGAGTTGAAGGGCAAACTGGAGCGAGCGGATTTGGAGGCGATGCTTAGCCATGTGACAGGGCGCTGGCCACAACTGGGACAGGCGGTTCAACGGCGCATTGGAGGGCTTGTCTGGCAGGGCGAATGTCGGGTCGCAGAAATGTTGCGCGTGGAAACAGGCGAGAGCGGGTTGCAGCGGTGGCGCAACGAGCCGATGGATCCATTTCGTGAGCCGCCGTTTCAGATATTGTGGGTTCGGGGCGAGGAACGGGAGATATTATCCGTACGCGGACATCATGCCGTGTTGGATGGAGAGGCGATGTTTACGGTTTATTTGGAAATGCTGAAGGTGCTGGCGAATGCGAAAGGCGGAAGGCCGCTGCCGTTGCCCGTGGCGGTGATGCCGGCAAGGCTGGCGGGGCTGGGAGAATCATTGCGTCCATTGTGCTCCGGGAAAATGTGGAGTCATTTGCGGAAGATGTCGAAGGAAGCAAAAGGGGGCGGTTCTGCACGCATGGCCGTTCGCAACGGCGCGCCGGGTCCAACGGCGACTTGCGAACGATTGCTGGACGCGGAGGAAAGCAGAAATCTGGCAGAGCAGGCCGCGCGGCATGGGACGCAGCCGCTTTGGTTTACCACCGCCGCATGGATGCGGGCGCTGCATGCGTGGAACAAAGCCGCCGGCGCGGGTGGCAATTCGACGATCTCGCTGGAGTTTCCGGTCAGTCTGCGACGCGGGAAAGTATCCAAAGATTGCCTGGGTAATTTGATTTCGCCGTTGATGTTGATGGGTGATGCTGCATTGCCGGTGGGAGCGCTGGCGCAAACGCTCAAAGAACAATTCAGCCATTCAATACGCGAGCAACTTCATTTGACCATGCCGCGTTTCACGGCACCGTTGCGATTTTTGCCCTGGGCGATATTTCGTCGATTGGTGATGACACCGCTGGCGACGGGGTTTGCCACCAGCCACTTTACGTGGCACGAGAACAAAAATGATGTTGGCTCCAATGTGTCCGATTGGTCGGGTGGAAGGCTGGAATTGTTGGGCCGGCGAGTTTACACGCCGGTTTGCCTGCATATGGGGGTGGCGTTGTTGGTCGTGGCTTCGGCCGGGGCAACACAACTTTCCATCAGCCATCGGCTTAATGCATTTTCCCATGATGATGCCGAGCGGTTGGCGGATTTGTTGCAATCCGAACTGATGCAATCTTCAACAGAACTGGCGGAGCACGATGGGAAATAGCCGTTCATTGCACGCAATTATTATTGGCGCCGGACCGGCTGGGTTGGGAGTGGCGGTTTGTCTGGCCAAGCGGGGTGTGCCGTTCACGTTGTTGGAACGCGGGACAGCTGCGCTGGCGGGACTGCTACAGGTCGATCCGGAGATGATTTTGCTTTCGCCGACGTGCCTTTCCCGGATGCCGGACATGGAAGTGAGGAATGGGAGTCCAAATTACCTTAGCTTCCGGCAGATGGTGGATGAATTACAGAGTTATCAGCAGGAGCATAAGATTGAGGTGGTCACGGAAGCGGAGGTGATGGGTGTCGAACAGAGCGGGAATGATTTTGTGGTGCGCTATAAAGACGCAACGGGGGGAGAACGCGTGGTGAATGGGAGCCATGTGATCAACGCCGCCGGACAGATCAGCGCGCCGAGATTGCCGGATGAATTTGAGCCGGGACGGTGTTCCTTTCGCTGGCAGCATAGCATTGCGACCCGCGCGAGGGATTTGCAGGAGTCGCGGCGGTTGTTGGTGGTGGGAGGCGGGCCATCGGCGGCGGAGGTGTTGGAGAACTGGCTGGAAGTGCGGCGGGCAGATGATGGCGCGTGGATTTCGCTGCGTTCGCCGTTGGTGGCGATTCCCCACTGGATTCTTGGGGTTGATATTCATTATCTTGGCTGGTTGGTGGAGCAGATTCCGACGCGGATATTGGGCGGGCGGCGATTGCGCATTCGCGAGCCAATGCTGGGAAGGAAAATTCCACGGGCGATTCAGAAAGGGTTAATTACTGCTGTGCCGGCGGCGAGGCAATTTGAAGGGAATCAAGTGACGCTGACGGATGGCAAAAAACTGGAGCCTGATTTGGTGGTATTCGCCACCGGCTTTCGATACACAGCAAAACATTTGGGTGAATTGGTGGAATACGGCGCAACCGGACAACCGATGGTGCGGGCGTGCGAAAGCAGACGCGTGCCGCGCCTTTATTTGCTGGGACTGC
>JAQGPA010000143.1 GCA_028293325.1 Pedosphaera sp. | reverse complement strand
GTTTTCTTCGATTACGACCTGTTGAATATGCAATCCAAGGGATTGCCGGCGGTGGTGTTCGAGCAAAAGCTGATCAAATCCACGCCCAAATCGGTGATTTTCGGCGCGGTGGTTGCCGATACGCCGCAACAAGCCGTGGAATTGGAAAAACGACTTAGGGAGCTGCCGACGGTCTCGGATGTCGAGTCCATGGCCCCGCGCCTGATTGGCGACCAGTCGCCGAAGCTGCAATTGATCGGCCAAATCAAGGAACAGATTGCGCCAATCCATTTTGCGCAACCGGACCCCGACCCCGTTAATTTACCCGAACTGAGTTCCACCCTCTATTCCACCTATGGCTATATGGGCGCGGCGGCGGAAGAAACCCAACAGGATGATCCGGCGCTCGCCAAACAACTGCTGGCCATGCGTGCTTCATTGGGCGAACTGCGCAGAGCGATGTTGGACCCCAAACGCACCCCAAACGCAGCCGCCGACAAACTGGCCGCCTTTCAACAGGCGCTGTTTGATGACGTCCACGAAACATTTGAGGCCTTCCGAAACCAGGACAACAGTTCCGGCTTGCAGGCGCGGGATTTGCCCCCGGCGTTGTACAACCGGTTTATCGGCAAGACCGGCAAGTATCTGTTGCAGGTTTATCCCAAGGAGGATGTCTGGCAGCGCGACAAGCAGGAGGCGTTCGTGAAAGATTTGCAGCGCGTGGATCCCACCGCCACCGGCACCCCGGTCCAACTTTACTATTACACCTCACTCTTGAAGCAGAGCTACCAGCAGGCGGCGTGGTATTCGCTTGGTGCCATCATCATCATGGTCTTCATCCATTTCCGAACTTTTTCTTCCATCATCCTGGCACTTCTTCCGGTGGGCATCGGCTCCATCTGGATGGGTGGGCTGATGGGATTGTTCCATATCCCCTTCAACCCGGCCAACATCATGACGTTGCCGCTGGTCATCGGCATCGGCGTGACCAACGGCATCCATATCCTCAATCGATTTGCCGAGGAAAAAAACGCCGGCATTCTTTCCAAGAGCACCGGCAAAGCTGTTTTTATCTCCGGACTCGCCACCATGTCCGGCTTTGGCAGTCTGATGCTCGCCAAACATCAAGGCATCCGAAGCCTTGGTTATGTCATGTCGATTGGAGTGGCAACCTGCATGATCGCGGGGTTGACCTTCCTGCCCGCCGTTTTGAATTTGTTGGTGGCGTGGCAGAACAAAAAACAGAACAAAAAACAACCCAGTGGCGATAATGCACGATCGACACTGGGTCGGGAGGAACCGAGGTAAAAACCTCAATTAATACATTAAGATTATGGGAAACCATGGTTAAGTCAATCCCTATGTTAAAGTGCCCCATTAGCCGCTCGAATAGCGTTTTCGATAACGATAACGCCCTGTTTTCCAAAGGGCCTCAGAAATCATGGCTCTACTTGACGGAGTCAAACTCTGCCATACTATCTGCCGAGACGAAACCGAGCTGTTGCAGCCATGGCGATCACTAAAAACCTGATTATTCTCTGCTTGGGCATTGGCGGCTGCCTTTCGCCCGGAGCTTTGTCTGCTGGCGAGGTCAGTGCCGGCCCCTTGTACGCTGATTTTGACCTTACCCTGACTCCAGGGCATCGCAAAGAGGCCCTCGGTCCGGCTTTTTACCTGGAGCACAAGGATTCCCAACGTACCTGGTCAATTCCGCCTTTTGCAGAAACCGAAGACCCAACCATCGGGTATAAGGAGTTTGATTTTGCCTATCCGTTGCTGACCTATGACCAGTTCGGGACGGAATATCGCTGGCAATTCTGCCAACTCCTGTCCTGGGCGGGTGGCATCGACCAGAAGGCAGACAAAGCCCGGCGGTTCACCCTGTTTCCATTCTATTTCCAGCAACGCTCGCCGGACCCTGCCCAGAATTACACCGCCATGCTGCCTTTCTATGGCACGCTCAAAAATCGTTTATTCCGGGATGAAATCCATTTCGCGATGTTTCCGCTCTATACCCGCACGCGCAAGCGGGACATCATCAGCTACGGCACGCCCTACCCTTTCTTCACCCAGAGCTATGGCAATGGTTTGCGCGGCTGGCAATTATGGCCGTTGGTGGGCCACGAACATAAAACCGTAACGACGCTGACGAATGGCTTTCAAGAAGTGGAAACCATTCCCGGCCATGACCGGCGGTTTGTGCTCTGGCCCTTTTTCATCCAGGCGCAAAGCGAAGTCGGCACGGACCGTCTCATCTGGCAACAGGCTTTGATCCCTTTTTACAGCCTGTATCGCTCCAAACTGCGCGATTCCAGCACCTATTTCTGGCCATTTGGGGTGACCCATACCGTAGATCGGGAAAAACAGTTCACCGAATGGGCTGCGCCATGGCCGTTGATAGTCTTTGACCGGGGCGCCGGCAAGCACACCGACCGCGTCTGGCCGTTTTTCAGCAGGTCCAAAAACCAGTATCTGGAAAGCGATTGGTATATGTGGCCGGTTTACAAGTACAACCGCCTCACCTCCGCGCCGTTGGACCGCGAACGGACCCGGCTGTTCTTCTTCTTTTATTCGGTGGTCAACGAGCGGAACACTGAAACGGGCAAGGCGCTGCATCGCGTGGATTGCTGGCCTTTCTTCACCTACCGCCGTGATTTCAACGGCAACAACCGGTTGCAACTCATCGCCCTGATCGAGCCCCTCCTGCCGGGTAACAAGAGCACCGATCGGGATTATTCGCAGCTTTACTCCTTTTGGCGCGACGAGCGGAACCCCAACACCGGCGCGAGCAGCCAATCGTTGTTATGGAACCTGTACCGGCACGATTCCACCCCGCAGACGAAAAAAACCTCGCTCCTGTTCGGTCTCTTCCAGTATCAATCCAGTCTGACCGGCAGACAGTGGCGCATATGTTATATTCCTATGGGTAAAACAAATAGTGACTTGCGCGAACCTTTGTCCCAGCGTTAATTGCAGCGTTCATTATGTTTCAAAATATTGGCGAACTCATACTCCTCTTCTGGCGCACGGTGCAATCCCTGCCGCTGAGCTGGCGTCAGCGCCATAAGATTTTTGACCAATTTTTCGAAATCGGCAACGCCAGCCTGTTGATGGTCTGCGTACTCTCGTTTTTTATCGGCGGGGTCCTCGCACTGTTGACCGGCCCGGTGCTGGTCCAACGCGGCCTGGCCAACTCCGTGGGCGGCCTCGTGGGCATTTCCATGTGCAAGGAATTGGCCCCGGTGATGATGTCCATCCTCATCGCGGGGCGGATTGGTTCCTCCATGACCGCCGAGATCGGCTCAATGCGCGTTTATGAGGAAATTGACGCGCTCCGCACCATGAACATCAATCCCATCCACTATCTGGTGTTGCCGCGGTTGGTGGCCATCGCCGTGGCGCTGCCGCTGTTGGTGATTTTCTCCATCCTCGTCGGTTGGGGCGGCGGGGCTCTGGTGGCGGCCACCAACCATCAAATCGCCGTATCGTTCCAGTCGTTCTTCTCCAACCTGCGGGAAGTGGTGGCCGTAAAGGATGTCGCCAACGGTTTATTCAAGAGTTTCGTCTATGCGCTCGTGATCGGGGTGGTTTCCTGCCACCAAGGCTTGCAAACCATCGGCGGACCGCGCGGCATCGGCCGTTCGGTCACGAAGTCGGTGGTCAATTGCATTGTCGCCATTGTCATCCTTGATTATTTCCTGACCCGGCTGCTACTCGCCATGTTTCCATGAACGAACCGACTCTCAAATCAAATCAACACTTGGGCGTCAGCCTGAAGGTGCATGGCTTGCACAAATCCTTTAACGGTCAGGAAGTGCTCAAGGGAGTGGATGTGGAGGTGCGTCCCAGCGAGATTTTTGTCATCATGGGCCCCAGCGGCAGCGGCAAAAGCGTGCTGCTCCGGCATATGATCGGCCTGGAGGAGCCGAACGCCGGTGAAGTCCTCGTCGAGGACAAATCCATTCTCACGCCGGAAACGATGGAGGATTACCGGCTGGCCATGGTTTTTCAATCCGGCGGACTGTTGAACTCCCTGACGGTCGGGGAAAACCTCGGCTTATATCTCACGGAACACCGGCTCAAGCCGCCCGGGGAAGTCATGCGCATCGTGGCGGAAAAACTCGAAGCGGTCGGCCTCAAGGGCCAGGAGGACAAGCTGCCCAGTGAACTTTCCGGCGGCATGCGCAAGCGCGCGGCCATTGCCCGCGCCCTGGTAATTGAACCGCAATTGATTTTATACGACGAACCCACCAGCGAACTGGATCCCCTGTCCGCCGTGGTGATTGCCGAGGAAATTGTGAAACTGAACGAGCGAATTCAGGTCACCTCCGTTATTGTCTCGCACGATCGCGAGTTCGCTTTTGGCGTGGCGGACCGGATGGCCGTCATTTTTGATGGTCGCATCCTGGCCGTGGGCACACCGGAGGAGGTCCGGAGCAATCCTGACAAGACCATTCAGGAATTTTTGAATGTTGATTTTCATCTGCAAAAAGCAAAGTCCGATTCCAAATCAAAGTAAACGGATCCTATGAAAAACACCCTGGAAACCCGGCTGGGCATGTTTGTCCTGCTCGCCGTCATCGCGGCCTTCCTCATCCTGGAACTGGTCGGCGGCGTCAACATCTTCAAGCCCGGCTACCACCTGAAAGCCGAATTCAACAACATTTCGGAACTCAAAGTCGGTGACCCGGTCAAGATGGCCGGCGTGCCGGTGGGCCAGGTGGAGAAAATCGGGTTGTCCGAGGCCGACAACAAGGTGGAAATCCTGCTGCGCCTGAACAAGGACGCGCCCATCCGCACCGACAGCACCGCGACCATCAAGTTCGCCGGGTTGCTGGGCCAGAATTATGTCTCCATCAGCTTCGGCAACCCCAAATCGCCCAAGTTGGAGGCCGGCGCCACCATAGCCACAGTGGAACAGCCGGACATCAACGCGTTAATGGCCAAGCTGGATGAAGCGGCCACCGGCGTGCAGAACCTCACCAAGAGTTTCACTGGCGACAAGATTGATAATTTGCTCGGGCCGTTCACCGATTTCATGAAGCAAAATAATCCGCGGCTCACCGCCATCATCGCGAACTTTCAAGCCGTTTCCGGCCAGATCGCGGAAGGCAAGGGCACCATCGGCAAGCTCGTCTATGATGACTCGCTCTACAACTCGGCCTCCGCCACCGTCACGAACTTGCAGGACGCCACCGCGGAAATCAAGGGAACCGTCGCGCAAGCCCGCTTGGTGGTGGATCAAATCAACTCCGGCCAGGGCACGATTGGCAAACTGGTCAAGGACGAGGCGTTGTACCGCGAAACCACCGCCTCCATGACGAACCTCAACCAAATCCTGGAGAAGATTAATTCCGGCCAGGGCTCCATCGGCAAACTGGTCAACGACCAGGAATTTTACAAGAACGCCAAGCTCTCCCTGCAGAAACTTGATAAGGCCACCGAAGGCCTCGAAGATCAGGGTCCGTTGAGCGTGGTCGGCACGATGGTGAACAGCCTGTTCTAGAGCGATCAGCTCAGGGTCAGGTAAATCGCCTTCAAATATTCCATTTCCTTGAACTCGGCCGGGTGGTCGGGGGCGTGGCGGGTGGTTTGCAGTTCCGTGAATTTGCGGCCGCTCTTCACGGCGGATTGCCGGACGGCCTGGAAAAATTCCTCCGCCGTCACATGCGCGGAGCAGGAGGCGGCAAGCAAAATTCCGCCCCGGTTGAGGTGATTGATGCCCAGCGCGGCGAGCCGCCCGTAAGCGTGAATGGCGCCGGCCCGCTCGGCTTCGCGCTTGGCGAGCGATGGAGGATCCAGGATGACCAAATCAAATGAACGCTTTGGGTTTTCCTCCAGCCATTCAAACGTATCAGCCTGCACCGTTTCATGATTGCAACCCGCCACGGCCGGGAGGGCTTCATTTAATTGGAAATTTCTCTTTGCGCCGGCCAGTGCGTGGGCGCTGATGTCGAGATCCGTCACCGAACGCGCCCCGCCGTGCGCGGCATACAACGAAAAACCGCCGGAAAAACTGAAGGCGTTTAACACAGACCGTCCACGCGCCAGGTTTTCCACCTGACGCCGATTCTCACGCTGGTCGAGGAAGAACCCGGTCTTTTGGCCGCGCAAAACATCGGCTTCAAAGCGCAATCCACTTTCGCGGAAGATCACCGGACCGGTCAATGGCGGTCCCTGGAGAATTTGTCCGTCGGTTTTCTGGAACCGTGTCTCCGCAACTTTCTGGATGTTGCGGCTGAGCCGTAAAACAATGCGTTCCCCGGGAGCTGTCTCGCTGATTAAACCAACCATCTCCTCCAGATGCGGCAGCCAGGCGGCGGTGTAGAGTTTTAAGACCCGCGTGGTATCGTAACGGTCCAGCACCAATCCCGGCCAACCGTCGCTCTCGCCGTTGATGCAGCGGTAGCCGGTGGTTTGTTCGTCGAATAAATTGCCGCGCACCGCCAAAGTTGCCGCGAGATGTTTGCGCCACCAGTCGGCGTTGATGGTTTGCGGTTTGCCGGCATGGAGCAGGCGGACGCGAATCGGCGAATCGGGATCGAACAGCCCCACCGCCAGAAACTTGTCCTTGCGATCATAAATCACGGCCAACTCCCCAAGCTGCCCCGGACGATTCTGTTCGTGGATGCTGTCCGCGAAAAGCCAGGGATGGCCTGAGCGCAGAATCGACTCCGCCGTGGCGGTAACGCGCAAACGCAGGCGCGGCGGCGCGGGATTGGCTGATTTAATATTTGGTTTCAAGGCCTGGTATCTTTGACCTGCTTACAGCCTATTGGTATTCCTGGAAAATGAAAGCGGGCAAGAAGCGGAACTCGACCGGCATCCCGGTAGTCCGCATTCCCGCTTGACTCTATTCCCGCCCTTGGGAAGTTGTCCGGCGTGTATCAGAGTCTGGATGCCGAAAAGATCGTGGAAACCGTCCGCCGGTTGCGGAGCCGGATCCAGGAACGCTTTCCGGCCGCCGGGCTGGGCAAGGTGGCGGAGCATCTGCTCGAGGTGGCGCAAAATTCGGCCAGCCGTGCGGCGGCGATCGCCAAACCTTTTCTGCCCTTCCGGATTGGCATCGGGATTTTGGTGATCATTTTCCTGGTGCTGGTGGGCTGGATTATTTTTAACCTGAAAATCTCCACGCAGATCGACCGATTCTCGGAATTTCTGCAAGCGCTGGACGCCGCGCTGAACAGTGTGTTGCTCATCGGCGGCGCCATTTATTCGCTGTTTGCCCTGGAGATGCGCCTGAAGCGCAATCGCGCCTTGAAATTGTTGTATGAATTGCGCTCCCTGGCGCACATCGTCGATATGCACCAACTGAACAAGGACCCGGAAACCATCACCGGCGCGGGCCCCGTCACGGCCTCCTCGCCGAAACGCGCCATGACGCGGTTCGAACTTTCCCGTTATCTGGATTATTGCAGTGAAATGTCCTCGCTCATCGGCAAGATCGCGGCGCTGTATGTCCAAAATTATGATGACCCGGTGGTGCTTGGCGCGGTGGACCAGATTGAAGACCTGACCGCCAGCCTCTCGCGCAAAGCCTGGCAAAAGATCATGATTAATAATCAATTGCAGGCCGAGTCGCCCGCGGCCACGCGTCCCCGTCCAAGTTATTCAGACCGCTCCGGCCAGATCGTTTAAACGCCGCCAAGATTGCTTTTTTCCGCATTTCGTTAAACAATGTGGCATGACGGAGAACAAAAGGCCGCACATCATTGTGCTGGGGGCGGGGTTCGGCGGATTGGAATTCTGCAAACATTTCCATAATCCGGATGCGCAGATCACGCTGGTGGACCGGACCAACCATCACCTGTTCCAGCCGTTGCTTTACCAGGTGGCCACCGCGGGCCTCTCCGCGCCGGAAATTGCGCAACCAATCCGCGCCATCCTCTCCGGCCAGCCCAACCTCACGGTGTTGCTCGATATCGTCACCGATTTCAATCTGGCGGAAAAGAAAGTCATGCTGGCGGACCGGACGCTGCATTATGATTACCTCGTGCTGGCCCTGGGCGGCTGCACCAGTTATTACGGCCATCCGGAATGGGAACAATTTGCGCCGGGCCTGAAATCGCTTTCGGACGCGCTGCACATTCGCAGTCAGATTCTGCTCGCCTTTGAAAGAGCGGAGACGGCTTCGACGCCCGAAATGCGCGAGCGGTTGATGACCATCGTGGTGGTGGGCGGCGGGCCCACCGGGGTGGAACTGGCGGGCGCCTTTGCGGAATTGGCGCGGCATGTGTTGAAAACGGATTTCCGGCACATCGATGCGAGCGAGACGCGCGTGATTTTGCTCGAAGGCGGCCCGCGCGTGTTGGGGACCTTCTCGCCGGAATTATCCATGAGCGCGCAAAAACAATTGGAAGGTCTGGGCGTGCAGGTGCACACCGCCACCAAGGTCAAAAGTATTTCGGAAGGCCGGGTTGATTTGGAAAACGGGGAAACAATCTCCGCCGCGAACATCATCTGGGCCGCCGGTGTGGCCGCCACGCCGCTGACAAAAAAGCTGGGCGTGCCGCTGGATCGGGCGAACCGCATCAAGGTCAACCCGGACCTGAGCCTGCCGGGCCATCCGGATGTTTTTGCCGTGGGGGACATGGCGCTGGTGTTGGAACCCGACGGCAGCCCGGTGCCGGGCGTTTCACCCGCCGCGATGCAAATGGCCAAACATGTCGCCTTGCTTGTTGAAAACGACATCGCGTTTGAAGGCGCCGTGGCGCGACCGGCCTTCAAATATTGGGACAAGGGAACGATGGCCACGATTGGCCGTTCCGCCGCCGTGGCAAAAGTCGGCAAGTTTGAATTCTCCGGCTTAATGGCCTGGCTGGCATGGCTGCTGATCCACCTGATTTTTCTGGTCGGCTTCCGCAACAAGGTAGCCGTGCTCTTTCAGTGGTTCTATTCGTATGTCACCTACAAACGGGGCGCGCGCATCATTACCCAGATGCCCGGCGAAGCCTCCGGCTCCTGTTCCACTGCCCGGGCCGTGGCGGCGACAACTGTCCGGTGAGCGGCGTCAGGCAATTTTTCGCTTGAAGCGCAACGCGCAGATGGCGAACAGTCCCAACCCCATGGCGGAGAGGATGGCCAGGTGTTGCCAGAACTCCAGCAGCGTGGCGCCGCGCAAAATAATGGCCCGCATCAATTCGATAAAATAAGTCGTCGGCAGCAACGAGCCGATGGCATAGAAAATCCATGGCATGTTCTCGCGCGGAAAAATAAAGCCGGAGAAAAAGACCGAGGGCATGATGAGCGTCATGGTCATTTGCAGGGCCTGCATTTGATTTTGCGCCCGCGTGGAAATGAGCAGGCCGAGGCTCAACAGCGCGAAAACATACACCAGGGAGGAAATCATCAACGCCACGACGCTCCCGGCAATCGGCACCGCGAACAGCCAGTGCATGATGGCGAACAATCCCGCGGACATTACCATCCCAATGCACAGGTACGGCGTCAATTTGCCCAGCATGAGTCCCCAACGGGAAAGCGGGCTTACGAGCAATTGCTCCAACGTGCCCCGCTCGCGTTCCCGCACGATGGACATGGCGGTGGCAAACGTGGTGGCAATTTGCAGCACCACTCCGATCACACCCGGCACAAAAAAATTCGGGCTGCGCATCGCCGGGTTGTAAAGCACCTGTGGCCGGACTTCGATGGGGATGTCGGCGCGGCCGGCTTCACCCAGCAACATGACCACCGCCTGGCGCAGCGTCACGCTCACGGAGGTGTTCAACGCCTGGAGCGCGGTGGTGGAATTGGAGCCGTCAATCAGCACTTGCACGCGCGCGGTGCGGCCGGCGCGCAGCTTGCGCGTGAAATCCGGCGGGATTTGCAGTCCCACGTACGCCTGGCCCTTGCGGATGGCCGCGGCCATTTCCGTGATGCTGTGCACTTCAGCCACGACGCGGAAGGTCTGGGTGTTGACGAAATTATCGACCACGCGCTGGCTTTCCACGGTGCGATCCTCGTTGAACACCACCATCGGCATGTGCCGCACGTCATTGTCCAGCGCGTAACCAAAGGCAATCATTTCGATCAGCGGCGGAAAGAGCATGAAGAAGAGCGTCATCGGGTCACGCAACACCACGATGAATTCCTTGTACATAATGGCGTTAAATCCGCGAAAGATTTTATTCATAAGCAAATGGTGTCAATCGCCCTTTTCATTTCCGCCGTTGCCCGCCGTCAAGGCCACGAACACATCCTCCAGCGACGGGCCAATGTGCCGGATGTCCACTTCCTTGATCCCAGCACCGGCCAGTTGGTCGCGAATGGCTTGCTCGGGCAGCGATTCCTCCACAAG